>DASWFI010000001.1:0-3351 GCA_036394315.1 Patescibacteria group bacterium
TCCACCTTAACTTATGAAACCTATCCCATCGGAAAGCCATTTAACCACCCTTTCACATCATATTAATTTCACATCCAACCGATCAAAACTGATGGAGAAAAACCCATTTTCCCATGGGTATCAGTTGGGTATCAGTTTGGTACCAGTGGGTATCAGTCAGTTTTTGGGCTATAGCTCCACAACTGCTGGGCCAAATTAAGTGCGAGTAATATCGTTGGAAAGCTATGATTTAATGCTATTTTATGAGCCAATAAAGTCCAGAGGATGCAGGTATAATGCAGCATTATGTCTTTGATAAGTAATTGGACATTGGGCCCGGGAATGCCAAAAGCGTCTTGCCGATGCCGAAAAGAAGAAGAATGCCAACATCACTACCCAAAAAGGGACGAGCGATCTCAAGAGTGCATTCAGCAGCACTCAATTACAATTTGGCGATGCCTGGATTGCCGATTCAGGCACTGATCATCACATCATATGCAATCGCAATTCATTTATTGAATATCATCCTCTTTCGGGACAGTACCTTACAGGTGTGGGCGGCATCAAGACCCAAATTCACAGTTGCAGGACTGTTGCCATCACAATGAAGTCATGCACAGAATCTAATTCAGTTGAGCTCAGGGAATGTTACCATATCCCATCTACTGATGGCAATCTCCTATCCCTGTGCCATTTCAACCAAGCCGGTGGAAACATTCAGATCAAATCGGGTCAAATTGTATTGGTTACCAAGGGTGGTACCAAACTTTGCCAGGGAAAAGCTCGTGGAGACTCACTGTATATGATGGATATGCAGGTCACTGGTAAGCCGGCTGCGATGGCCGGAACAATGGGGGACTCAGGTGGACAAACCTGGGAGGAGTGGCACAAGGCCATGGGGCACATCTCTCCCCAAACACTCAAATCAATGCAGGACTCAGGGACCGTTCAGGGTATGAAGGTCATCCCTTCCCCACTCGACTTTGATTGCAACGCATGTATTCAGGGCAAACACACTGTCCATCCACTTCCAAAAGAATCCACCACTCAATATACGGACATCGGGGAACTCATTGTTACTGATATTTGGGGACCGGCCCAAGTCACTGGACATGGCAGATTCCAGTATTATATTTCATTCACTGATGCTGCAACACGATTTTCTGCCATCACTTTCCTAAAGGAGAAGTCCGATGCACTCGAAGCATACCGACAATACGAGTTGTGCTTGAAGACTCAATACAATCAAAAAATTAAATGTGTTCAATTTGACAGCGGGAAAGAATTCCTGAACGACAAAATGATTCGGCATCTCCGTAACCAGGGCACTCTATACAATACAACCGCTCCACACACATCCGCCCAAAACGGAATTTCAGAACGACTAAATCGGACAATTCTAGATCACGTGCGCGCAATGGTTTTCGACACTGAATTGCCGAAATCACTATGGCCTTATGCAGTAGCCTATGCCTGCCATCTCAAGAATCGCTCCCCAACTTGTGCCTTAAAGGGGAAAACTCCATTCGAAATGTTCTACAATAAGAAACCGGATATCAGCTCTGTCCGAATTTTTGGTTGCGACATGTGGGTATTAAATCAAGACCATAAAGGGAAACTCAATCCCTGTTCCCACAAATACAAATTTCTCGGACTTTCGGATGAAACTTGCGCATGCTGGTATTACAAACCCGAAAATGGAGAAGTCGCTAAGTCGCGCAATATCATTTTCCCCCGCTCCCATCCCACTTCCCACATCCCCATTCCTACAGTGTAGATCAGTTATTGTTGACATCCCTGTAGTGAAAAATCCTAACAGTAAACTTGGCTTCAAATTAAAATCCTACTATAAAAACAGCATATGGAGCGTTATTCTACAGGTTTTTGAAATTTTGGCAAGTGGCCAATTTTTTTTGGAAAAAAAAGTTTCCTTTTTTGGAAGGTGTTAGGCAAAAGAAAAATGTTATCAAAAATCAATTGCTAAAAAGAGCCATTTTGATACGTCTATGAGACTTGTACTTCTGAACAGCATACTTGGCCTGCACACCAGTGAGACCTTTTCTGTGTAGCAAGCAGGTTAAACATCATGTTAGTGATGATAGTCACAAATCTTACTCATATGCATCCATATAGCACCAAGTCTTCCGGAAAAAACGACGGATTGTGACAAGATCACAAGAATCCAAGCACTGGGGGACAAGAGCCTTTGCAGTTTTGAACTTCCCATCTGTGGAAGCCCTATAACCTAATAGAGATTGAGTGTTAAAATACAAATAGAACTGGTTCCAACTTACAATACTTGGCATACCCCCAATACATTTCAATTGGGTTGAGCTCACAATGAAACTTTGGCAGGAATAGACAAATGTGGCCCCATTCTTCCACATATTTCCGGAGAAGTGGCTTCTCATTCTTGAAGTCAGATTGCAGAGAAAGGACACGTGTCATACAACACCAATCTGATGTCAGGGTTGGCTCTTCCAAAGCATCAGGAAGGATATCATCCACTTCCTCTCCTGAAGCCTCTGCAGCAGCAATGCGAGCCTCTGTATCTTTTGTGGCTTGGGACTTACAACACCAATCACAAGTCCCAATTGGCTTCCCACTCCGAGTTTCAGCAACAAGTCTCCTCCACACACTATGGCGCTCCTGCAACACTGCTCGCATTCCTTTTGGTTTTCCCCAGAGTTCAGTAGGAATGGTGGGACCATCCTCTGGATAGACCATGAGCTGGACCTGACCACGAGTGTCTGACTCATTGGGTAATGGGGGAGGATTATCAAATGGAATAATGGTTGGGTGCATCTTCTTCTGTTTTCCACCAGGATTGACATTCATACCATTCACATTCAATGCATCAGGTGCAAATCCTTCATGACTTGAAGAGCAGTCAAATATCCAGACACTGACACAGTCCAGATATTTGAACTCAAATATATCAATTGCATCCTTTAACTGTATATAAAATATTAATTCCTTGTTTGTGATGGTATTGTCATTTCATACCTGATTAACAAGTTGCTGGCCATCCCACCATGCATCATGACCTTTACCTGGATATATGACAACTCTTGCATCAGACTTGACTTGGGTGGCAGCAGGAGATGCTTTGTTCTGTGTCTCTTCTTCCTCTGTTAAGACCAATTGGCCCTGTTCAGTGATAAAATCAGAAACATGTACACAATGACCATTCCCCTTCTTTCGGAGGGGCTGCTGTCCATCCTTTACCCAAACACGATGTCGATGTTCATTAGTGTGAAATATACTCTCATCCTGGAACACAGGTATATGCTCCTTATTGGCAAAGACAGTCAGCAATGGCTCCATCTCATTTCCATCATACTCGCGAAAGAACCTGATGTGATCAAGCTC
>DASWFI010000002.1:0-29267 GCA_036394315.1 Patescibacteria group bacterium
AGTCACTGATTTACCAGATCTAACCATCTCAACTGCTCGTGCTCGGAGCCTTGGAACCTTGGGATTAGTTGTGTACATAAATGCTTGAAACTCT
Organism: Patescibacteria group bacterium; assembly: GCA_036394315.1. Lineage (GTDB taxonomy): Bacteria > Patescibacteriota > Doudnabacteria > UBA920 > O2-02-FULL-48-8 > DASWFI01. The sequence goes on from DASWFI010000002.1 coordinate 95, forward strand.
TAATGCTATTTAAGCTTAAGTGTTTCCAAGCTATTGGGCTATTACGATTAGCTTGACGATTGCTTAAGATTGTGATATAATGAATACAGTTGTGAATTTCTGATGGAAACTAAACACCAATTCAAATCTAGAAACGCCAAGTAACCTGCATTTTCAGGGCTTGGTTTTTTTGTGCTGCCGGCTAGAAAAAAGTACGGACGAAAATGAAATTACGAAAGAGTTAATTCAATTCGTAGTTTCGTAAAAATTCGTAGTTCGAAATAATAACAAAGGTCGTCCGCTCATCGGCGGGGTTTGGGGGAAACCGAAAGGGGGTGAATGAAATGAATAATTATAATTCTTACTCGGATGCAATAGCGGCTTCTTTGCGTGATCTTTATGCCCGCTTCATCAACTTTTTGCCAAATTTCCTAGTCGCCGTCATTATCTTGGTGATCGGCTGGGTGGTTGCCAGTTTCTTCTCAAAGATTATCAAACAAGTTTTGCATTCGATTAAATTGGATGAGATCGGGGACAAGCTGGGTCTCGACGAAATCTCTGCCCGCACTGGAATGAAGATGACAATCTCGGGGACCATTGCTTGGTTAGTTAAGTGGTTTTTGTTGGTCGCTGCTTTTCTAGCGGCTGCAGAGATACTCAACTTAAAGGAAATTTCGGCATTCTTAAATGACGTATTGCATTACATTCCTACTGTAATCGCGGGTGCTGCAATTCTGTTGGTCGGTTCTATGGTTGCCCGATTCTTGTCAGGATTGGTGCGCCATAGCGTCCAAGCTGCTGGATTGAGTTCAGCAGACATGCTGGCTGCTGTCACGCAGTGGTCGGTTATGGTCTTCACTGTTTTAGCAACCTTAAGCCAACTTAAAGTTGCTGAAAAATTTGTCGATACACTCTTTACCGGAATTATCGCCATGTTGACCATTGCCGGAGGTTTGGCTTTTGGACTCGGCGGACGAGACCACGCTTCAAAGGTTCTGGATAAAATCGAACGAGACATCAAGTCTTAGTTCGGAGAACTGATCAGTTCTTTTAAAATACAGCCGCTCAGAGCGGCTGTTTTTTAATGCTATAATTAATTCATGACAATTTGGGATAAAATATATAAGGACTATGAAAAGGGCGGGGAAGCCTGGGCGACTTTGAACGAAGGATTAATTCCACAATTTACAAAGTTTGTGGAAGAAGCAAAGTTCGATTCGAAGAAAGCTTTTGATATTGGTTGTGGCACAGGGAAATATTTGCGTTACCTAAAGGAAAAAGGATTTAATGTCGCCGGTATTGATTCCAGCGAGACAGCTGTGAAGATGAGTCAAAAAAATGTCAGCGAAACGGATGTCAAATGCGCGAACATGTTTGAATATTTGATTCCAGATCAGCAATACGATTTTATATATTCAATTTCGACCATACATCATGGTTTGAAAAAGGATGTGAAGAGTCTGATTGATAAAATTTATGGAGTTTTATTACCGACTGGTAAGATTTTAATCACGCTGCCTGATTTTGAAAGCAGTAAACAGTGGAATACTTTCAAAGATCATCAAGAACTGGCACCAGAAACTTATGCATCGATGTCTGGTCCGGAAAAAGGACTGGCTCATAGCTTCTATCGAGAAGGGGAGATAAAAGAATTATGTTCTAAATTCAAAAATCTGCATTTAGAACTGGATCATATTGGCAGATGGATCATAACTGCTCAAAAATGAGATCGCTCTTGCAAAATTTTCCAAAATCTGCTATAATAACCATGTAAGGTTGAGATACTTTACGAAACAAAAATAAAATCAAATAAAATACAATGAATTCCAAAGTAAGATTTGGTTTTTTATTGGCTACAATCGCTTTGATATCCTCCATTAGTTTTGAGGCAACGGTTTTAAGCCAGCAAGAAATTCTCGATCTGGTCAACCAGGACCGGATTAATCACGGATTGTCCACGCTTAATCTCAACTCAACTTTAAACTTGGCAGCGCTTGCTAAGGCTCAAGACATGCGGATCCATAAATATTTCGCGCACACCTCACCGACCGGGGCCACGCCTTGGCATTGGTTTAAGACCATGGGTTACAATTATACCTATGCCGGCGAAAATTTAGCGGAAGGTTATTCGGACGCTCAAGATTTGGAAAATTCCTGGATGGCCTCACCCACTCACCGCGCGAATATTCTTTCGCCATTTTATTCTGAAGTGGGCTTAGCCGTAGTTTCTTATCACAATACAAATCTCGTGGTGCAAATGTTCGGCAGTAAAGATATCCGAGTGACTTATCAGAAATAAAAATATAAACGATTAGGAAATGTATAAAAGCGCTTTTGGGCGCTTTTATGTTATAATAATTGCATGCAAATGACTTCTAATGAATATCGAATTGATGAGCCAAAAAGGGGATTCCGCAAGAGTATCCTCCTGATTGCGGTTTTGCTTGCCCTGTCAGTATTGGTCATGGGAATTTATTACTACACGAAAGTGAACCGGGCAGCCACAGACGAAAGCCATGAAATTAAATTTACGGTGACTAAGGGATTGAGCACCAGAGAAATCGCAGCGCAGCTGGCAAGGCGGAAAATTATAAATAATAAAACTATTTTTATAATTTATTCCAAACTGCACGATGGTGGAAATAAAATTCAGGCCGGCGAATATGTCCTGAACAGTAACATGACTGTGGCAGAAATTGTGCGCGTACTGACTGCCGGCAAGGCGGCAGTTTCCGGACAGAGTGTGACGATCGTGGAAGGACTGACCAGCAAGCAGATCGGAAATTATTTGGCGGACAAGGGGATTATAAAATCAGCTACTGAATTCGATCAGGTTTTGACCAATAATAATTTTAAATTTAAATTTCAAAAAGAAGCTGCGAAATTCAATTACCAGGGATTTTTATTTCCCGACACTTATAAATTATCGAAAGACAATTCGGTACCGGACCTGGTGAGCAAGATGCTAAATAATTTTGTATCTAAAATTTCGCCCAAAATGCTGACAGATATCGAAAATCAAAAACGTACTCTATCGGAAGTTTTGATTCTTGCTTCCATCATTGAAAAAGAAGTGGGTCGCAATAAAACCAATCTTGCTGCGGCTGATCTTGCTTCCATGCAGAAGGAAAGAAAAATGGTCGCATCAGTATTTTATAACCGGCTCGCGATCAATATGCCGCTGGAATCAGATGCCACTGTAAATTATGTCACCGGTAAATCTGATCGCTCCACCGCAATTGATGACACTCAAATCCAATCCCCATACAATACATATCAGAACAGGGGATTGCCGCCGACCCCTATAAGCAATCCCGGCTTGGCTTCTATAGAGGCGGCAATTTATCCTACCCAATCGGATTATTTGTATTTTCTAAATGCTCCAGACGGTACAGCTTATTTTGCTAAAACCTTGGAAGAACATAAGGCGAACAGAGCGAAATATCTAAAATAGCCAAGTATAGGAACCGCCCCGCCCTTGAATGGGGCGGCTTTTTGTTGTAAAATATGTCCGTATGGAGGATTCGCATGAGCACATTAAAGTCGCTGCCAGTTACGCCTACCCAAAAATGGACGTGGACCGCGTGGGACCTCGTATTTGGCCTCATCCTCATCGCCGTCTGCGCCAGCGCGGGCCTGGGGGTTTATGCTGAACCAGGGCGGGGTAATCGCTCGCTGGTGCAAGGCTGGGCCATTGTCAAAACCGATCTACGTATCGAGCACCCGCAGCAGCTGATATACAGCGCTGATGGCGCTCATCTCAGCCCCGTGACGGCTTGCAAGTTGGCCAAGGACACCTCTGTGGAACTGATGGGAAGCGTCGGCCCGGTCACGATTGGTCACGTCATGACCAAAAGTCAGGGCGGCTGCTCCCCGGGACTCCTGGTTCAACTGTCAACGTCCGAACTTCGTGGACCCCAATACGGTCCCGGCTTCTAGTTCAGTCGAGTTTACCTTCCGGTACTCGGCTTTTTTTTCCTTTTCGGGCCTTGACCGGATCTAAAAATTCATATATACTATTCGAGAACTTAATATATCCAAATATATCCAAAGACCGTAGCGGGGAAACCTTAATCAGCTACGCAGGAACAAATCAGAATCTAGAATCTGGTATTTAGAATCTAGAAAGATTAAACCCTGCTGTCTTGGAAAGACAGTTTTTTGTTTCCCACTTAAACCTTTAATTTTTTTAAATCTAACAACTATATGGCAGTTACAAGAAAAGAAAAAGAAGCGTCACTCGCTTCACTCACAGAGGACTTGAAGAAAGCCCGCGGCGTGGTGTTTACCGAATATCGCGGACTGACAGTAAAGCAATTGGATAAAATTCGGAAAGGTTTGCGCAAAGAAAATGTGAAATACCAGGTAGTGAAAGTAACTCTGTTGAAGAAAGCATTGGCCGCACTGGGGATTGATTCCGGCGGACTGAAATACAACGGTCCATTGGCGCTTGCGGTTTCTATGGAAGAAGAAACAGCTCCGGCAAGAATTCTGAAGGGGATGACGAAAGAGAATCCGCAATTAGTTTTGGACGGAGGAATCCTGGACCACGCTTTTGTAGGCGCTGATGTAGTTGGCCGTTTGGCAAGTCTTCCCACCAAGTTACAATTATTGGGACAACTGGCTTCAGTCATCGCAGGTCCAGCCAGGGGATTGGTTACTGTACTTTCCGGAAATACCCGCAATCTGCTGAACGTGTTAAATGCAATTAAGGATAAAAAGAATTAAAGGTCGATAATAGAAAGGATTTAATATGGCAAATTTTGATAATATAGTTTCTGAGATCGAAAAGCTGACAGCGCTGCAGTTGTCCGAGCTGGTAAAAACTTTGGAAGAGAAGTTCGGAGTTTCCGCTACTGCTCCTATGATGATGGCTGCTGCTCCTGCTGGAGGCGCTGTTGCTGCGGAAGAGAAGACTGAATTTACAGTCGAGCTCACCGACTCCGGTGCCAACAAGATCAACGTCATCAAAGTCGTTCGTGAAGTTACTGGCAAGGGTTTGAAGGAAGCAAAAGATTTGGTTGATGCTGCTCCAAAACCGATAAAGGAAAACATTCCTAAAGCTGAAGCCGAAGAACTAAAGAAAAAATTGGAAGAAGCTGGGGCAAAAGTTGTTCTTAAGTAGACCCTAAATAATAAACAAAAAAGCAGAAGAGTTGAAGCTCTTCTGCTTTTTTGTTTACTGTTCGCTGTTTACAGTTTATTGTGGGGTCAAATCATTGACAAGAGCACAAATTTCTGCTATAATTACTTCAGATACAGTATGGTTTAGCCCATAAAAGGTCGGGGAAAACTTACTAAATCCCAAAGAAACCAAAAGAAAATTTGAAAAGTAGTTAGAGATCCAAACAAGCATTTGTTTGCAATTTCTTTTGCTTTAGAAATAAAAATAAAACCTAAGATGAATGAATCTGGCTCTAACCTTGAGCTTTTAAGTTTGAAGGATGCTGCAGAACTAACTCCTTATAGCCCTGATTATTTAAATCTTCTGGCGCGGAAGGGGAAGATCAAGGCGCGTAAAATTGGCAGGGATTGGTTGATTACTAAATCTGACCTTTTTAGTTATTTGCGAAGACAACATTTAGAATCGCAGTCACGGTTTCGGCAGCTGAGCAAATATTTAAATTAATTGATATAGATGAAAACAGATTATAAAAATATCAATTCGTTTGAAGTAGCTGTGGTAGGTATGATTGCCATTGGCTTCGTGATAGTGGGAATCTTTTTGTTTGCGACTCTCACACCCAGACAGCAGACCCGAGTCACATCAGCTTTCGATTTACTAGATATTCACGAGCAAACGGCATCAACAGCCGCATCAACTATAGAAGGAGTAAAATTCGTAATCGATGTGCCGAATGAATTTTATAATCAATTCTATATCGCATTTACTGAAGTCGCAGCACTTCCATCAGAAACTTTTGAAGTGCCGCAGCAAATAGCGACCGATCTGGTCCGAAATTTTTCTATAGCGTTAAACAACCTGACGGATCAGGTGGCTACCGGTTATGCTGCTCAAAACCAATTGCAAGACCAGAAAAGTCAGTTAACAGAACTGGCATACGACGGGAAGGTTATGGGAGCTATGATTGAAATCAGCGACAAGCTCTCGTCCATGACAGTACTCGAACAAAGTCCTCCGACAAGCCTAAATTTACAATATGAATATACTTCTCCTAACTTGGACACTTTGCAGTCAGTATTAAAATTTTTAAATCAATAACGTAAACCCTCTTATCGGGTAAAGTCGATACGTGAAAAAAACAAAGAAACAAATATGATAAAAAAATCAAAAAACAAAAAGGTAAATAAAAAGCAGGCTGTTAAGAAAGCCATCAAGGATAAGAAATATGAACCCCATTATTTGGCAATAATTTTGGTTGGACTTTTATTACTTGAAGGATATTTTATCAGTTCAACGCAATTGTCGGACTGGAAGAAGGGGATGGGGATTTTGGATGTCAGCACAGCAGTAACGCAAACCACCTCTGATCTTAGTTTCGTCATGCAGCCGGTGGTGGACGCAGTGAGCGGAGTTGATCAATTTTATCAACTTTCGGCAAACGCTATGATTGGCATGTTGGACATGAGCAGTGACGGACCGACGGATCAAGTCAGTCATGTCGCGGAGGGTGTGTACCAATTTTATCAGCAGGCGAGTGTGCAAATGGCTGACATGCTCGACATCTCATCTGTCAGTTCCTGGCCAGCGAGCGTAGCAGGTGCTTCTATTGTCGCGGAATAAAAAATAAAAATAAAAGGTGTATGTATCGATCAGCACTGTCAATTTATTATGGTTTGGCAATATTCGTCGTCGGAGCGGGGTTTTTTGTCATGCAGCCGACGGATATTCCGGAAATGAAAGCGTGGCAAGACGGAGTAAAACTGCAATTTGCTACGGCTTTTACGCAAACTGTGGGAGATCAGCCCTGGTTTAGCGATTACGCCTTAATTTACGACAGTGTTAATAATTTTTACGAACAAGCCAGCAATGCAACAATCGCAATTTTGACCCCGCAGGAAACCGATCAAGATCTTATTTATGTTTTCCATGAGGTATACACCTCTTTTGCAAAAGCTCTAAACCCTGCAACTGCTACAAATACTGTGGCTTTCAGTAAACCAGCACTTCCGCCTATCCAGGCAAATTTTATGACTGAGGAGCCTTTATATAACATTGTACCTTATAGAACTATTGTTCGAACTCTCGATTCAGGCTCGGTTGCCGGTGCTGTGTATGAGAATGTAAATTCATCGGTTAATTCGGAAACCCAGCCTTGGGTGACTATAAGGGATAATGCGACCGGTCAGCTTTATTGTCTGGCCGTTTATAACGGAACTGTGAATAAATATTTAGGATCTTGCCAGTATGGTTATCAATAAAATAATTAGTGGCTTTTTGTTTCTTGTCGTCTGGGGTGCCGTATTTTTTTTACCAAGTACAGCTGCAGCAGCGGTGGGCGCGGATGAGATTAATCTAAGCCAAGCGCTTATCGTTAATGCTCCCTCTGATGTAGCCAGCTGGCCCGCTACTACTACTATCACCAATGTGCGTCTTACGCCTACTGTAGCTATTAATTTTGATAAACGCGACGGTGCCAATCGCTGGCCGGATTACACTCCACCCGGATGGGATGGTCCAATAGAATATACAGCTTGGCTGTTTTTGAAAATCAACAACACCTGGGTTGGTTCCGGTTTTATTCAAGCTTGGAACGGACGTGAGCCGATTACAGATGCTTCGATCTCGGACGCACCATGTAACTGGTATTATTCCAGCCGCTGGGCGCCCATGACTGACTATAGATTCAAAAAAGGGGAACAGATCGGCATTATGGTCACGGCTGGCAATGCGCGCGACACGACTCGAGTGACTAGCGTAAAGGAACGTTCCAATATTGTTCTCCAATCAGCTCCGGCGGATGCCTCCACATCGTGCCCCAATACTCCACCAGATCCAAATCCCTTACCACCACCTGTCCGGGTACCGTTATTTTGTAATTATCCTAATGCGTTAAATTTTGGTGGAACACTACCCTGCAGATACCCGCCCGCCTCCTGTTCAGATCAGGGTGCTGTGAACTTTGGCGGGCCTTTGCCTTGTAAATACCCACCCCCACCTGATTGCAATCCCTTACCCACAGACCCGGATAAGTTGCTTGCATGTAATTATTATAATAACAATAATTTTCCCAAGAAGACTTATAAGCCGGGCGAAGATCCGTCTAATCCGTCAACGTTTCCGGCAACCGGTACGCAGGGTATTGCTGCCGCGTACAATTCAACCGATGATTCATTATTGATTGTTGCGAATAACAGTGTAAATAATCAAACTTCCATTATCGGATTTATGGCTGATCCGCAAACTCTTCAACCCCGCAGTGCGGCGTTTCGGATAGACAGCGCACACAGCGGTTTTAGAGGCACGACCAAGGTTGCTTATAGCCCTGATGAAAATAAATTTTTAGTTGTTTGGGAAGATAACAGGCCTTGCTTAGGAAACTGTCGCAGTGCGTACGGTCGATTAGTCTTGGGCAGTGGGGTGCCGGAAGGTAATAGCGATTTTGCCATACATCAGGAAACAGCGTTTTTGACTGGCGTCGCTTATGACTCAGCCAATAAAAGATTTGTCGTGGGTTATGAGAAAAGATCGATTAAGTTTCGAACAGTGGATTTAAAGGGTACTGTTTCTGCTTCTCATATGGTAGTCAGCTCCTTCCATTATCAGGGCCAATCGGGGGTGACCGTAAATACTGCATTAAATGAATACTGGTTTGCTTATGCTGTGGCTACGGAAGGCGCTAATCCTTCGTTAGAAGATGACCGGATTATGCTGAGCCGGGTAAATGCGGAAACTTTAGCTGTCGTGGGTCAGCCTGTGCAGATGAGCCAAACTAGGTTGGGTCACAATAATTTTGGTGACGCCAGAATTGCTTATTCAACTAAAGGCAATGGGGCCATGGTTGTTTGGTTGGAACGGGGCCGCGCCGGGGTCGGGATTTGGGGAAGGACCATGTACGATGACGGAACCCTATCTGCGGAATATTCAGTTATAACGCCGGAGAACAATCCTTACTCAGAAGGTTATGCGGATCCGGTAATTAATTACAATCCTTGGACTGATTCATTTTTCGTCTCCACAGGGGATTGGTCTGGCAACGCCTGGATTACAGAAATCGATCTTGGCGGTTTGGTTTTCAGCCACGAACCTGCAATTGAAGCATCGGATGCCACCAGCTTTAATTGGTTTGATAAACTAGCCTCTCTTTTTATTAGTAAAGCTTCTGCTGCAGCGCGAGGCAGTTTTAACATTACCAATGCTGTGACACGCTATGGGTCAGTTACCCTGGCCAGTCGAAATTATGCGGCTGTGGTGGGCACGTCTTATCGATCTTCAAACGCACCTGGTCCGGCTGTGACACCGACCAACCCGACCCCAATTACGCCCGGTCAACCTGTTAATTTGACCACCCTGCCTAAGTTGATTAACCAGCTTTATGTTTGGGGTTTGGGTATTTCAGTTCTTTTGGCACTATTGATGATGATTTTGGGCGGATACTACATTATGACCGCTGCTGGCAATGCGGAACAAGCTAGTAAAGGAAAAGAATATATCACCGGCTCTTTGATTGGCGTTGTGATTATCTTCACCGCATATTTGCTCTTGAATCAAATAAATCCAGAGCTGGTAAATTTTAATTTGGATTCACTAAAAAACTTAAATCGTTAGAACGTAATTTTGTAAAGTTTATTGTCATCAAGAAGGTAAATGCTTCTTGAAGCTTCGTCGATGTAAAAATCTGACAAGCTGTTGGTAGTAGGGAAATAAATTTGGTTGATTAAAACGCCTGTTTTATTTATAACAATCAGGCGTTTTTTATTGCTTTCCAGAACGTAGATGTTTGCTCCGACTAACAACTTGTCACCATTGGTGAGTGGTTCCGACATATTTGGCAGATGAAAAGTCTGGGGCTGGCCTGCGACATACTTGATTATTTTATCCGAATATAAAACATAAAGATCTTTGTCTAGCCCAAAATCCCGGGCATTCGTAAAATTACCGCTGATAACCGTTTGCACTTTGTATTTAGTCGTAATTTTGGTAAGCTTACCATCCCCCAAGGCATACAGCGCATTATTAGCCACTTTGATGCTTTTGATGTTTGTATCTGCCAGAGTTAATACCGGAGTAAACTGCTTGAGGGTTTGATCAATTTTATAAATTGCATCCTTCGTAGATACTACAACCCCAGCCGGAGGGAAATAAGCTATACTTGTAATCGGACTTTTAACGCTATTCAGCAAAAAATAATCGATGAGAGTCTTATTGTTGTAAAGGGAAAGGGAATTAGAATCCTGATTGGCAAACAAGAATCCAATTGAAGCGTAAGACAGATAAATGGGATGATGCTTCAATTCGACATAAACCTTAGGGTCATTTACCGTATTGATTTTGTTGAGTACAGTTTTGATTTGTTCAACTTTGGGATTTAATTCCGCGGCTTTTATAGGATCTAATTTCGCCAGTTCCGTCAAATTAGTCGTCGCTTGTCCTAATTTCTTTAAAGCTTCTTTTTCGTCTTTGTATATAAGCGCGGATTGGGTTTGGGCAAGGCTGTTGTTGATCTGCAAAACTAGCTGGTCAGTCCGGCTTTGGGTTTTTTTACCCTGGAGTTTGAATGCATAGAATCCCAAGTTGATGAGAAATAAAAGCAAAAAAACCGCGAAGCTTATGAAAAAGAATTTTCCCGCTCGGCTCAGATTTTGAAAATAATTCGGAAATCGGGTTTTTTTGATCCATTCCCATTTAACAGCAGGCAGCTTAAAAGAAAAATTTGGCAATTTTGGTAGATGTAGCCGCCACTTGGGTTTTCCGGTTGGCTCTGTCGGCATTTCTTCGGGCAGGGGAGCATAGATCGTACTTTCTGTTTTTGGAGTAGTAGCTATTTCTTCCAGAGGTTTTTTGACAAAGTACAGCAAGAAAGAACTAAAGGCCGCGTCTTCTGATAATGAGTCGCGTAAAATTTTTGTAATTTCTTCGGTGGCCTGTTCCAGAGGGCGCTGGTCGAGCAATCTGGAGAAGAGTTCAAAGGAAATATAATTGAAAATGTTGGCAGTAGTGAGAATCAGGCTATCGTTGTCAGTGAGTTTTCCTTGAGTGAAATTTATAAAAGTTTTTAAAGGATGAGTGCCGCGATTTTCCGAAGGCAATATTTCCATCATTTCGGATTTGCGCTTGAGCCAGGCTGAGGTTTGGCCGTTGTTAGCCAGAAAAATATTATTATCCAGACCTTTGATGCAAATCAGGCAGGAAAATTTACCGACCCAGGATTTGCGTCCCGCGTGCGCCAAATCCGCCAGGTTTTGATTGATTTGAGAAAGCGAGGTTTCGAATAATGTTTCGGCGGGTAATTTTTTATTGCCTCGAAACGACGCCAGAATTATCTCGGATATTTTTTTTAAATCAGTACTTTCCGACCTCTTTTGAATATTATACAGCTCCGCTACCATAAACAGCTGCAAGGAACTGGTCAGCTGTTCTTCGTAGAGAATAAGCGAATTCTTTTTATGTTCAGAATGAGTGAGATAAATCTGATTTATTTGTGTTTCTAATCGAGCCATAACGCGTTATATTATAGCATATTTATGACGCCAAACCTAATTATGATATAATACCTCCATGCTGTCTCAACTACTTTCTTCGAAACAGAAAACCAGTGTTATCAATTTGTTCCTGGCTCATCCAGGACGGAGTTTTGCAATTACGGAACTAAGAGTTAATACCGGGTGTCCGACTAAGCTTCTGAAACAAACTCTGAAGGAATTGGATAAAATTGAATTTTTAAACATCACGGTCAAAAATCGAATCAAATATTATCAGATGAACAAGCACTTTGCTCTGTACCCTGAGCTGGTAAATTTGTTGCGGAAGGTAAAAAATATTCCACCGGATAATCTGGTCAAGCAAGCCGCAAAAATAGGACACTGTAAGTTAATCGCGCTCACCGGAGTGTTTGTGGGAAAGCCAAGAATCGAAACCGATTTGTTGTTTGTCGGTAAATTAAACCCAAAACGGCTTGATAAAATAATCGCTTTGGCGCAGAAATATGCGGAACAGGAGATTAGTTATACAGTTTTCACGCCGCAAGAGTTCGAATACCGGAAAATCATGAATGATCGTTTTGTTAAGAATATTCTTGAGAATAATCCTGTGTTAGTGATCGACAAAACTAAAAATCGAAGTTTAACTAAAATCGTTTACAAATTGTGAAGCAAATGATTATAGATCAGATTTTTTCCATCTATTCCCAGTTTTTAAATTATTTTCCCCAGAATCTTCATGGCCTGGTCTCGCTGGCTTTAGCGGTGCTGATAGTTATCGGTATTGTAAAGGTGATCAGGAAGGATTTTATTTATATCATCTTGCTTGTGGTGCTGTTGCCGGCTTCAGTGCCTATTCTAAAAAATATCTGGGAAAGCTTGGTCAATATAATCAAATTTTTGCTTACAAAAAGATAATTACTGCTCTCACGCCACTTTAATTGGCACGGGATTGACCAAAGGCCAGCAGTGAGATATTATATTTTCAAATAATTAATCATAAAAATTATGAGGGATGATGACAAAATGCCAGGGGCATTAGACGAGGATTCTGATGATGCGCCTTCCGTTGCTCCCGAAGAACAAACTGATACTGAAGAAGATATGTAATAAAAGACTGCCCTAATGATTTGGGGCAGTCTTTTAAGGAAAAAAACCTTTGTGGAAACATGAAACGTTTAGTTGACTAATTTCGTCGCTTTTGTGCTAATTTTGGCCAAGTATGGGCCTTTTTTTGTTATGTATAACCACTTTGACAGGTGGGTTATGGTGGCATATAATGACTTAGAAGTGGGGGATTGTGGATAAAAGTGGGGAGAAGTGGATAACTCTAAACTTACTAAGCAGAAACGAACATCAAATGTTTATCGGGGAATACACAATCAGCATGGATGCAAAGGGTCGAATCGCAGTTCCTGCAAAATTTCGAAACCTGCTGAATGCAGCCGCTGTGGTCACACGCGGTTTGGATAAGAGCTTGTTTCTTTATCCTCGATCTGAATGGGAAGCTATTGCTGGCAAACTGGCAGCACTGCCTTTGTCCAAAGCTAATTCCAGAGCCTTTTCCAGATTGATGTTGGCAGGTGCATATGACGTTGAACTGGATAAACAGGGACGAATGATGATTCCGGAGTATTTGCGGAAATTTGCCGGCTTAAGCAAGAAAGTGGTAGTGGCCGGCCTGTATAACAGAATCGAAATTTGGAATGAAGACGCCTGGAACGAATATAAGGTTGCGACAGAACGTGAAAGTACTGCCATTGCCGAAGGATTAGGAGAGTTGGGAGTCTAGATGTCGATTGATCAGACATCAGGGCATGCTCCGGTACTTTTAAAAGAAGTTCTTGAACATCTAAATTCCAAGTTCGGCGGAAAATTTGTGGACGCCACTGTAGGCGGCGGCGGACACATAAAAGCCATTCTTGAAAGCAATCCTAAAAATCTGGGATTGGGAATTGATTTGGATCAAACCTCTTTGGATAAGTTGCGTGAGGAACTTACCCGCACAGGCTTGAGCCAAAGATTGAAACTGGTTGCCGGGAGTTATAAGGATATTGATAGTATTTTATCTGAGATGGATTGGCTCAAAGTTGACGGCATTCTGGTGGATTTAGGATTTTCTTCCATTCAGTTGAATGATCCACGCCGAGGATTTTCATTTGCCAGCGAAGGGCCGCTAGATATGCGTTATGACCAATCCGCGGAATTAACTGCGGAAGGAGTCGTTAACCGCTATCCTCCAAAGGAGCTAGAAAAAATTATCTTCGACTATGGCGAGGAGAAATTAACTCGCAAGGTTGTGGCGAAAATCGTGGAAGCCAGAAAGGTCAATCGCATCAAGACCACGACCCAGTTGGCCCAAATCATCAAGTCAGCGGTTCCTCTTCCAATAAGATTTAAGGCTTCTGATCATATTCGCCGGGTGTTCCAGGCTATCAGGATCGAAGTCAATTCCGAGCTGAAAAATTTGACGATAGCTCTGCCGAAAATGCTGGAAGCTCTGAATCCCAAAGGACGACTAGCGGTAATCTCCTTTCATTCCCTGGAAGATCGCATAGTGAAAGAATTTTTCGTAGCTGCAGCTAAAGACTGCGTCTGTCCGCCGGAATTTCCGACCTGCGTCTGCAATAAAGCCTCAACTATACGGATATTGACCAGAAAACCGATTATTGCTTCAGATGAAGAAGTGACAGAAAATTCTCGAAGCAAGCCAGCAAAATTAAGGGTAGTAGAGAAAATATAAAATTTTAGTTCGCAAATTAGTAATTAGTAAAACAAAAAAAGGCGGCAAAAATGCGTGATTTATCTTTAGCAATTCCTCAAGGGATAACAAAAAGAAAAACCAAGAGTTCAGTTTCAGCGTATCGACTTAATTTGGCTATTTTAGCCTCAATCGGTTTGCTCGGACTGACTTATTTATTTATAATCAACAGTTTAGGAACCAAGGGTTATGAAATCCAAAAACTTGATCAGCAAGCCCGGACTTTGGAAAATCAACAGAAAAATTTATTAATGCAGGCTTCTGATTTGCAATCGATCAATCGGATTCAGACCGAAGCGCAAAAATTAAACTTTGTTCCCGCAACCAACGTTACTTATCTCAAAGATTCTGATTTCGCATTAAAATAAGCGCTCCGAACCCACGAATGATCCGAATAACGCCATAGATTCGGAAACATTCGGATGGCAATTCGGATCAGTAGGATCGCTCTATTCATGAATCGACAAAGCTTAAACAAAGAGCCAAGAAATTCTTATACTGTAAGAATTTTTTTGTTATTGTCATTCATAACTCTTTTTATTATATTTATAACCATCCGGCTGTTTAATCTTCAGATTTTAAGCCACGCTTACTATAAAAATCAGGCCAACAACCAGCATGGTAGTTCGCTTTCCATCGCTCCGAATCGCGGAGAGATTTACCTCACCACCACTTCCGGCAATCATGTATTGGTGGCGACCAATGTTTCGAAAAATATGGTTTTTGCGGTGCCCAAGGAAATTACCGACAAAAAGAGCATTGCAGATAAGTTGGCAAAACTCCTGGAAATGGATGCGGCAGAGATAGCCGGAAAAATTTCCGGCAATGGCAGTTTTGTGGTCATCAAAAAACAACTCGATGATAATATAGCAAAAAAACTGGCAAGCCAGAAACTCAAAGGTATTTATTTGCAGGAGCAGGACGTGCGTTTTTATCCGGAAAAAGATCTCGCCAGTCAGGTGATTGGTTTCTTAGGTTTCAATGGTAATCAAAGAGCAGGACAATACGGGGTGGAAGGCAAGTACGAAAAAAATCTTGCTGGCAACGCCGGAGTGCTGGATGCTGACACGGATCCTTTGGGCCGTTGGATCACTACCACATCCCGAAGTTTTGTCCCGTCTTCGAATGGCGATGATATATACCTAACTATTGATCCCACGATTCAGTTCAAAGCTGAAGAGATTTTAAAAACCGCTATCGCTGCCCATCATGCTGACAATGGCGCCGTGGTCGTGCTTAATCCTAAAACCGGTGCGATTTTGGCCATGGCAAATGTGCCGGAGTTTGATCTGAATGATTACGGGAAAGTAACCGACCCGACATTGTATAATAATAGAATTTTATCCGGTGACTATGAGCCGGGTTCGGTATTCAAGCCGATCACCATGGCCGCGGCCATAAACGAGAAGAAAGTCACACCCCAAACCACATATGTGGATGAAGGCACACTTCAGATAGATGACAAACAAATAAAAAATTCCGATCCCAAGCCGCTTGGAGTTCAAAATATGATCCAGGTCTTGGCGGAATCCTTAAACACCGGCGCGGTGTTTGCCCAGCAGCAAATCGGCAACGACACTTTCAAAAAATACGTGCAGAAATTTGGATTTGGCAAACAGATGAATTTTGATTTGTCAGGTCAGGTCCCGGGAGATTTGAAAAACCTTGATAGAAAAGGCAATATATTTTTTGCCACCGCGTCCTATGGCCAGGGAATCACTGTCACCCCTCTGCAGTTGATCCAGGCGTATACGGCGCTGGCCAACGGCGGCAAGATGATGGCGCCTTACGTATTAGACAAAATCGTTCACGCTGACGGCAGTGAAGACGTATCGAAGCCTCAGAGAGGCACGCAGGTGATCGACACCCAAACAGCTGTACAGGTTTCCGCTATGCTGGTAGATGTGGTAGAAAACGGACATGGCAAAAAAGCAGCGGTAAAAGGGTATTATATTGCCGGCAAAACTGGGACAGCCCAGGTGGCGTATAAAAACCGGTCCGGCTATGATCCGAACACCAACATCGGCACATTTATCGGTTACGGTCCGGTGGATAACCCCCAATTTCTGGCTCTGGTCAGAGTTGATAATCCGAAGGATGTAAAGTTTGCCGAATCCACCGCAGCGCCAGCTTTTGGCGAACTTGCAGGTTTTATTCTAAACTACCTGCAGGTACCCCCTTCACGACAATGAGAAATCTTGCCATCAAAATTCTAGCCCTGCTCGCCCGACTAACACTCTATCGATATAAGCCGAAGATAGTAGCGATTACAGGCAGCGTGGGCAAAACATCCACCAAAGAGGCAGTAACCACTGTGCTTGCTTCTAAATTTTCTGTCAGAGCCACTCACGCCAATTACAACAATGAATTTGGCGTGCCATTGGCGATTATCAACGAAGAGTCAGGTAGTAAAAATATTATTTTATGGTTGTGGGTATTGGTGAAAGCGTTTTTTAAATTGATAATTTCAGATTATCCGCAGATTTTGGTTTTAGAGTTCGGTACCGATCGCCCTGGTGATATCGCTTATCTTACGAATTTAGTCGGTAGAATCGATGCGGCGATCTTGACTAATATAGGCATATCGCATTTGGAATTTTTTGCACATCCGCAGGAGCTGGCAAAAGAAAAATTAAGCTTGATAAAAAAACTGGAAAGGGACACAGTCGCGATTCTTAATTTTGACAACCAGAAAATTTATGATGGTAAGAATCAGACTAAGGCAGAAGTTTTAGGTTATGGGTTTGTGGAGCATGCTAATCTGGTAATTTCCGATTTTCAAATTATAGACTCAGAAGGTTCCTTGGGTGGTAATTTTAAAATTCATTACCGCGGCACCGTAGTTCCGTTTTTTTTGCCTAACGTTTTGGGAAAACCCATGGCTTATGCCGCCGCGGCAGCCGCCGCCACTGGATTAAGATTTAATGTGGATCTGGCATCCGCTTCCCAGGCGCTTAGAAAATTTAATCCGCCGCCAGGCCGCTTGCGATTGCTGGCGGGCATCAAACATACCAGGATCATCGATGATACCTACAATGCTGCCCCGGACTCCGTATTTGTTGCGTTGGAGGCTTTAAAAAGCATTGCTCCTGGCCGCAAATTGGTGGCCATCGGGGATATGGCGGAACTGGGAAATAAAACTGAATCCGGCCACCGCGAGGTCGGGGCCAGGATTCTGGAACACCAGATCGATCTGGTGTTTCTGGTGGGACCCAAATCCAAATTGATTTTGGATGAATTAAACAAACGCAAATTCACAGGCCGGGTTAATTGGTATGAAAATTCTGATCAGGCCAGCCTACCCATCCAAAATGCTCTGATAGATGGGGATACGATACTGGTGAAAGGATCCCAGGCCGTGCGGATGGAGAAAATCGTCAAAGAAATCATGGCTGAGCCCTTAAAAGCCGAAACAATGCTCGTCCGCCAATCTAAGAAATGGATTAACTAGCAGAGCCGCGCCAGTAGTGAAATTTTTGTTCTACCGACACGTCGCAAAAATTTTTACTACCTGGTGTAACAGGCCTTTCTCCCCATCGATTAAATCAGGGAATGGAGGGGGAAAGGTATATTAATTTATGAAGAAAATAGTAGCTTTATTGAGTATCGCGGCTATAGCGATCACTCTGACTGCTTCCCCGGCTTTTGCCAAAAACCATGGCAATCACGAGGGCGACCAGTCCGATCATTCGGAGAAAAATTTCAAGAGTTTCATTAATTTGTCCGCCAAGCTGGACAAGCACGATGACGGCGAAGATAACGACGATTCGGCCACCGATCAGTTTACGCTTACCGGTACTGTGGGTTCTACCACCACCGGCAGCATCATAGTGAATGTTACTAGTTCCCATAACCTGCCGGCCCTGACCAACAATTTGGCCACGGTTAATGTGAATGCCAATACCAAATATATAGCGGGTAAGCAACCAACAGTCAGCCTGGCAGACGTAAAAGCCGGCCAGCAAGTAATTATTGAAGGAACCGTAAATGGCACTACTTTGACAGCACAGGAAGTCGAGATCAGATTGCCGAAAGGCAAGGTCTACGGTGCAGTTACAGCCAAGACTGGCAATTCCATCACAGTGAAGAATGGCGTTACTGGTGCTATGCAAACCTTAACCACTGATGCTGATACCAAGGTAAAGATCAATGGCGAAACCAAAACTGTTGCTGATATCCAGGTCGGCGATAGAGGATTTGTAAAGTTCAAAACAACCCTCGCAGGATTTCTGGCAAAAATCATCAACCTGTTTAGGTAATAGTTATCTAGAAATTTAAATGCCTCACGCTTTGTGAGGCATTTTTAGTTTATATGCATAAACCGCCGGCTTTAGCTGGCGTGTGCGTTTGAAAGCATCCTCTTGTCTAATAGAAGACTTTATCAGCTCGCTACCAATAGGGACAAGGTTCTGTATATCGATACTCCCCACCTACAAAGTTGAAATACCCCGTTGCTACCCTTGTGTTTCCACCCTCAGTACTGGGATCCTCCAGCACTGCCATTAACTGATATCCATTTTTTAAACAGAGCGTACCTAGGGGGCCGGCTATAATTGCACCGGCATCCTGAGTAGCTACAGTATACTCATACCAACAACACCCGTTTGAGTACTGCGGCAGTTTGTCGATATAAGGGCTCAAAGCAGCTCCAAAGACAGTATTCCATTCTGATTGAAATACACCGACGCTACTCGACTGTCCATTAGGATAAAGAGCAGGGGGATAAACACCATTGTGATCTAGGGCGTATAATTCCAAAGCTTGTTGAATAGTACCCAAATCTGCTAGTTTTCGAGCGTCGCGGGCTTTAGCGCGACTAGAATTAAGACTTACTAAAATAATTGAAGCAAGTAAACCTATGATGGATATTACAACCAGTAATTCAATCAATGTAAAACCTAAATTATTTTTGTTTCTTGATGGCATGCATTTGATATAATTATACCATAAAGAACTAGGATAGGGCAACCAAACGGAAACTTGTTATGAAAGATACTTATCTAAGTCGGATATTCCGGAATACAACTTGGCGGCAATACCAACTCCACTTGCAGATTCTATATTTTCTTTTTCGTCGTCCAGAAACTCAACTTCGCTAGGCTGAAGGTTTAGTTTACTAAGAACAGTTTTAAAAAATTCGGGATCCGATTTGAGATAGCCCGCTTCGCATGAAAAGAAGCAATCATCAAACATATTTTCAAAATTTAGATTTTTTCGAGTATACTCAGCACGATATTTTTCCTGGTCAGTAGTCAAGTAACATTTTGTACCCTTTGCTCTAATCTCTTGAACCTTATTAACTACGCGTTCATCAGCTATTGTGTTTTTTTGGAACCAGTACTGTAGAAAATCCTCAACAGACTTTTGCCAACCCCATTCTTTTAAATAATTCGGTAAGACTTGCTTTATGTCGATTTTACCAAGCTGACAATCACGGAATTCATTCTTGAAAAATGAAATGATTTTTTCTTGGGGGACGCTGTATTCTCTAGAGTATATCTCGCTGAAATACCCTTGCTTAATTAAGGTTACTCCATCAGCGTCCAATAAAAGAGCTTTTGTCATAGTTATTTGTCATCTAAAATTTTTACAAACTCGGTTAGGATATAAAAATCTAATTTAGCAACTCTAAGGCTGTGGATAATCAAAAATTGTTTTGTCTCTGCCAAAAAGTTTGGTTACAGGGGTTTTATATAAGTCCCTAAAAATTGTTGACCAAACGTCGCGAGCATCAATTTGCACTGTCAGCCAATCTTCCTGATCTTGGCTTGGATTTAGACTACCAGTCATTTTTGGCCACTTTAGAACATTACTGACTATAACCATGCCGCCGCCCTCGCCGTGATCAGTGCCTTTGCTTCCATTCTCCCTGTTAGTCCGGCCGAATTCGGAATAGAAGACCATGGTAATCGGGTAGCTTTTGCTGGCTTGGTTAAAGAATGTCGTGGCATCATCAAAAATTTGTTTGATTTGATCGTTGATTGCCTGTTTTTGGGTGCTATGAGAATCATAGCTGCCATCAGCGAATAAGAAATAAGCTTTACCAATATCGCTTTGCAGCAGTTCCGAAATGTAGTTAAATTGGTGTTTGTTATTAAAATTGCCTGGGCTGGGGTTTGCCTTCTTGGTAAGAATGTCATTGGAGATTTGGTCCAAGAGCAGCGCTTGCGAGTAAACTTTAATCACGTATTTATTAAGAATGTTTTTGCTAACCGTGTCTCTAAAGGCCTTGTCCCAATTGGCAATTTCCGGTTGATCTGTTTGCGATCGGTCGTAAAGCCGCAAATCAGCCGAACCAAATTGTAGACTGCTGGATCCGCGGAACATCGTAGGCGCGGTGCTGGTCATTGAAATCAAATCAAGATCAGCAATTGAATTTGCGAATTGTTTAGTAATAATGCCGCTCGTGCGCGCCAAACCGGTATCCATTTGTTCGGATGCCGTGTCATGGCCCCTGGAATGGTTTGGCAAACCAACGGAGTTAACAAAGAAGGCCTGTTTTTTCTGAATCAAAGGCTTCAAGCTTGCTGCAAAGTTGTTTATGACGTAATCGCCTAATAGCGGAAAACTATTTGTAGAATCAAGCGCTAGATCTTGGCGAAAAGTATAGTAAGACGGGTCTTTAATGTTTGCCGCCAATTGCATATAGTCTAAGCCTCCGTCCAGTTTAACCAGGATTAACCTAGGATATGTGCTCCTGGTTTTAGTAATTGCCGGCGTGCCGATTTCTGCTTGGTCCTGTAAATGTCCGCTTTGAACTAAAAACTCCGGCTGGGTCAGCAGCAGGCCGGTTAGCCCTTGTATCCGGTCGGTTTGGTAGTCTGGGTCAGTTGGAGAAAAATTGAGGGGGTCGCCAGTGGCGGAAATAGTGAGATAATTTTTAAATATTTGACGGGTGTTTTCGGACATGGACCTGCCTAAATAAAATTTATTTTCAAATTGGCGCAGCAGATCATCTGGCGTTGCCGAGTCTGAAATGCCATTCAAAAGATATGCCATTCGTTGGGCTTTTAAATTGTTGTCTTCCCGGGTGGTAAATTTTTGCAGAGTGGCGATCCAACGGTTAAGAATGCTACCGGTTAAAAAATTTGCGTTATTGCTAAACCCATATCGTCCAAAAACGCTTCCCGGATAGTAAGGAATGAAATTCAGCTCATCAAGGTCAGCTGGCTGAGGAATAAGGTTTTGCGAGTTATTTCCATATAATATTTGGTAGGTGCCGGCGATTATTTCTAACGGATTTTTGTAACGTAATTCATCGATGTGCGCTTGAAAAATGTCAGAAGTTAACAATTGTTTAAGGGATGGCAGTATTAAAAAATTGTTGTTGCGAATAATGCTGGCCACTTGCAAAATTTCAGTTGTGCTGGGCGCATCAGTAACATAATAGCGCAAGAGTTTATCCGCCAAAAATTCGCTTATGGAAGCGCTGCGTTTTAGAAAGAGGTAAGGAACAAGCCGCTCAGGATCATTAAACATGTCGCCTAAAAAAACTTTCTTATCCTGAAAATGATCATTTTGATTCAGAGTTACATTGCGATCCGGGGTGACGACATATCCGCTAAGGATGTAGGCTAAGGCGTTGACGTCTTCACTGGAATAATTTGAAAGACCGCTGCCTGGGGCATTTTCACCCATAGAAAACAGCTGCAAAAGTTCTCGCGAGAAATTTTCGTTAGGGTTATCCCCTTTGGAATCTTCGAGATCAAGGAACTTCGTTAAGGCGTAGCTTTTACGGGCTCCTTCAAGCAAATCGGAGTAGGAGCCGTAAGCGTTGGCGTAAATGCCATCGTGCATCTTGATAATATCGGCGATGATAATTTGTTTGTCATTGTCCGAAAGGTCAACTGAAAAAATATTTTCCCAGAGATAAAAAAGTTTTCGCCTGGCGCGGTCAGGGTCGTTAATCAGTTTGTATGTATACAAAACGTTTTGGTATTGGCCGGCGTCCGGGAAACTGTTTGACTTTTGCATTAAAGCATTGAGCCCGGCTTGATAATTTGCTTTTTGCGCCTGCGTCGGCGGGGCAAAAATGATATCAAACGCATTTGCCGCGGATCCAGCATTTGTTAAAGCGTTGATATCTTCGATGGTTGGCGCCAGCAGAGCTCGGCGCGCCAGATGTTCTGCCTTTTCTTTACTCCAGCCACTAGGAGCAGGTGACGGTGTCGGAACAGGCGTGGGATTGGCCGCACCCAAATCTGGAGAAAGCTGACCTACCGTCCGCATCGTTAAAACTTTACTTTGAAGCTTATTTTTATCAGCAGCATTAGCGGCAACGACGTGCGACAGGCTGTATCCCCAGGAACGGAAAGTTCTTAAGTCAGGGATACCAAATAAGCCGTTGTTTCCAACCAAGCCAATGGTTCCATAATTGTTAATTAAGGCCCCTGGAAGATGCGGGGAGTTACCGTCATCAATATTGTCGCCAGCTGGCATCCAGGAAACATCTCCGTTGGTGCTTTGTGAAAATACGTAACCCAACCCTGTGAACACTGCCGCAGAAGTGAAGCCTAATTTTTTGCCGCCAGAAATATAATATACAGTGCCTTTATCGCTGCCTCGGTCAGAAGTTACAAGGTTGCCGTCCTGCGGAGGGATGAACGTTTTGCTGCAAACGGGCAAAGCGATATCTGCTGCTGAAGCGCGAGCTACACCAGTGAAGGAATTAAAACCATATGATAGAAAAGCGCCGGCGGAAGTGTAGGCAGCGCGGCAGTTGTCAGGGGATATAAACCAGATTGTTCCGTTATAGTTAATGTTAGTACCAATTGGGCGGGTAAAAGCGGCGTAGACAGGGGTTAAAAGGGTACTCTTCCCAATTACGAGGATAAATAATAGGGTTAAGAAAGCCGTGCCAATATTTATTTTTAGTTCTTTACGCATGACTAAAGTATAACACTAGTGGATGATTTATTAAATTTGTGGGTTTTTTTGATAAATGATTGGAGATAGGCTCTATCTGCTCCTCAATAAGTCCCTTGCCTTTAACCCAGAGATCATGGAAAAATCAACTAATTCCAGGGATGTAGAAGCACTCTAAAAGCGTGTAAGCGTGTTTACACGCTTTAGGTCTGATTTATGGCTTAACTAAGCCTGAATCTCAAAAAATCACTACCTCCCTACTCTTTATATATAAAGAGAGGGAGTGAAAACTGCTATGAATAATCAAACCAGGAACCAGATACTACTAAACCTATAAGATATATATAAGAAGATACATATATACTAAAATAACTTAAATCAAACTAAATACAATTAACTAACAAAAAAACTACTTAGACCAAAACCCCAATAAACCAGAAAACCAAAGACCCAACAAAAATGAGAAGGAGAAGGAATGGTAAGGTTTATATAATTCTGCTATTATTAGGTAAATTGCTTGCGATTAAGAAATAAACAATGGGAAATGACTTAATAACTGACACGATGAAACAATTCCCCTTGAGTCCTAAGAAATTCTGGAAGAAATTCTTTCAGAAGATTCTGACTTATGTCATTTTGGATATTATTCTTTTCGTAGTTTCATTCTTAGCTTTTCTTGCGCCACAAGATAAGTGGGCTTTTTTCTCGCTCGGTATAGTTATCCTTGCTGGGTTAACTTTATTATTTCTATTATTTATCATTCTTCCTTACAGTCTCTATTTGCGCGTGTACATTCTTCGTTATTATTACGATTGTTCTGATAACTTTATCACAATTAAAAAAGGGGTATTCCAGCCAGTCGAAATACATGTTCAATACCAAAAAATTCAAGATGTATATGTAGATCAGGATATTCTGGATCGTATTTTTGGGCTATACGATGTCCACATCGCGAGCGCAACCAGTGGTTCAGCCATCGCATCGCATATTGACGGCGTTGACAAAATTGCGGCAGAAGGCTTGAAAAAAATGTTATTGGAAAGAGTGCAAGGATATGCAAATGTGTCTCCTCCAGCAACTCTACAGTCACAAACAACGCCGGCTCAACAAATAACAAATACTGCGTATACCGCAATTTCAGAACAAGTTTATCCGATAAGCGGTCTTTGGTACGCACCACAAATTTTGGGTAATATATTCTCTGCAATTTTTATCCTGATTATTCTTTGGACAAGTCTTATTTCTAAAGACAGCACAGGTAGAGTATTTATGATTTAT
Source organism: Patescibacteria group bacterium (assembly GCA_036394315.1). Taxonomy (GTDB): domain Bacteria; phylum Patescibacteriota; class Doudnabacteria; order UBA920; family O2-02-FULL-48-8; genus DASWFI01. Next base: position 24,579 of record DASWFI010000002.1, read on the forward strand.
TTAGCAATATGGTTTATAAGTACACTCGCGCACATTATCGGAATGGTGATTTGGAAGCACAATTTTAAATTTACATTTGGACCAGAATACATAACTCTCAAGCAAGGTATTATTAGCCAGGAAGAGCGTCACGTACCTTACAAAGCCATACAGGATGTCAAAATCAGTCAAGGCCTTATTGAACGGATTCTAGGACTTTCGACGGTGAGGATTGAGAATGCGACTGCGGTTGGGTATTCCATGAACTCGCAGGGTGGAGGAAATGGCATAACTATTCCTGGTCAGCCATTGGCAAAAGGTCAAGAATTAGTATCAATTATAAATGATATAACGCTCAATACTAAATCATCCTCAACCGGCTTATAAAAATATGGAAAATCAAAAAATAGTCCCATCAATTCTAGGCATAATCGCGATCAACATTTTAGGTATAGCGATATGTTTAATATTAATGTTCTTGTTGGTTCCCAAAATCCATTTCACAACAACTTATAATACTAATGTAGCTCCGCAAACAGTTCAGCACACACAGACAAATACGAATAATTTTATAAAAGATATTGAGCAAACAAGACTGCTCTGGTCTGAGGGTCAATATGATGCAATGACTGTCCAAGCAAAAAAAGCTCTTTCGGAGGCAAAGGGAGATATAGAACTGGCCAATGCTCATTATTGGCTTGGGGTCGCATATTATAAAAATGCAATGAACTCTGAAGCGGAAAAAGAAGAGTTGTTGTCCGTGTCCCTAGATCCGACCGATTCTGGGCCTTACGTGACGCTTGGTGCAATAAAATCAGCCGAAGGAAATTATAAACAGGAATTAATCTACGCAAAAAAAGCCGTGAGCTTAGATGCAACTAATCCGTGGGCTCATAACGAATTGGCGATTGCTTATATTGATAACGGACAAAAACAACAAGGTATTGAGGAGTTCAACAAAGCAATTCAACTTGATCCTCAAAATTATACATTCAGGCAAAATCTAAATCGCGTCAGTCAATAAAATTTCGGAGCAGTTGTTGTGTGCAAGTGACGGTGAGGTAAGTCCATAAAACAAAAATCACCTATTACAGGAGAAAGTTGATTCTGGATTCAATCACTGACACGATGAAACAATTCCCCTTGAGTCCTAAGAAATTCTGGAAGAAATTCTTTCAGAAGATTCTGACTTATGTCATTTTGGATATTATTCTTTTCGTAGTTTCATTCTTAGCTTTTCTTGCGCCACAACTTTAACTGCATTCCATTGATTTGTAAGGTTAAACTCAATTCTTCTATTTTTTAAAAACAGGTTCGAGCCGAAGATTTTTAAAGCAGCGGATTTTTTAGAAAGAACAGAGGGGGAAGCTTTAAACCCCTGAATTTATTTTAATCCATATACAAAACTAAGATTCAGGTTTAGTTGTTTTCTGTACCGTTATAATTCTATGGTCACTTGTTTGAAATAAGAATCTTGATGATCTGCGGGAAAGTAATTCTTTACCCATCTTTTATTTACAAAACGTTAGCAATTTCGTATGATTAAGCCAACAATTAAAATGAGTTCGGATACAAAAAACTATATGGTTACCCCTGAATTGCAGGCTTATATAAGCCAATCACGTGCTTCGGGTATTTCTGACAGTGAAATTAGACAGACTTTACTATCTCAAGGATGGAACCAACCTGACGTGGATAGTGCACTTGGGTCGGGTTCCTCGCAGAGTGCTGCTGTTCCCAGCCCTAATTCTGGAGCACCTGTCAAAGGTGAGAAAGACTTGATTTGGGGGCTTCTCTTGCCGATTATATCCTTTGGTTTGGTAACTCTCAATAACATTCTCGTGTTGAATTATATAGCCAAGAATGGAGCCCAAAGCGGTGGTCAATTCCAACTGCTTGGTTCTCTGACAATTCTTATGGTGTTCATTGTTTGGCTGTTTCCGATTATAAGTTGGTTTTTAATCGGCCGAGGTGTAGCGAGATATTCCAAAGAAAAAGGCTATGGAGCAGGGCTTGGATGGGTGCTCGGGCTTATACTTTCGTTTTTAGGATTGCTAATTATGGCATTGTTGCCGAAAAGAGATAGCAACGGCCATCCAGAAAAAATACTAACCCGCAGAGTTATAATTCTTTTCGTAACCCTTTGGGTAGTCCTGATACTCGCTATAGTTTTCGCAGTCTATAAAGGCAAAAAGAATATGTCCTCAACTGGTCAGTCATCTAATCAAACGATTGAAAGTACCAATCCACAATACGCTAATGCGACACTGCCAGCGGCCACAGATAAATCAACTTGGACTAATTTTTCAGGTAGTAATTACGGAGTAACATTTAGCTATCCAGCAAATCTCTTTGATGTTTATGACTCACTATCCAAATGCGGGATTGGAACTTGTCCTACTTTTACGCAGTATACGACCATTGGAAATAAGCGATATTGGTTTGCGGGTATGTTTGCAGGTCAGGGCAAGGCTGGCTCTATGAACGTATCTTTGCTACTGGATTACAATGATATAAGCAAAGTCCCTGTAACCCAACTTTTCGGTTCAGGAACACTGACACCAGTTACTGTTGGTAACAAATCAGGAAACCAACTTATTCTAAATAAAAACGGTTGCACCCAAATCTATTACTTTGTTCCTGGAGGCACGATTATAGCTCCTTCAAATTTAGGTCAAGGACATAATGGCAATAACATCGTAGTGATTAACTTTGACGGATGCACCACAGGGATGGCCGTAAACAATAACCAAAATTACATCAATTCTATTCTTAGCACGTTTTCTATAAACTAACTGCGAGTTGCAGCGTGATGTCTGAATGTTTGATCTTGGCAGGGCAAGTCGAGACAGGTGGAAAACTTATTTAGTTATAGTTAGAGACATTTATTCTTTTTTAGTTTCATCTTCTTTTTCGTCGTTGGCAGATGGAACTCTGGATTCTTCTTTTATGTAACCTTCTAGCCTTTCAATTTCTCTTTTAGTTTCTTCCATCTCAGTATGGTATTCTGGAGGAACCCCTTGAGGATATCTGCCATTTTCTAGATCGTAATTCATATCAGAATAATGACGCCTTAATTTTGCAAGTTCTTCCTCCATCTCCTTGCGCTGACCAGGAAATTTTCTTTCATCTTCCATAAATAAAGTAGTTAAAAATTATATCAGTATGATAACAAAAAACATTTGTAAGATAGTGAGTGGCTGCAATGTTCCAGTTGGCAGATTTCTTTAATTCTTGCATAAGTATTTTTTTAATTAAATAGTTAATTTCCATTACTTTGGCCTGCAACATAGCTTTTACATTGTGTATGTCCTGTATTTGGATCAACCTTAAATTTTAAGCATACATCAATCTGTTTATCGCTTATGTAATTATATTGCAGGTATGAAAGAAAACTTATATCGGACTGGCTGTATGTTAATAGACCAGCAGTTACTAAATCGTTATATTTTTTCGGCAATTTTTTATTGTCTCCATAGTAAATATCAATGGCTGTAAGTATAGCCCTCTGTAGAGAATAAGTTCCTTGCGTCATCGCCAAAGACGGGGTCTCTGTAAATTGTGTATTTGATGATTTGGGAGTTATTGTTGACGACTGATTAGATTGCGTTCCTGATTGATTTGTCTGTTGCTGTAATGAGTTAGGGGAGCTAGTGTTGCTTGTCTTATTACAGCCAGCGGCAATCAGAAACACAGCTGGAATTAATAATAATAGTTTTTTCATTGCTGAAGCTTAATTAAAGCTATTATACAAGATGTAAACCATAAAGTCACTTTTCAGTTAAAAGCCCGATATATTTTGTAAGCGTCATTTAGACTGTCCAGCAATTGCTGTTTTCGTAGGTTCAATGTCTGTTCTGATATTCTGTTTCTGACTAGATCCCAAAAGCCAATATATTCTTGGCTTGTTTTAAGTGGGTGTTGTAATGTTCCTGAGAAAAAAATATTATTTGGCCGCAATTCAATATCTAAAGGTGCCCGCATTTCTTTTTTTGCTGCTAACATTTTTTCCATAACTTTTGGATTGAGATCATATAAAGCATCTTGTATATTGTTTGCTCGGACTGTAAATGCTTTATCGAAATCATCTGACTCGGTTTTTATTGTACTCTTCAGCCAAGTCGGTATATGCTCTGTAAAAAATACTTCTACTGGTTCAAGCTTTTTTTCAATACTAAACTGCATAAATAAAATAGATACGGCTCTTCTTTTATCCAAAGCTTTGGTATACTGCCCTAAATTAAAAATTGCTTCATTAAAATTTCCAGAAAACATATAATCAATTTTATCATTGTTACCCGCATAAAAACTGCATCCTTGAAGTAAGGTTGCGGAACTATCGGTTTGGTATTTCCATCCCATTATTGTAGCCACCTGTCTATCTACTCTTTCTCCCAGCTTTTTATAAAAACCAACAAAATAAACTAAGGATAAAACAAAAAAAGTCATCACTATAGCTACTAGTGTATTGTTTAACTGAATATTGGAAACTGAAATTAAAATCAAAGCACAAAGTAATACAAAGACCGCAGCCAATGCAAAGAGAAAATTTTTATTACCTTTTGATAGACACCAGACTACCACTTGGTCATTGATGAACTCCGTGCCGGAATCAAAGTCAAAGCCTTTGAGGTCGAACGGGCATCGGGCTTGGATAGATTTTAAACTTTCTTTGGTTGCGATCATCCCTTTGTTCCACTGTCCAGCAAG
>DASWFI010000003.1:0-1715 GCA_036394315.1 Patescibacteria group bacterium
TGTTCGACAATTTATTGTGTTTATTCTTATTTATTGGGGTCTCACTGTTTCAGATTTTAACACAACACAGCAGCTTCGCATTGTGGATGTGTGTTCAAGCAGTTATTTGGAATCGCACACAAGAAACTTGGAAGGGGGTTACAGTAGTACATGACACGTGTCAGTGCATGCCGGCATATATAGTTGTCTATTAGTTGATGAACAAATGCGAGTACAATAATGAGGATTCTGATACGAATACGGTGGTGTGCGGAAAAGTGACTGAAAGAGTTGAAGAAGGGCAAGTGGGCAATACTTTGATGCTGAGGTTTACGAGGACCGACTGAACGCGATGAGGGGCACACCAGGAAAGAAGGGATGAAGTTGATATTGATTCAAGCTAAACTAGCATGTTTAAATACATGTAGATATGATAGGAGCTTTGTGCATTATAGGAGCAAAGGAATAAAGATAAAGCGAAGCTATACAGGCTGAATGATGAGATAAAAGTGAAATAGAGATACATAAGTAACATAACACGATTGAGATAGATTGGAGCCAGACTACTGCTCGAAAATGCGATTGAAGCAGGCTTCCGAATGGCAGGTGTTGGACTTGAAGCAATTGCAATGGAATAGATAGAAAAGAGAGTGAAACAGGAGGGAAAAGGAAAGTGTTGTGGCATTGAAGCATTGAGGAATGGACCAGCAGAGGAAAACTCCGCCACTCCCCCTGTATTCCATCAGATTCAACAAGAGAATGAGTGAAACAAAAATGGGACTCAAGACTCAAGAAGCATGGCATATGCCAGTTTCCAGGAATGCAAGTGCCGGGATGACAAGATGATAAAATGCATGCAATGATGAAGAATGCATGGCATTGCATGCTAGACAAGTTGGAATGCAGGCATGCCACATGGCTAATGGGCGCTCCGAGTCTGGCGCTCCGACACGGCTGTTCCAGCTCCGATCCAAGCATTGATCCAACTCATGCCCTAAAGTGGTGGGTCAACTATGGGTTCATGGGTTGAAAAACACCAACCCTGACCCACACCCATGCATACCCATACCCATGACCCATATGGGTAACCCATACCCATGCTCTTCCCTAATAGATTATGATGAAACTTTCTCCCCAGTTGCACGCTTTGAGTCATTACGACTACTGCTAGTGTTGGCTGTGCTAGAGAATTGGGAAATTCACCAAATGGATGTCAAGTCGGCATTCCTAAATGGTGTTCTCAACAAGGAGATTTATATGAAGCAGCCACAGGGCTTCATTGCTGCCAAACAGGAGAATAAGGTGTGCCAACTCAAAAGGGCACTTTATGGTCTCAAACAAGCCTCCTGCACATAGAACCAGCAATTCCATGGTGCTTTAATTACACTAGGCTTTGAGTGGACATATTCTGATGCAGGCATTTATGTGCGTCATCAACATGGGGGGAATAGCCTCCTCATTGTCATTTTATATGTAGACGACATCACAATCATGGGATCTTTGTTGGAGGATGTCAAGCAACTCAAAGAAAAGCTTTCTTTGCACTATGAAATGTCAGACTTAGGAGAAATCCAGTCATACTTGGGCATGTGGATCTGCCGAGACTGCTCCAAGAAGTGCATTGAAGTGGATCAGTCTGGGTACATCAGGTCTATCCTTGATCACTTTGGCATGGCAGATGCCAATCCTCACCCTACACCACTCCCTGCAGGTACCGATGTGCACCTTATCAAAAA
>DASWFI010000004.1:0-2034 GCA_036394315.1 Patescibacteria group bacterium
TACTGTTCTAACCCTGATCCATCAGCGAACTCTTTATTCTGTAGCTCTTTGCCGTTGTATCTGTATTTATTCTCAGCGTAATTGGTCTTAAGTGCCTTATCAGAGATCCCCGCCATGGTCAACCCAAACGGATAATAGTGATTCTCCTCCTGCATCGGCCGCTTGTAGAAGATTAGTTTAGATGGGGGTTGAAAAACCTCTCATTTCCTATGTACAAGCTTGTAACTATAAGATTGTACATGATTTTAACCAAGTCGTCCTTAGGGCCATCGTGAAACAGCACAAAATCGACAAAGTGGTCGTGCAATGGAGTGTACCCGTAAAGATGAAATAATTTTACGTCTTTATTTGTAGAGTCTTTCATGAAGTACTCAGTAAAAAAATATCTATTTCTTCCTTTGACAATTTCTCTCGTATCGCCTTTAAATGAAAAACCTTGCCGTCGAATCCCATTTTCGGAGTTAACACCATATTGAGCGAGCTCTTCGTTTTTAATAATAGTATCGCTAACACCTACAATAATAGAAATTTTTCCTAAAGAGTCATTCATAGTTCTCAGCCTAAAATAATTAGAATCGATAACTGTCTCGTTATACTGAAAAGGCAATGAGAATGAACACTTTGTTACGCCGTTTTTGTATTGTGCCCATTGGGACGATAAAAGAGTTCCATCTTTAAATCCAAATTTCCAATCCCCTGTGGGTAGCCCATCTGCATAATTTCCATACACAACCAGAGGATTTGTTAGATTGGAAATAAACCAAAGTTTCGTCTCAATACTATCCCCGCTGCTATTTAGAAAGCGGCCCGTGGCATAATATTCTTCTCCAAAAACGTTTTTGTACAAATGCCCATTTTCGTCTTTCCTTTTTTGATCAATTCCCTTAGTTTGCCCATTACAAGAAGTCAAGAAGTTCGTGACCGCTATAAATAAAAATAGGTATTCAATTTTAAATGAGTAACATCTATTATTCATTGTTTCACAAGTTAACATTTAGGCTATATCGTTTTGTGTCATTTCCTGAACTCCTTTCCCCATAAATTGAAAAACCCATAGATCCACCACTTGCGCCATTATTGTGCCCCGAAATCGACCCTTGAGCTCCTCCGCTGTAAGTTGAATTCCCAATAGTGCCACTTCCTGAGACATTTGTTGAAAAGGTTGTCAATCCTTTACTATCAGTAGAAACTCCAATTCCTAATGTCGCATTGGGTATAACGCCTAACTTAATTGGTCCGGACATGGTTACTCCTTGTTCCGTTGTGCCATCATTCCTTGATACAGTTTCAGTTCCGGTTGCTGTAACTCCTTTCAGTTTTGTGGTTGTAGTAGTTTTATCTTTTACTTCAGAAGTGTTTGCCATCTCGATCTTCAAAGATGGGCCACCATCGGTGGAGTTTGTACTGGTTAAATGTTGCATGAAATCTCCCATTCCAAAATTTAATGTCGATGTATTTGTTGTTTCCACTGATTTTCTTACTTCAACGTCTGATGATATCTTTTCTTTCGAAATAGTGTGGTCATTGGATACGCTACCGCTAAATATATGGTCCATTTTTCTACCTAAAGCAACGAATTCTGCCTTTAGTGCATACACAAATGGTCCAAGTGGAGTGGGGCCAGGCCCCATGCCATCAGGGTCTATAAATCTAACTGGATTGTCAAAGCAATAGTTATACGGAGAATATCTGCGCATCTTATCAGCCAACGGATCAATTACCTGCCATCGTCCTACTTGTGGATCATACATCCTCGCCCCATAATCATATTCCTCCAGCCCCGTGCCATCCGAAAACTCTTGATTCTGCAATTCTTTGCCATTATAACGATACTTATTCTGAGCATACTGCGTCTTTAACGCTTTATCACTGATCCCGGCCATGGTGAGTCCGAACGGATAATAGTGATTCTCCTCTAATAGCGGCCCGCGTACATGCGTAACTTGCAAATTATCAAAGAACACATCGATGTTTGGAGTCTCGTTGCTGGTATAAATATACAAATATCCGCTCTTCGAAACGGGTAAATTTAGC
>DASWFI010000005.1:0-3027 GCA_036394315.1 Patescibacteria group bacterium
CTTCTGGTTCTTCCTCGATTATCGGCTTCGGGGTAAACATGGGTTTTTTCTGTTCTACTTTAGTCACCACTGGAGAAGACTTAGCCGGTTCTTCCATTCGCTTTATCGGTTCCGCTCGACGCATGCTCTCGTCAAATCCAGTCGCGACCACGGTGATTTTGACTTCCTCATCCATCTCTTCATCAATCACGGCGCCAAAAATAATCTTGGCATCAGGATCCACGGATTTGGTAATCAGCTTGGCAGCTTCTTCCACCTCGTACATACCCAAATCCTTGCCACCCGTGATGTTAAACAATACTCCCCTCGCCCCATCGATAGCCATATCCAGCAGCGGCGAATCAATAGCAGCTCTGGCTGCATCAGTAGCCCGATTCTCGCCAGTGCCGCGGCCAATACCCATCAGGGCCGAGCCGGAATTTTGCATCACGGCTTTCACATCCGCAAAGTCGACGTTGATCATGCCGGGGGTGGTGATCAAATCAGAAATACCAGCCACACCGGATCGAAGCACGTCATCCACTGTGCGGAAGGCATCAAGCAGGGAAGTTTTCTTATCTATAATTTGTAAAATACGGTCATTCGGAATAACGATGATGGTGTCCACGTGCTGTTTAAGTAATTCCAAACCCCGTTCAGCGATTTCCCTGCGCTTCGCTCCTTCAAAAGCAAAAGGCTTAGTCACCACGCCCACTGTCAGCACGCCGGTTTTTTTCGCCAGCTCCGCCACTATGGGAGCGGCACCCGTGCCAGTTCCGCCGCCCATGCCGCAGGTGATGAACACCATGTCAGCGTTGTGGATCACATCCAAAATTTCCTGCTTGGATTCTTCGGCAGCTGCGCGTCCAATGTCAGGATTCATGCCAGCGCCCAAGCCCCGAGTCAAAGTTTTGCCGATATGAATCTTATGGTCGGCTTCGGAGTTATGCAAAGCCTGCGCATCCGTATTCACGGCTACGAACTCCACTCCGCGGATACCGGTTTCCATCATGCGATGGATGGCATTGTGGCCGGAGCCGCCCACCCCGATAACTTTAATCCTGGCAAATGTTTCAATTTTAGGCTTCACTTCAAATGATCTAGGCATAATTTAGGGTAAAAAACTCTTAAACCACTTCCGCATTTTGTTTACTGTATCGTTTTCTAAAACCTGACGCGCGAATTTGTTGACTGTGCGGGAGGAACCAAGTAAAAATTCGTTGGCCCACAAAACCAATCCGACGGCTGTGGCAAACGACGGATCATTCACGCGATCGATCACAGTAGTGACTGCTCCAGGCAATCCCACTATAACCGGTAGGCGCAGCTGCTTTTTGGCTAATTCTACCACTCCCGGCAGTTTCGCGCCACCGCCTGTCAAGATCACTCCCGCGGGCAGCTGCCCATCCTTGTTGATCTTTTTTAATTCCTTATTAATCAAATCAAAAGTTTCTTCCAGACGGGCTTCGATAATTTCCGCCACATGCTTGCTGGAAACCCGGCCTTCTTCTTGTTTATCTATCTTGGATAAATCAATTTCCACATCCTTTTTAACTTCGCGCGTCTCGGCATGTCCGTATTGCAGTTTGATTTTCTCAGCTGTGTCCACGGAAGTGCGAAGCCCGATCGCCAAATCATTGGTGACATGCATGGAGCCGATAGGTAAAATCGTGGTGGTGACCAAATCGCCTTCTTCAAATACCACCATACCCGTGGTGCCCCCGCCCATGTCGATCAATGCCACGCCGAGTTCTTTCTGCTTTTTCGTCAGCACTGCCTGCGAAGCAGCCAGCGGTGCTAAAACCAAATCATCAATTTCCAATCCTGCTTGTAAAATAGCTTTAGTCAGATTTTTTATAAACGGCACTGAAGCCTGGATAATCTGACTATCCACTTCCAGACGGATGCCGGACATGCCGACTGGGTCTTTGATGCCGGTCTGGCCATCCACTGTGAAATTTTTCGGAATCACGTGCAGCACTTCGCGATTGGCGGGAATGGATATGGCCTGGGACGCGTCCACGACGCGCACGACATCGGATTCGGTAATCTCGCCGTCCGCCCGCGCCACCGCTACCACCCCGTGGCTTTCCTGCGAGGTGATCTGCGCCCCGCCCACGGAAACCACAGCGTGATCGATGGAAAGGCCAGTCATTCGTTCGGCTTTTTCCAAAGCTTCGGCAATCGAAGACACGGCTTCATCGATATCCACGATCACACCGCGACGAATACCGGTAGAAGGGGCCTCACCCACGCCTATAATACTAGGCGTGCCTAGCTCTGATTCTTGTTTGCCCACAACGACTCGGATAGTAGACGAGCCGATATCAAGCCCCACGAATATGTGCTCTCTGGCCATTTTTATTTAAGATTTTCTTTAACGATTTTGGAAATCATATTACCCTCGGCTTGACCCTTAACTTTCCCCATCACTTCTTTCATGACTTTACCGAAATCAGCAGCAGTGGCTGTGGTATCGGCAATAACTTGTTTTATGATACCTGTCAGTTCTTCCTCGCTCATAGCCGCGGGCAAATATTTTTGAAGCACTGCCATCTGGCTAGTTTCCTGCTGGACTAAATCCTGCCTGTTGCCTTGACCGAAACTTTCGATGGAATCTTTATGCTGTTTTACTTTTTTGGCAATCACTGCCATCGCTTCATCATCAGTAAGAGCGTGCTGCTTTTCAATTTCAGCATTTTTCAAAGCTGCCTTAAGATTCCGCAAGCTTGAAAGTGCCGCCTCATTCTTTTCTTTCAAAGCACTCTTTAAATCTTCATCTATTTTTTGCAATAACATTTAAGCCTTATCTTCGCTTGAATTTAGGACCGACAACTAATTTTCCCATTTTCTTCAACTCTTCGCGTTTCTCACGATTAACAGCGCGCCTGGCTGCGTCTTCGCGCAACAGATTGCGGGATCTCGTGGGCTCGAAAAATCGAATTTTACGAGCGCGCACTAAAACACCGCTTTGCTGAATTTTGCGGTTGAAACGTCGAAGTAAACTTTCAAAGGATTCGTTGTCTTTTCTTTTAACCTCTACCAAAT
>DASWFI010000006.1:0-1998 GCA_036394315.1 Patescibacteria group bacterium
TGGATCGGCTTTTACAATTGGTACATAGGGGGCATAACGACTGTAGTGCGGCTGCACCTTCAACTGTCCGTCAACGACACCACAAATGATTTGTTCCCTACTCACAAAGGCAATACTATCACATGTCCAATAATCGGTATAGATATGGGTGGCCTTGATACGCAAAAGACTATGTATCAGTATATCCTGTTGCTTGTTATTAGCCTGAACAGTAGGTATCTCGAGAAATGCATTAACAGTTCCAACAAGCAATACAAAGCCAATTATCAGAAGCGCCCCTCGCCCCAAGACTCGTTTGAATGACGTTAAAGTGAACCAGCTATGTGTCTGAGAGTGATCACCATTGCTAGTATCTGGAGTCATAGCGCTCTCAACTGACGATAAACCCCAGAGAGGTGCAACCAGCGCAGGTGTGGCTATCAACAAACCAGCTAAATAGCGCGAATTGTCAGGAAACGCCGCTGAAGCAGGACTCATAATAAAGAGTAGCAAGATCAATCCGCCAGAACTTAAGAGCATCAATCGCGCAAATTGACGTTTTATTGCTTGTGATCTGGGATGTCCCGGAGTTAGACTTCTAAGTTTCCAGAGATTCTTTATCGTAAGAACAACTGCAATCGTCCAGAGCAGAATAAAACCCACGCTCCAGGCAAGGGCAATGAAAACAGAACTCAAATTACTGTAAAGCACTGAACAGTGACCGTTTTGAAGGCCTAGATATCCAGTGAGCATTAAATTTGTATCATAACAGAAAGGCGCCCCTCCAGTTGCCGCGGGCAGGCTAGTCAACATCGTTCCTTGCAATTCAGGTTCAAGCGGGATATGATTGTGTACCTGGATTCTAGCAAGTTCTACACTACCTGCGTTGTGAAGAATTGCGAGTACGTTTAAGGTATTTTGCCCTGGCGCTGCATGGAGATTGTAGATTATCAAGGGAAATGAGCCGATGATAAGGCCTGAGACTAAAGGCAATACTGCGAACTGGAGCAATTCACGCCAGCAAAACAGCACCAGCAATAAGCCAGATAACAAGATAAATACGAGCATAAGGAAGTCACTCCAGAAACCCAGCCCTGCCACAAGGCCCCAGCACCCATAGGCAATCGAGCGCCAAAGCCGCCTGTCCGGAGATGAGTATTGATCGTAAGAGAGAGCAAGCCAGGAAGCAAGAAGCATTGAAAGAGAGCCAAAGAAGAGCAATTCGGGGTAACCAGCAAGACCAGCTATCTCTGCATCCAACATGATGGTTGATCCAAGGCTCAGCAAGGCAAGGGTGATCAACGCCAGTTTTTTCGTATACAGCAAACTGGTCAGGCAATACATAATGACAAGAAAAAGGGCAAAAAACAGAACAGCGCCAAGTCGTAACGAAAATACCGAGATACCAAAGAGGCGAAAAAACGCTACTCCAAGATATGCCTGCAATGTGCCCATATAATTCTGGCCATAGAAGAATATCGGGTGCTCTCCCTTATAAGCAATATGCATAGCCATGATGCCCATCGTATCTACGTCTGAATTGCTGTGTGGCCAGCCCCATGCTATTAGAAAAATACGCAATAAAGTAGCTAGCGCAATAATTAGAAAAGCAAATATCCCATATGTCCCAATTTTAAGCTGCTTGATACTTAACAACATGCAAAGGAAACCTCTCCGGTTAAGCTTTTAGCGCGAGTGTCGCTATTATTGTATATGGTGGTCCCAAAAGTCAAGGTCTCGTATTCCGTCAGGATTCATTAGCCCTTCCTTTTCAGCAGACAAATGGCTCAGCGAATCTATCATCTGTTATTTATGGCGACGCCGAATCGTTCAGAATGTAATCGGCACAACTACGTACTTCGAGGCACTCACCGGTTGCATGATGAATGCAAGCCGTCGAAGCATGCACTGCACTAGCCCAAAGCTTCGCTCGCTGACCTTGTAAATGAGTTTTGTAGGAAAACACATGAAACATACGATAGTTCAAGATGAGATCAAAAAGTTGTCTGCTGTCCCAAC
>DASWFI010000007.1:0-80547 GCA_036394315.1 Patescibacteria group bacterium
TTACCAGTGAATGTTAAGATATTTAACAAAGAACTACCCCGGTATATTAATTATTACAACCAGGACAGATTACATATGGGATTAGCCTTCAAAACCCCGGCGGCGGTCCTAAAAGGTTTCCAAGCTATTGGTAGTTGAACGGCTAATAAACACAAAACCCGCTTTGAGCGGGCTTTGTGTTTAAAAACATTTTCTTAGAGAATAGAGTCTTTGGCAGCCTTTGCTACACGGAACTTCACGACAGTCTTAGCCGGAATTTTAATCGATTCGCCGGTGGCTGGATTGCGGCCCATGCGGGCTTCACGGTGCTTTTTCAACAGCTTTCCCAAGCCTGGGAGGGTGAATTCCCCGCTGTTCTTAGCTTCAGCGTATGCTAGATTTGCGATAGCATCGAGCATTTCGCCCACTTCTTTGCGGGTTTTGCCGGTCTTTTCGGCAAGTGCATTGAGCACTTCTGACTTGGTCATTCCTTTGGCCATATGGATCCTTTTTGTCCCCCTTAAGCCAAAGGCGTCCGGGGGTTCTTAAGAATTATTAACAATCTGTAAAATAGTATAGCAAATTCCCAATAAATACACCAATCTGGCAAGCGTCAAATTGGGACAAAAGAAAAACCGTAGTTTTGAGTCAAAACTACGGTAGAGTTGTATTCTGGTCTGGAAAGTCCAGACACCCGCTCCCTGCAAGGCCGGGTTGAATAGGAATGGGATCGTTTTCTGGGCTGAAAAACACCACTCCAGCGGCTGAGCCCTCAATCTCAAGACGAGCGGCAAATTTGATGGCGTCGCCCAGGGTCAGGGTGCCGTCATGCAGCGGCTCGCACATTCCTCCATCTTGGGTGAGTCTTGTGACAGACCAGCCGGGTTCTTCCGGATAGCCAGCGGCAAACCGCGAATGATTAAAGACCATCTGGATCTCCCATCTTTCCGAAAGGTGTTACAAGTCGCGTTGATGGGTAGCTTGCCACACACCGCCGGTGGCGAAGAGTTTCAGCAGCACTCGCCAGAAGCCTCTGAGAAACTGAAGCCCTGTCTAGTTGGTGGCTTGAAGACGCCTTGCGAGCATTTCGGCTTCGGTTGGGCCTTCGTCTCGTAGCCGCAGCTTGTCCCCGATTCGGCGGCCCAGCTGGTACGAAGGGTCATCCGCCTGCCACGCCGCGATTGGCAACTCACGCAGTGCGTGACGTCTCCCATCTTGATAGTTCAACATGGAGCAAGGGTTATCTGCACGAATCGTTGGACACGCCGGATCGCATGGATCCTCATGACAGAGGCCACACACCATGCGCGTCGCGCGTGTAGCGGGAACGACGACAGACTCGGGATCTCGCGGTTCATCCGGGTGATTCCACCGGTAGAACTTGTCCTTGCCGTTGATGTACGCCATGAGGTTTCGTAAAGCTCGAAACAAGACTCACCTCTTTTCCTTGGGGATGGTTTGCGGGTATTTGACCATAAGTTGAGTTAGCTGAACTTGAGCAGCCGCCTTTTGAGCCTCCTTCGTGGGAGGAGGCGGGAAACGCACGAGTACTCTTAGAAGCTTAAGGAGTTGACGCATGGTTCGCCTCGGTTTTTGCTAGTTTAATCCTCCGTCGGAAGACAGCATAGCAGCTTTTAGCATCCGCATCAATCTCTCCCTAAACAAAAAAGATCGACCGAATTGTCAATCTTTTTTGCTGCGCTCTCCGCCAGGCCTTATTCCTCATGACCCCGAGCTTTCTAAGCCTAGAATCCCAGAGCTTCTTTGACGAGAATCAATCGGATTCGATTGGGTTTGATTTCACGATTTATAATCAAAAGCTTGCTAACGAAACTGCCTGTGGTGATATTGTATGCTTTATTCGCACGCTCCGACTCAAGAGGCAAAACATGGTCGTAGATCCTTTTGAATCCTTCGTCGCGATTTTTCACTATCTTTTGCGCTCCAACCACTAATACTACGTTTGGAGAACCATAAGCTTCCGATGGAATCTGACTGCCCGTATTCGAAGCAATCATGATAGTCCCCTCTTCTGTCACAGCGTGCGCACTGCCAGTAGCCCAGTCAGCCGTAGTTCCTAAGATTGCTTTTTCTTTCGGAGAAACATTTGGATCATATAATTTGTCCCTGACCGGTTTATATTTTCCTGAATGTAAAATTTCTTCTGTGGCTCCGATAGTATCCAGCGTGATTGAAGTATTGTTCATAATTTCCGCACCCTCTGGAATTATCTCAAACAGTTTTTTCTTTGCTTCAGCGCTATTTTCTACCACCATGGCATCAATGCCGTTAGCTTTCAAACTTTCCACGGTTTTGTTGATTGTCTCGTCAGCGGGAATCACTGCAAATTTTTCCACAATCTTAGCTTCAGTTCTGTTCATAAAACTTTCTCCTATTTAACCAACGACTGTAAATTTTTTACAAGCGGGTCATAAATTAATTGATAATAGATGTTATTTCCTTTTCTTTTAGAATCAACTACGGCATTATCCTTCAAAAGCTGTAGGTGATGGGATACGCATGCGACGCTCATTTCTACTTCCTTGGCAATCTCTGATACGTTCGCTGTTTTCTTACGGGACAAGAGGTTCAATATTCTAAGCCTGGTCGGATCGCCAAACAGAGCAAAAATTCGGGCTTTACGTTCGATTTCGTTTATAGTAGGCATATTAGCTATTCAAGTATTCAAATGATTACTTGAATAGTATATATTCAAGGGTTCCACTCTGTCAAGCACTTCCTGCATAACAAAAAACTAGATTATAAGGGGCTTAGATAAACTTTTCCAACGTCACTTCTAATTATAGAAATATTTCATCTACATAACACCATTTCCAGTCTTCGCCTGGCTGGAATGATCGAATCATAGGATGATTCGTGGCATGAAAATGTTTTGTGGCGTGCTTGTTTTTGGAATTATCACAACAACCTACATGACCGCAAGATAGACACAACCGCAGATGGACCCAACTGTCCCCAATTTTTAGGCATTCTTCGCATCCCTCAGGAGTCCTGGGGGTTATGTTCTGATCTACTTCAGTCAAATGTTTACATTGATTCATATAAAAAGAATACCGATAAAACTAGCAAGGTTAATGTGTTTTTGGCAGGGGCTGTAGGAATCGAACCCACATCTTTCCTTTTGGAGAGGAAGATACTACCATTGTACTAAGCCCCCTCGTTTATCTGGAAGTCTGTCTTAAGATTCTAAATAACAAACATGCTGAAGCTATAAGAATGACCCCAAAAATAATCTTAGCAACAAAGTCTCAAGGAAAATTAATCCGATTACTGCCAGGATACTAATAACCGTTAGAAGATAAATTAATACAGCGCTTTTTCCACTCTAGGATTAGTGACGTGACTAGGGCCTAATAAATATCCATGATTATTAGTTCAATACTCCTGCTGATCCCGGCAAATTTTTCAATGAAATCCTTAACCATTATTTGGTCTCTTTATGTTCAGTCCGCTTCTTGCACCATTTGCAAAATTTCTTAATGACCAATCGGTTCGTATTTAACTTTTTGTTCTTTCGGGAATGGTAGTTTATATGATGGCAAACCGTACATTCCATCTTTATCAAATTATCCTGTGACATACATCCTTTCTTAATTTATGGAGCCGTTGTCCGGATTTGAACCGGAGACCTACTCCTTCACTTACACCTTTGTTTCAAAACGCATTTATCAAAGGGTTAGACTGTATCTTGCGCGTGTCGCAATAATTTGTTGCGATTTGGCGCCCCTTGTCAGTCGTTCGAGCGTAATTACAGAAATTACGCTACGGTCTTAACCTATTGCAGGTTTTTGACCGTAATTCGGGATTCACTGCTAAGTTTCCGAAGCAGTGGGCAGGAGACTTTGTGTCCCACCATGGAGTTGCTCTACCAGCTGAGCTACAACGGCGCGTTAAAACACCCGCATAATATAACAGGAAAATGCCAAAAAATCAACCCAATGCTATTTCCTGATTATCGGCATGGTGAGATAAAATGTTGTACCTTTGCCCTGTATAGATTTAAACCAAATTTTTCCACCTGAAGCCTCAATGAAAGCTTTGGCAATAAACAACCCCAGGCCAGTGCCTACAGATTCTACTTTATAAACATTGCTGCCTCGAAAAAATTTATTAAACACTTGCGCTTGTTGATTCTTGGGAATACCCATGCCTGTGTCAGTGATCGCGCACTCTAAAGTTTTAAGGTCATTTTCCTTGACCCGAAGATCGATCGTGACTTTGCCGTGTTGCGGAGTGTAGGCCAAGGCATTGTTAATGAGATTATTAAACGCCTGCTTGATCTTACTCGCTTCCGTGCGGACCACCGGAAAAGGCTCGTGTTCGACAGTGAAGGACACTTGCAACCCTTTTCTTTGGATTTCTTTTTCTTTCTCTTTAAGGAGGCTACGGATAATCACGGTAAGATCAGTGGGCTGTAGATAGAGTTTGGTTTCCCCTTTTTCCACACGCGAAACTTCCAGCAAGTCATTCACCAGTGCAATTAAGCGTTCGTTAAAAAAAACTGTTTTTTCTATATATTCTTTTTGTTTCTTGCTCAGGGGACCGGAGCTTGGCCGCTGGAGCAATTCCAGCATCCATTTCATGCCTGATAGCGGTGTTCGCAGTTGATGCGAAGCCAAGTTGGCGAAATCCGACGCAAAGTCGCCTTCTTTTTCTTTTTTTAACTTTGATCTTTTGCCTGCCATTTTTTAAATTTATTTACTGACTATAGGTAAATGCGCCAAAAAAGTCGAGCCCTTCCCGGCCTGCGAGAATGCTTCCACTTTACCGCCGTGCGCTTCCGCAATCCCTTTGGCGATAACTAACCCTAAGCCCGTGCCTTTTTTTTCCGACATAACACCTTGTTCCAACTGAGTAAATTTATTAAATAATTTGTGCAAATGCTCTTCCGGAATACCAACCCCTGTGTCTGTGACGGCCAAAACGAGCTGGTCAGAATCAAAAGATATTTCCTTAATTCCTGGCCAGATCATACCCAAACTGCTTACTTTTTTAAGCAGGCTCTCCCCGTCCTTCATAAAGAAGACGGATGTTGTGATTTTACCTTGTTGCGTGAATTTGATCGCATTTGATAAAAAATTATTCAAAACCTGAGAAATTTTATTTTCATCCAAAGAAAAACTGGCTGGTAATTCTGGATCTATTTTGGTTTCCAAAATGACATGATTTTCGGCCGCCAAGGATGCGAATGATTGAGTACGATTTTTTACGACATCAGCGATGTTGGTGTCTCTTCGCAGCAATTGAAATTTCCCTGCCTCAAGTTTGGCCACATCCAACAGATCATTGACCAAGTCGAGCATGGACGCGGCATTAGAGACGATCAGCTCGATAAACTCCTGATATTTCTTTTGTTCGTTTTTAATTTTATCTTCTTTCAATAAGTTGGCTATGGATCGGATGCCAGTGAGCGGGCTTCGGAGTTCGTGGACCATCATAGAAGTAAAATCATCGCGCATTTTTTCTACCGCTTTTTCCTTGGTGATGTCGTGAAATAAAACTACGACACCCAAAGGCTCGTTTTGTGTATCTTTCACCGGACTTATAAGCACGCGCAAAACTTTATCCGAGAGCTTCAGTTGTTCCTCCACAATCAGTTTGTCATTGCGCATGCTTTCTTCCATCTTCGTCCGCAAATCCATTTTGGAGGAAAGCTTGTCCAAAATATCCAGAATTGTCGGCTGGGATTTCGAAATGGAAAGCATTTGCTTGGCCGTGGGATTGATAACCAACAATCGGTTTCTGGTGTCCACCATGAGTACGCCATCAGCCATGGATTCGACCATAGCATTGAGTTTGCCTTTTTCCTGGTTTAAAATATTTTCCAGTTTGGAAACCGCTGTCGAAGCCTGGTGCATGATGGTATAAAGGATCATCATTTCCTCTTCTTTGTATAATCCTACTTTAGTGGAAGAAACATTAAGCAACCCCACCGGCTGATCATTGATTACGACTGGCACGTTAAATAAAGATTTTATGGTATGTTTGTTGGATTCGTCAGTGATGGTGCCGGAGATGCTTTCATCCACGTTTTCCAATTTGATTTCCCGGGCAGTAAGGGCAGTCAGCGATGCGATCATCCGGTTTTCTACATCATCAATAAATTTTTTGTTCACCGATTCTTCGACTATGCAGTGGAAAATTACCCGGCCTTCTTCGCCTAAAATAAGATAAGACACTGTGGAGTAATCCATTAGTTTTCGCAGAGAACTGGTCACCACGTCCACAATTTTTTGTACGTTTAAAGAATAACCGATGCGATCCCCCAATTCTTTCAAGATGGAGACTTCATACATCCGCCTTTGCATTTCGAATTCCTTGCTCTTCAAATTGTTGCGTATGCGGGCATTTTCTATCCAAACAAAAACAAAGACAATCACTGTGTAAATTGCCAGCACTATAAAAAATTGTCCTGATTCAAATCCCGCCATTATTTTTTGTTTCTCGTGAACGTGGTAGCTAAACTTTGGTACCCGATGCTAATTTGGAAAATCCCAATCCCAAAAAAACCAACCCTATCAAACTCATGATGTCCTGAAGAATTGCAGACTGTAAAGTTGGCTTTATAATCGAAAAATTGACCAATGCGTGCTCAATCGCTGAGAGAGAGAAAAATATAATCCCAATACCCAAGAGCCGAATAGCCTTGCCCACTATTCCACCATATGCCTTAGTAGTGATCATAAAATTATAAAAGACCCCAATCAGGACAACGGCTATACAGCCTTGTATAAACAAATTAGTAGTAGATTCAAATTGAAACATTTTGGTTTTTACCTCGCTATATTTAATTAATGTTAATTTTTATTTCAGGGTATTTGGCCAGAACAGGGTTAAGAACATTTTTCACGATCTGGCCTGAGAGAGCGATGTATTCATCGATCAGGTTTTGTAGGACAGTTTGCGGATCCCCTTCGATATTCTCCACCATGCCATCCTTAGCCAAAGTTAATCCTGGGACACTACGGGCTTTGAGTAAAACAATATCAGATCCTAAAATTATTGTTTGTTTGACAATAATATCATTAATTAGTTTTTTATAATCTTCTAATTGTGCCATGGGTTTATTTAGGCAGTTCGCCGCGTCGCTTCATCACGGTTTTAATTTTAGCCACCAATTCTTCCAAACGATAATTCGCCTTTACCAGGTAATCCATAGCTCCCAACGACAAAGCCTCTGAAACTTTATCATAATCCGAGAGGTTGGTCAGAATCACCACCTGAATATCTTTTGTCTCCGGGTTTTCTTTCATCTGCTTGAGTGCACCTATCCCATCGAGTCGGGGCATGACTAAATCCAGCAGGATCAGATCGGGTTTTTCCGAAACGGCTTTTTCCACTCCTTCCATTCCATCCTTGGCGCCCACGACCTCAAAACCCTCTTGTTTCAGCTCCTCGCAAAGCGCGGTAAGCAAGATTTCCTCGTCCTCGACGATCAAAACCTTAATTTTTTTATCTACCATATTTTTGTGTCTTTTCTTGTTAAATTGACTGTAATATTATAGCATATACTGACTAAAAAGAAAAAACCCAGCTAATCTATCCCACGAACGACGAACCACCCCCTTATTAAAACCTACTATCCAAAGAAAAAAGTCTTTGACTTCTATCAAAGACTTTTTTCTGGTGGGGAGTGAAGGATTTGCACCTTCGAAGGCTAAAGCCAGCTGATTTCATTTTTTCCTAAGGTTTCCCAAAGGCATGGACTATATCATCACCATTTCAGGTGTTCCAGTATCTAGTCTCTACGGGCTCTCTTTTGGAGATTCCCACGGTATTGGCTTGGCTTTCGCTTTAGCGTTCACCGTTATCCTGGAATGTTCATCTTGAAGTTTCCCCCAAGAGCTGCAATTGTTCTCACAGTCAGCCCCGTTTGACTACTTCGGTAACTCCCCATATCTTTTAACCAACTATCTTTCTGGAGCCCCCGGGTAGAATCGAACTACCGCCTACAGTTTACAAAACTGTTGTTCTGCCACTGAACTAAGGGGGCAAAAATTGCTAACAACTAATTTTATCTTAAATCTTAAGCCTCATCAACTTTTCACGGGCGGTTTTATTGCCCGGTTCAAGCGCCAGGATTTGTTCCAGGACTTCCTCTGCACGCACGTAATTTTCCAATTTCACATAAGCATCTGCCAGCAAGCTGAGGTAATTAACATTTAATTTATCCAGCTGGACCGCGGAAGAAAGGGCTTTTACAGCTTTGGTATAATCCTCCAGTGCTTCAAAGCACAGCCCCAAATTTACCCACCGCGTGGGTATTTTGCTGTTAATGCTCAGGGCTTTCTCGTATGCCTCTTTCGCCTTTTGGTATTCCTTCAGCGAATAATGCGACATTCCCAAATTGCTGTAATAAATATCTCTGGTCGGATCAAGTTTGACCAGATATTCATAAGTCTGTACTGCATCAGCGTAATTTTTATTTTGCAGATACAATCTGCCCAGCGCCTCATAAGCTTCTCGATCGTGGGGATTTTTTTTAATCGCCGCCAGATAAAGATCTTCGGGGGTTTGGTTCGCGGAAGGCTTAATGCTCAACTCAGCCGCCTCAGGCAGCCACTGCGGATCGGCTGTAGAAGATCTGATACGGATCCGAAAAGCGCTTTTCACTTTTTCGTATTGACTCTCAAAAGTTTTCGTGGCGGCGGGTTTCAAATCCTTCGCTTCCAAAATAAAACGCCAAAGCTTGTGAGCCACGATTCCCAACTTCTGCTTGATGTAAGGCCAAAGATCGTAATGATGAGTTGTCGTTGGTGTAATTCGCAATCGAATCTGCGGCCGGCTGTTAAGCTGGCCGAGTTTGAATAAAAACAAACTCACAGCAACCAAAACCGCGACTGCTAAAACAACAACTAAGGAGATAATCATCTTACTCCGCTCCGACTACGAACCGTGAAAATCTACGAACTTGGATGTTTTCGCCCAGTTTCGCCACTCTTTCAGCGATCAAGTCTTTGACTTTTTTCTCCGGCTCGCGCACGTAAGGCTGGTCCAGCAGACAAACCTGTTCGTAATATTTTTCTAATTTGCCGGTGAGAATCTGCTCCTGCATATTTGCCGGTTTGCCTTTGATCTGCTCAGCGTAAATCTGTTTTTCGTTATCTATGGCATTCTGCGGCACTTCCTCGCGCGAGACGTATAAAGGCGAGGCCGCGGCTACGTGCAGAGCAATTTCCTGGGCCAATGCCTGAAAATCTTCATTTCTGGCCACAAAGTCAGTTTCACAATTAAGCTCCAGCAGTACACCCACTTTGCCGCCGGCGTGAATGTAGGAAGTGACGATTCCCTCTTTCGTGGTCCTACTAGATTTTTTGGCAAGTGAAGCATGACCTTTTTTGCGTAAAATGGTTATGGCTTCATGAAAATCCTTTGCTTCTTGCAAAGCTTTCTTTGCATCCATCATTCCCGCGCCCGTAACATCTCGAAGTTTCTTAATATCTTCTGTTGTAATTTGCATTTTGTACTCCTTTTATACTTTATACTATTTGGCTACTGCCGCGCCCTCAGTTTGAGCCATGATCGTTTGAGCCATATTATTGCGGCCCTCGTTGATCGCATCCGCCATGACCGAAGTCATGTAGCTTATCACCTTGATCGCATCATCGTTAGATGGAATCATATAGTCGACGTTGGTCGGATCCGAGTTTGTATCCACGAGACCGATCACTTTGACTTTTGACTGGCGGGCTTC
Organism: Patescibacteria group bacterium; assembly: GCA_036394315.1. Taxonomy (GTDB): domain Bacteria; phylum Patescibacteriota; class Doudnabacteria; order UBA920; family O2-02-FULL-48-8; genus DASWFI01. The sequence continues at coordinate 9,695 of DASWFI010000007.1, forward strand.
TTCCACCGGAATGTGATCATATTTAGTGTCGAGCACGAAAATTGCTTCAGGCAACTTTTTCATATCCTTGATTCCGGAAAAGAAAGTTTTCATCTTTTCCACTTCACGCGCGATCATCAACTGCTCTTTCTTGGTATATTTTTTGATCTCCCCGCTTTCGATCATCTTTTCCATCTTTTCCATCTTCTTGATGGTTCTTTGAATGGTACGGAAATTAGTGAAAGTCCCACCCAGCCAGCGTGTGACCACATAAGGCATGTTACAGGACTCGGCAGCTTTGCGCACTTCTTCTTTTGCCTGTCTTTTGGTTCCGACAAATAAAACCGTTCCGCCTCGAGCAACTGTTTCTTTGGCAAAGTTCAAAGCTTCAGTCAGCTTCTTGCGAGTTTTTTCCAAATCCAAAATATGGATATTGTTGCGCTGCGTGTATATATAAGATGCCATTTTAGGATTCCACAAGGAAGTCTTGTGGCCAAAATGCACGCCAGCCTTAAGCATCTCCATCAAATTGATGGTTTTCATAAATTATTGATCCTTTATACTTCTGCTCCCGTCATCTGTTTTAGGAATCTCGAGGTTCATTGTCTTGATCCTCGAAACAAGGCCTAAACACATCAGGTGAGCATGTATGATTAATAGCTCATGGATTCTAGCATATAAAAGTGCTGGTGGCAAGAGCAGGATTTGTCTACATTTAAACGCGACATTTGAAAAATGTTGTCGGAATTTGACGCGAAGGAGTAAGCCTGCAGCCCAGGGGAAATTTGCCGCTGTCCGAGCGACTAAAAATCGGCTTTGATTTGTCCATGTCGCGAGTCCGGCAAATTTCCGACTTTTTTTGCGCTACTTTTCTTCTAGAAGAAAAGTAGCAAATAAAAAAGCCTTGCCGGTTTGCCCGGAAAGGCTTATTACTGAATCCCGCCGTAGCCAAAGAAGAGTTTTCGCACATCCGGCGGTAGCCGTTTGGCGGGTTCGATACAGTTCCTCACGAAGATATTCGGATGTGATTTCTGTCCCTCGAGAGGAGGTATAAACATTCCATTTTTCATCTTCTTCTCACTAAAAACGTGTGGAGACTGACGTCTTCCATTGATGTAGATGACAGTATTGGAACTGGTATCACCACGCTGTTCCGATGCGTTCAGTTGAAGGCCTTTGCGATCTTTCAGAACGAACACACTGCAGCCTGGAATTGAGTAGTACGGTCTTTCAAAGATCTTGAGTAATTCTTCACTCCTCAGATCCTCGACTTTCCACTCCTGTGCCTGTGTTTCGACCACGCGCACGTTTGTCGGCGCCCTCGGAGGATTCGGCTTCCGCGTCTGCTCACCGGTCAGGGCCAGAACTGCCACGAGAACGATCAACACATGAGTCATGATTTCACCTCTTTTTGCGAAGCTGGTTTCGTCGGATGACAAGGATGCGTCGGATGATCAACGATAGAAAAACAATTGCAATGGCTACGATTTGCACACATCCTCCTTCCCTTTGCTAACAACCAATAATATCCTGTCTTGACTTATATGTCAATCTACGCTATAATCCCATAGCTATGAAAATAAATTTACACCCACAATATTTTACTAACGCCAAGGTTGTCTGTGCTTGCGGCAATACCTTTACCACGGGTTCCACTAGACAGGAACTCCATGTTGAAATTTGCTCCAACTGCCATCCATTCTATACTGGCAAGCAAAACCTCATCGACGCCGCCGGTACGATTGATAAATTCAAAAAACGAACTTCCAAAGCCGCTGAGTTGAAATCCAAACGCATCACGAAGAAACTAGCCAAAGTTTAGATACTCAAAAGACGTCATTTAAGATACAATATCTTTGATGGCGTCTTTTTAATTCGTAATTCGCCTTTCGTTAATATATGGAACTCAACTATTTACATCTGCAAAAAGAATACGATCAGATAAACGATAAACTTTCCCAAACGACTGATCGACAGGAATTAGCTAAGCTCGGCAAACGGCAATCCGAGCTTTTGCCAGTGGTGACTAAAATCAACCGGCTGGAAAAAGTAAAATCAGAGATTGCCGAGCACGAAAAACTGATCGCGGAAGAATCCGAACTTTCTGAAATGGCCCAGGCCGAGCTCCCCTCCCTTCAATCCGAGCAGGAAAAGCTTCTGGAAGAAATCCGTGTCTTCATGCTGCCAAAAGATCCTTACGATGAAAAAAACATCATTGTGGAAATTCGCGCCGGTGCTGGGGGTGATGAGTCGGCATTATTTGCGGCTGAATTGTTTCGAATGTATAGCAAATATGCGGAAAGGTTAGGCTATAAAGTGGTCGTGGCTTCATCAAGCCGGAACTCTCTGGGCGGGTTCAAAGAAATAATTTTCGAAGTCTTGGGGCATGGAGCTTATTCCAAATTTAAATACGAATCCGGCGTGCATCGCGTGCAAAGAGTTCCCGAAACTGAAAAATCCGGCCGCGTCCATACTTCAACGGTCACTGTGGCAGTGATGCCGGAAATCGAAGAGGTAGATTTCAAAATCGATCCGAAAGATTTAAAGATGGAAGCCACCACGGCCTCTGGTCACGGCGGTCAGTCTGTAAACACCACTTACTCTGCCATTCGGCTGACTCACTTGCCTACGGGGATTACCGTGGTCATGCAGGACGAACGATCGCAGGCTCAAAACCGGGAGAAAGCCTTTGCCATCATGCGCGCCCGAGTCTTGGCTTTGGAAGAAGAACGTAAAAGGAAAGAATTGAGCGATAAACGAAAATCTCAGATCGGTACAGGTGATCGGTCTGAAAAAATCCGCACTTATAATTTCCCCCAGGACAGAATCACAGATCATCGCATCAACCAAAATTGGAACCAGATCAACATGATCATCGACGGTGAACTAGGACAAATCACAGAGGCCATGATTGCTGAAGATCAAAAAAGACAATTGGAAGCCGCGAACAAATGACCATTCACGATCTCATAAATCTTGGGATAAAAAAACTCACAATCAGCGCCTCCAGAGCTTTAGATGCCGAGGTGCTTTTGTCTTTTGTCTTGAATAAACCCAAGGAATTTTTACTGGCCAACCCGCGCCAAAAAATTGATCCAAAACTGGAAAAAAAATTCCTCATGCTTATCAATCGCCGCCTTTTAGGGTGGCCAGTAGCATATCTTACGAAAAGCAAAGAATTTTACAAACTAAAGCTTTATGTCGACAAAAATGTTTTGATCCCCAGACCTGAGACAGAAGGCTTAGTCGAACTCGCAATGGAAGAGATTAAAGGTTTAAGGTTAAAGTTTAAAGATAAAAAACCTTTGAGAATTCTCGACGTTGGTACTGGTTCTGGAAACATTATCATCAGCCTGGGAAAACAACTCCGTACTCTGTCCCCTGTACCCCATACTCAGCTATTCGCTTCTGATATTTCTCCCAAAACTATCGTTGTGGCCAGAAAAAATGCGAAACTTCACAAGGTGAAAATAAAATTTGCGGATGGTCACCTGCTGGAACCCTGGGGCAAACAGCGCTTCGATGTAATCATTGCCAATCTTCCATATTTAGCCAAGCTCGTGGATCCCTCTACCAAACATGAACCAATCGGGGCCTTAGTTGCGGCCAAAAAAGGCCTGAAGTTGTACCAGGAGCTTTTTAAACAACTCCGTACTCTGTCCCCCATCCCTTGTACCCTGTTTATAGAAATCGGCAGGGATCAGGGACTTCCAATCAAAAAGCTGGCAAAGAAACTTCTGCCAGCTTTTAAAACCAAAATTTATAAAGATTTATCCGGTCGCGATCGGTATGCTGTTATTTCTTCTCTTCCTTTTTCTCTTTTTTCTGATCATCCGTTGGAGCAGTAGTAGCTGTAGCAGTCTCTTCAGGTTTGACCACGCCTTCCACAGCAGCCACATCTTCTTTGATTTCAGCATTTAGCGCGTTAATTTCTTCTTCTGATCGAGGGGCAGCCACAGTGACCATAACTTCATCAGCTGGAGTCAAAATTACCACCTTGTCGTCATGAGGAAGACTAGAAACGCGGATCGCATCTTCGAAAGTATTAAGCAGAGAAATATCAATTTCATAGCTTGGCGGGATATCTCCTGGCAAACATTCCACTTCAACTTCAGATAAATTTTTAACTAAAGTGCCGCCCAAAGCTTTCACAGCCTGTGATTCTCCGACGAAATGAACCGGCACATGGACCTTTAATTTCTCAGTCATGTTCACGGCATAAAAATCCACATGGATAGGACGGCCATGAAGGTAATGATGCTGAACTTCGTGAATCAGTACCTGTTGGGTTTTACCGTCTACAACGAGATTGATCAGGGTGCTTTCGCCAGCGCTCTTAAATGCCTTGGCAAAATCCCGTTCTGAAATCTCGATCTGCTTATTTTCTACGTTGTGTCCATACAAAACAGCCGGCAGTTTACCTGCGGTTCGTAAGGATTTGACTCGTTTGCCCAAAACTTCTCGTTTTGTTCCTGTAATTGCAATTTTTTCCATAGCCGACATATAGTAGCACTTTTCAGCCAACCGGTCAACTTGCTTGATTTACTTAAGGGTTAGTCAGCAGTTACCGCGACACTTGGAAAAATTTAGTCAGAATTTGACGCAAACGAGGCATAAGGGTAAACAAAAATCGCGCCGTCGATTAGGCGTCGCGATTTTTGGTACCGAGTGAGCTATAAATTCTGGTAAATTTTCCCGTGTCGCCAGTTTTTGACGCTACTTTTTTGCTGTCAAAAAAATAGCAAATTATTTCTTAAGTGCTTGTTTAAAGTCTCCGTCAAAGCTTCGCAGAAACTCGTGAGTAGCCAAGACTTCGTCAGAAGTAATGGGGCTGCTGTTTTTAAATTTATTCGTATCCTGCGAGGTAAGATCTGTAACCATGCCAATCGAAAAAATTTCCGGACCATCTATGGCAATCGAGAACACTACTGAGCTCTTGCATCGCTCGCAATCAGTGTGCACCAGCAAACTCCGACCATTCAGAGGTTTGTCCTCACCGGAATCGATAATTTTGGTCTGCTCAGCACTATATTTTTGTCCACAAACAGGACACTTCAGTATATAGGCCAACCATTGAATTATTTTGTTAAAATCAAATTTTGGCATATTGTCTGGTTGATTTAATTGTAGAATGTTTATATTTTCACGTCAATCAATTGCCAAACCTCAGGGCTTTCTGACGAGCTACTATGCTCTGTACCAGGCCCAAAGCCAGCATGGTGGTAATAAGCGAGCTGCCGCCATAACTTAAGAAAGGCAAAGGAATGCCGGTTACGGGGAGTAGTCCGGTGTTCATTCCGATATTAATAACCACCTGAACTAAAAACATAAAAAATATTCCCAGGGCCAGGTACATCCCGAAGTTGTCGCGTGCATGCCTGGTAGCTTTGATCAATCTGAAAAAAATTACGCCGAACAATCCAATGATAAATGTACTGCCGAATAATCCCAGTTCTTCAGCCGTCGAAGCAAAAATAAAGTCAGTTTGTCTTTCCGGCAAAAACTTAAGCTGAGATTGCAAGCCTCGGCCCACGCCTCTGCCCGTAATGCTGCCTGAGCCGACTGCTATAATCGATTGCAAGACGTTATATCCGGCTCCTTTCGGATCATAGCTGGGATTTATAAAAGTATAAATACGGGTTTTCTGATAGTCTTTAATCACAAAAAACCAGCTAAAGGAAGAAAGCACCAATCCGACCAAAAGCAATCCAGCCAAATGCTTTTTATTTATTTTCGAAAACAGCAGCATGGCAAACCACGTGAAAAAAATCACCAGCGCTGAACCAAGATCCGGTTCGATCAAAACCAAACCGGCCGGGATAGCCACATACAACACGCACAAAATAACATACCGGATATCTTTTAATTTCTCCCCGCTTTGATCGAAAAACTTAGCCATGATAATGACGATTACTAATTTCGCAAACTCAGCTGGCTGGATCCGAAAAATTCCCAAATCAATCCAGCGCGAAGAGCCGCGAATTTGTAATCCCACAAACCAGACGAATACTAACGCTGCGACAATCACCACATACAGAATCGGGGTTAGGCTTTTTAATTTACGGTAATCAAAAAAAGCCAAAGCAAACATGCAAAAAAACCCGAGAATGGCGTAGACCAATTGGCGCGTCAGCAAATTCACAGGACTTTCAAGCGTGGTGGAATAAATCATCAGCAAACCTAAAACGAGCAGCAGAAGACTGCTGCCGAATATATAAATATCAAAGTAACGAAAGTTATTTAACCAATTGCGCATAGATCAGAATGATGATCCTCCCGGGCCTACCTGAAATATATTACGGTCAAAAATATTTACCTCAGGTGCAATTTCCGCTCTTACCGCTCCCGCCACTGCTCTAGGCCAAGTGTATTGAAATGTCCTGGTTTCTCCGGATAATAAATCGTCGATGTAGGTAAAATTCACGGCCACCAATTCATTTCGGGAATTGAGCACGGCCACGGGCAAATTTACATGCGTTATAGTAAAAGGAGTCGTGTTTTTAATTCCAGCTGAAACTACCAAACCTGATGAATTATTATTGACGTTCAACCTCTCTATCTCATAGTTGAAATTGCGCTGCGGCCGGTGGGTGAACTTTGTGGCTCCCAAAGTAAATATCATTTGTTCAGGTTTTTGGGCTGCTTTGAACCGGGAAAACACTACTAGCTTTTCCCCCACCGGCAGGACGAAGGTGGAGCTTGCAACTTTCGTGATGCTGGTCCCACCCAAAGTTTTGAATTCAGCCGTATAATCCTGAATTGGAACTCCCCAGTCGTATTCGATATTTTTTATTTTTACGTACGCCGAATAATTATTATCGCCCAAATCAAAAATTCCTTTGCCTATGATTTCAAGAGGCTGTTTGACCGCAGTCGTGTGAATTATCCTGGGAGCTTGATAATTAAGCATGGTCAATTTCACAAAACCCGCCTTGGCTGCGTAATATAACGGAGTAGTCGCAATTATAGTAATCAAAAGCCCGTACCACCATTTTTTATCTACAAGTGATAATTTATCGCCTGCTACGAGTACAAACTCCTGCAGTCTTTCATTCTCATCTAAAGCCATGAAATTTGTTCTGATAAGGATTGAAAATCTATATGGAGCTAGCTCCATATAGTCATCACGCGCTCACATTGGATCAAGAAAAATTTCTTGATCAGTTCGCTTGATCGACTATAAAAATTATACCATAATGAAACCAGTTATGGGGAAATTCACACATTTACACGTTCACTCGCATTATTCCCTACTTGACGGCCTTTCCAAAGTCGACGAGCTGGTTAGCCGTGTCAAAGAATTAGGCATGGAGTCCCTGGCACTGACTGACCATGGGGTAATGTATGGCACAATCCAATTTTATAACGCCTGCTGGGACGCCGGGATCAAACCGATTATCGGAGTGGAGGCTTACATCGCTCCCCGCGGCCTGCATAATAAAGACGGAAAAGTGGATGCTGATTATCATCACTTAACCCTACTGGCTGCCGATAATCAGGGCTATAAAAATTTACTGAAGCTGACTACCATCGCTCATATCGATGGTTTCTACTATAAGCCTAGAATTGACCTGGAAGTTTTAAAACAACTTTCGCAGGGACTAATCTGTCTGTCAGGTTGCATGCGCGGCGAGCTTTCCCGCGCCGTTGCCCATAAATCCGATTCTGAAGTTCAGGCTGTCCTTGAAAAATATCTGGATATTTTTGGCCGGGACAATTTTTATATTGAAATCCAGCGCAATGGCAAAGGAATCGGTTCTCCAGAGGAAATTGAAAAAGAATCTCAGACAAAAAAATTAATCGCATTGGCAAAAAAAGAAAATCTTAAACTGGTCGCGACTGCCGATTGCCATTATATCCATCCCGAGGACGCTGAAGCCCAGGATGTATTGGTATGCATAGGCACTGCTCGAACCGTAAACGACACCGACCGCCTGGACATGCGAGGTTGGGATTTGTCACTCAAATCAGAAGAACAAATGCTGGAGCGATTCAAAGACATTCCTGAAGCCGTTTATAATACTGCAGAAATTGCAGGCAAATGCAATCTTAAAATTGAAACTAACCAACGATACTTTCCGAAAGTCGAAGTGCCGGCCGGAAAAACTACTGCTGAATATCTGCGCGACTTAACTTACGAACGCGCCCTTCCTTTATACGGCAAAAACGGAGTCATTCCCGAAGAAACTCAAAAGAGAATTGATTACGAACTTTCCGTCATTATTAAAACCGGGTTCGATACTTATTTTCTGATGGTCGCCGACGTCGTGGAAGGCGCGCACAAAATCGGGGCGATTACTAATACCAGAGGCAGTGCGGCTGGATCAATCGTCGGTCGCATCTTAGGTATCACCAACGTTGACCCTCTTTATTATGAATTGCCATTTGAGCGGTTCTTGACCGAATTCCGCCCCGCTCCCCCTGATATTGATTTGGATATCGCTGACAACCGCCGAGATGAAGCGATCGCGTATATCACCCAACGATACGGACAGGAAAAAGTCGCTCAAATCATTACATTCGGAACTATGAAGGCTAGAGCTGCGCTGCGCGATGTCGGTCGCGCCCTGGGAGTCCCTTACAGCAAATGCGATCTGATCGCGAAAATGATTCCTTTTGGCAAACAAGGGTTTGACATGAATATAGATAAAGCTATAGAAATCAGCTCTGAACTGAAATCAGTTTACGAAAGAGATCCGGAAACCAAAAAAATTATTGATATCGCGAAAAAACTGGAAGGCGGCGCCAGACACGCTTCTGTGCATGCGGCGGGTATCGTGATCACGCCCACAGAGTTGACGGACTACATGCCGCTGCAGCATGAACCTGACGGTGAGCGCGTAATTACTCAGTTTGATATGTACGCACTAGACGTTAACGCCAATAGCAAGGCTATTGGTGTCGTGAAGCTGGATCTTTTAGGCATTCGCAACTTATCGATTTTGGAAGCTGCGGTAAAAATCGTGCAGAAGCGTCGCGATGTAGAAATCGATATTTACAATCTGCCACAACCAGACCGCAAAACATTTAAACTTTTATCCGAAGGTTATACTTTCGGCGTCTTCCAAATGGGATCTTCGGGCATGACTCGCTATCTTATGGATCTGCGACCAAACAGCATTTTTGACATCATGGCCATGATCGCCCTGTATCGCCCGGGTCCGATGCAATTCATTCCTGATTACATCAAGCGCAAACACAATCCCCGGCTCGTAACTTACATGGATCCGGCTTTGGAAAAAATCCTTAAACGAACTTATGGCATTTTGGTTTACCAGGATGATCTTCTGACCATCGCTCACGACTTAGCGGGATACACGTGGGAAGAAGTCGACAAATTCCGCAAAGCCGTGGGTAAAAAAATTCCGGCTGAAATGGCCAAACAAAAAGAAAAATTCATCAAAGGCTGCATGCAGACTTCCGGCTGGAGCAAGGAAAAAGCCAGCGAGATCTGGGCGTGGATCGAGCCTTTCGCCGCTTACGGCTTTAACAAGTCCCATTCCGCTTCATACTGCATCGTCAGCTATCAGACAGCATACATGAAAGCCAACTATACTGTGGAATTTATGGCGGCCCTGATGACCGCTGAAGCCGGAGATATGCCCACTATCGCCGAAGCTGTGGAAGAATGCAAAAAAATGAATATCCAGGTCCTGCCTCCCGATGTCAACGAAAGTCTGGCCAACTTTACGGTGGTCGATGAAAATAATATTCGGTTCGGCCTTACTGCCATTAAAAATCTCGGATCCGATGTGGTGGATATTATTATCCAGCAACGAAAAAACGACGGGAAATTTTCTTCAATACATGATTTCGTCAAACGCGTCCAAACTAAAAATTTCAACAAAAAATCCTGGGAAGCGCTGGCAAAATCAGGCGCCCTTGATTCTTTGGGTGAACGAAACCAATTTTTGGCCAATACGGAAGCTGTTCTGGAATTTGCGCGAAACCAAAATAAAACCACTGATCAGGTAAGCTTGTTCAGCACGGAATTGATGCCGCAAACCAAACTACAACTCAGAGAAGTCGAGCCGGCCACCAAACGCGAACGGCTGGCTTGGGAAAAAGAATTACTCGGTCTCTATGTCAGTTCTCATCCTCTGGAGGAATACGCCGAGAAACTTAAAAAAATTACCCAATCTATCAAACCGGTGATCGAAAATAAGATCGGCAATCCGACATTGGGCGGCATTATTACCCGGGTTCAAAAAATTCTTACTAAAAAAGGCGAACAAATGGCCTTTGTGGATTTGGAAGACACCACCGGCACGATTGAAGTTATAGTCTTCCCTGCCCTGTTCAATAAATATAAAGATTTAATCATGGAGGGAAAAATTCTTTTGGTCACAGGCAAACTTTCTGACAAAGATGGCGAGGCGAAATTTCTGGCAGATGAAATCCGGGAATTCGGTCAATCAACTCTGCCTGCGGAGCCGACTTCCGTTACGATCAAAATCCCAGAAGCGGCCACCGAGGAATTTTTCGGCCAGCTCAAACAGCTTTTCGAATCCGCTCCCGGGGAGATGAGTGTCAATCTCATGATCAAAGAGCAAAAAGTCCGAACACCTTTTCGAATCAATTTAAATGAAGATTTAAAACTAAAAATAAAACAACTCCTTGGCAATTAACCGAGGAGGATAATCCAGATGAACGTATACGCTTTTTTGACGGATTTGTCAATAGAGACTATAATTTTGATATGGCTGAATTAACTAAAGAATATCTAGATCAAAACCTCCAAAACCTTGCGACCAAGGAAGACCTTAAAAACCTTGCGACCAAGGAAGACCTTAAAGATGCCGGTGAAGAATTAGCACGCCTTGTTAACGACGGATTTCAAGCACAACAAGAATTCTTAATTGAAAAACTTGACGTACGAGATCGTATGGCTGAACTTGAAAAAGACATGGTTCGTATCAAAGAAGCTTTGCATATCAAATAATCTTTAAGAGTAATAACGCGACTACCAATCGCCGAGCCCTTACGCTAAACTCTTGCGTTAAAGAGTAAACGAAGCAAGATTTGGGTGGAACCATCCGCGAGGATCCCAAGCCGTAGTGCTTGGTTTTTTTATTAACTTAAAAACTATGAAAAACGATTCAGAAAAACTACACAATCTCCGCCACTCGCTCGCTCATATATTAGCCAGTGCTGTTTTGGAAATGTTTCCGAAAGCGCAGCTAGGTGTGGGGCCCGTGATTGAAAATGGTTTCTTTTACGATTTCCTCCTCCCCCGCCCGCTTACTCCTGAAGATCTGGCAAAAATTGAAAAAAGAATGAGGGCTTTAGTAAAAGAAGGATTGCCATTTGAACGGCAGGAAATGTCGATCCACGAAGCCAAAACGTATTTTAACCACGCGGTTCAACCATTCAAAGTTGAGCTGATCAAAGATATAGAAAAATTTGGGACCACGGAGATGGATAAAATTCTTAACACTGATGAATCACTCAAAGACGAACAAAAAGTCAGCAAATCAGAACAACTCACTGTCTCGCTTTATAAAACCGGAAAATTCACGGATCTTTGTCGCGGGGGACACGTGAAAAATACTTCGGAGATTGATCCGCAAAGCTTTAAGCTGAATAAAATGTCCGGCGCTTACTGGCGCGGCGATCAGGCCAATCCTCAAATGCAGCGCGTCTACGGTCTGGCTTTTGAGAGTAAAAAAGAGTTGGATGAATATATAAAACTTCAGGAAGAAGCTGAGAAACGCGATCACAAAAAACTTGGGCCGAAATTGGGTTTGTTCATGTTCCATCACACTGCCCCAGGCATGCCCTACTGGCTGCCGAAAGGTGTGGCGTTATACAATGAGCTGGTGAACTTTTGGCGCACCGAACATAATAAGAGAAACTATCACGAAATTGTCTCCCCGCTTTTGAATAAAAAAGAACTTTATCAGACTTCCGGCCACTACGAACATTATTGGCAAGATATGTTTGTCGTGCAGACCAAAGACAAGGAAGAATATGGCGTAAAAGCCATGAACTGCCCCAATGCCATGATTGTTTTTGGTTCGCAATTGCGCAGCTACAAAGATCTGCCCCTGCGTTTGTCTGATACGGATACGCTGCATCGCAACGAAATTTCCGGCGCACTCAATGGATTGCTGCGGGTACGTGAATTCCGCCAAGACGACGCGCATTGCTTTGTCACAGAAGATCAAATCGGCGAAGAATACGAAGAAATTTTTGAAATCGTGGAAAAATTTTATTCGATCTTTGGATTAGAATACTCTTTCCGTTTAGGAACCAGACCCGAAAGTTTTATGGGGGAAATTAAAACTTGGGATAAGGCCGAAAAAACCCTCAAGGATATTCTCGCCAAAAGCAAAAAGAAATTTACTATCGCGGAAAAAGACGGCGCGTTTTATGGACCCAAGGTGGATATTCTTATGAAAGATATTTTGGGACGAGAATGGCAGATGGGTACCATCCAGCTTGATTTCCAGCAACCATTGCGGTTCAAACTTGAATACACAGCCCCTGACGGAAGCAAAAAAACACCAGTAGCCATCCACCGCGTGGTATATGGATCGCTGGAAAGATTTATCGGCATTCTTATCGAACACTACGCCGGCGCGTTTCCGGTTTGGATCTCCCCTGTTCAGGCTAAGATTCTTCCGATTTCCGAGAAACAAAATAAATATGCCAAGGAAGTTTATGAGGCTCTCAAAGAAAGTGGTATCCGTGTGGAGTTTGACGATCGCGACGAGTCCGTCGGCAAAAAAATCCGCGAAGCGGAAATGGAAAAAGTACCCTACATGTTGATTGTCGGCGAAAAAGAGCAGAAAGCCAAATCTGTAGCCGTCCGTGGCCGCAATCAGAAAGACTTGGGAGTTATGAAATTGAATAAATTCGTAAAGCAAATTTCCGAAGAGATCCAAGATCGAGCATAAAAAAAGAACGCCGGCCGAGTTAGGCAGACGTGAGTTACTTTGGTTCAGAAGAAAGGCCCCGAATCGGTTTGAGCTCGGCTAGTTCCGCAGCTAAGTAATTATCCGCATCCGAGTAATCGATTTGTATGTTATGACCACGGACCGGATCAGGATGAGGGTACTTCTGGGCAGCTGCTATAGCTTGCTCACAGAGTAGCCGATATCGGGAAGCAATGAGCTGATGCGTCTCATCGCAGTAGATATTTCGACCTTCTTCGACTCCTCCTTCCTCGATTGAACGACTGCAACAATCGCAACGACGGACCCCCGCGTCGCTCCAGGGCAACCCGGGATAACACTTGATTACCTGAACCTTGCCAGCTTTCTTGCCAGCTTTCGCCGGTATTATCCGGGTTTTTCTCATCCCCCCTCCAGGACATCATCATAGCAAATTAAAACTTGTGGATATTATGCCGAAAAAAACTGAACACAATCTAAAAGCTGAACGACGGGAAATCAAAAAACGTCCCCGCATGAAAATTTCCGGGGCGTCTTTGAAGCACCCCTCCAAATTCGCCGGACTCAAGATTGTAAAGAAAAAATAACATGTCTAGGCACAAAGGTGGCTAAAAAATAATACTATGAATAAACTTATTGTCATCTTGGGTCCCACATCATCTGGCAAATCGTCGCTTGCCATCAAACTCGCCAAAAAATTCAAGGGCGAGATTATTTCTGCCGACTCCCGCCAGGTTTACCAAGGCATGAACATCGGCACTGGCAAAGTGACTAGAGTCGAACAAAAAATGGTCCCCCATCACCTGCTGGATATTGCCAACCCGAAAAAACAATTTTCAGTCGCGGAATTTAAACCATACGCGAATTTGGCGATAAGTAAAATTACGTCGAAAGACAAAGTTCCTTTTTTAGTCGGCGGCACGCCGTTTTGGATTTATGCTGTAATAGATGATTTACAAATTCCCGAAGTCGCACCGAATTTGAAACTTCGCAAACAGCTGGAAAAAAAATCCACTTCTGAACTTTTTGCCATGCTCAAAAAACTGGATCCGAGGCGCGCAAAAAATATTGACGCGAAAAATCCACGCCGATTGATTCGCGCAATTGAGATTGTCAAAACTACAGGTAAGCCAGTCCCGGTTTCCGAACGGGTATTGCGTAAGGAATCTCTTTTAATTGGCCTTAAAAAAAATCAGAATAAATTATATAAACTAATCGACGAGCGGCTTGAGACAAGGCTTAAACAAGGTATGATTGCAGAAGTTAAAAAGCTCTTAAAACAAAAAGTCAGCCATAAGCGGCTGCAGGAAATGGGACTAGAATATCGTTTTGTTTCATTGCATTTGCAAGGACATTTAACTTACGAGGAAATGGTGGTCCAGCTTAAAAATGCGATTCACAAATTCTCCAAACGCCAAATGAACTGGTTTAAGACCGACTCCCGCATCAAATGGATTACCACCGAAAAACAAGCCGAGAAACTAATTAACAAGTATTTAGACAGATAAAACCGCCGTATTAGCGGCGGTTTTATCTGGAAAACATTCTTTCGTATTTTTTAACAAGATTTTTCTGTTCATCATTAGCAGCTCTAACAGCTGCGCCAACAACTTTTTTACGTTCTTCCGAAGAGGCTTCAGTAAAAAAGGAATATACGCTTCTGTGCTTAGGTTTATTACCAAATATAATTCTAATTAGTTCTTTCATGTTATTATTTTAACATATTTCCAAGCTATTGGTAGTTGAACAGTATAGTTAACGCCAGTTGCCGAGCCTATATATTTAGAAATTAATTCTTTCTTATGACTCCGAACATATGCCAACGCTTCATCAGAAGCTTTCTTTTCTTCATCATTCATTAGAATTTTTCAATTCTTTCTTAAGTAACTCATTTATTTTTTGTGGATTCCCTTTGCCTTTCAGCTCTTTCATAGTCTGGCCGACGAGAAAGCCAAAAGACTTTTCGCCTTTTGTTTTTGCATCCTCGACTCCCTTAGGATTTGCAGCTATTACTTTCTTCACCGCTTCTAAAATTACACTTTCGTCCGAAACCTGATGCAAACCAAGCTCGTCCAAAATATTGGATGGATCTTCTCCAGTCACAAACATTTTCGCAAACACGTCTTTGGCCGCTAAGTTAGAAACTTTCCCCTCCCCGATCAGTTTGATCAGCTCGGCGAAACTCTCAGCGGTAACTTTTGATTGTTCGGGCAATAAATTTTTCTCATTGATCGCGGCCAGAAACGGACCCAAAATCCAGCCTGCGACCATGGAACCTCGTTTTTGATCTGATTTAGTCCATTCCGCCAATTCACTCATAACCTGCTCAAAATAGACTGAAAGCTCTTTGTAAGACACCAAGGTCTGCGATTCTTTTTCGTTCAACCCATATTCGTCCATGAACCGCGCCTTTCGTACTTTTGGCAATTCCGGCAAT
Organism: Patescibacteria group bacterium; assembly: GCA_036394315.1. GTDB lineage: Bacteria > Patescibacteriota > Doudnabacteria > UBA920 > O2-02-FULL-48-8 > DASWFI01. Next base: position 25,007 of record DASWFI010000007.1, read on the forward strand.
TGTTTTCGCAATTCCTCCAGCCATCCTTTCGTAAAATGCATGACGGGCAGATCCGGTTCCGGGAAATATCGGTAATCCTGGGATTCTTCTTTTGATCGCTGCGAGACGGTGATTGATTTATCATCGACCCAGCCCCGGGTTTCTTTGTCAGGAATTTTTCCTTCGTCCAAAAGTTCGGACTGGCGCGTAATTTCAAACTCGATCGCATTCGCCACGGCTCGAAAAGAATTCATATTTTTAACCTCCACCTTGTATGGTGGGAATCCTGTTTCGCCTTTTTTGCGCAAACTGATGTTCGCATCACAGCGCAAATGACCTTTTTCCATATCCGCATCTGACACGCCTAAATAGCGCATAATATTCTGTAATTCTTGTAGATACTGCTTCGCTTCTTCCGAAGATCTGATGTCCGGTTCACTGACAATTTCCAGTAATGGCGTGCCGGCGCGATTCAGATCAACCAAACTAAAACCCTTCGCGTGAACCAACTTGCCCGCGTCTTCTTCCAGATGTGCCCTTGTAATTCCGATTTTTCTCACTTCACCGCCGATCACGACTTCCATCACCCCTTTGCCGTTGATGGGGTGGTCGAACTGCGAGATCTGATAGCCTTTCGGCAAATCGGGATAAAAATAATTTTTCCGGTCAAATTTCGAATATTCGGCAATTTCGCAATTCAATGCCAAACCAACCATGACGGATTTAAGCACTGCTTCGCGATTGATCACAGGCAAGGTTCCTGGCTGGCCAGTGCAGACCTCGCAAATATGCACGTTTGGCACCTGGCTTTCGGCATTTTTGCTCGAGCAAAACATTTTGCTCTGAGTTTTTAGCTGGACATGGACTTCAAGTCCTATAACTGGTTCGTAGGTCATGGATTTGTGCTACGGATCCTGCTCGGCGATGTGGTTTGAGGAGAACTGTTTATTCCCTCTAAGGATTTAAGATTAAAATTTACTAAATCAGGATTAATCTCGTTTAAAAGCAAATAAGCACAGAAGAGAATCACAACTCCGATCAAGGCGCCTGTGATATATTCTTTTCCTTTGGTAGCTTGTTCTGCATTGCCAGCCGCAGTCATAAGATAATATCCACCCAACACCATCATCAGAAGAGCGAGCAATACTGCAACACCTAGCGACCAGACATAAATTTGGTTAATGCATCGCGGCAAAGCGCTGGCTTTATCTGCACTCCCCTGCACTGCGGACACGGTGCACGGATTAGTTTGAGCTATTGCTAACAGAGGAGCAAAGGCCATAGTAAAAATAAAAATAAATAATATTAATTTTTTCATAGTTTTGGTTTTAATTTCAGATTTAAAGCTTTTTCCAAAGCATGGCCTGCGTGGAATAATTTTTCTTCCGCAAAATGATTCGCGATCAACTGAATTCCCACTGGTAAACCTTCTTTCGTTACTCCAGCCGGAACGGACATGCCAGGCACGCCAGCGATATTTAAACCGACTGTAAAAATATCCGCCAGATACATGGACAGCGGATCTGATTTTTCGCCAAACTTAAACGCTGGCGTGGGAGTGGTCGGGGTCACGATCAAATCAAATTTTTTGAATGCATCAATGAAATCCTTGCGGATAAGCTGTTGCGCGGCACGGGCTTTTTTGTAATAAGCGTCGAAGTAGCCGGCCGAGGATGCGTATGTCCCGATCATGATTCGCCGCTTGGGCTCCGGGCCAAAGCCCTGAGATCTCGTATTATAATAAACTTCTTCCAGCGTCTGGCCTGGGATCGACAGCGGATAACGGATGCCATCGTAGCGGGAAAGATTGGCAGAAATTTCCACTGGCAAAATAATGTAATAACAAGCCAAGGCCAGCGAAAAATGCGGCAAGCTCATTTCAGAAACTGTTCCTCCCATTTCTTCCATTTTCTTGATCGCTGACTGGATCACGGCTTTAACCTCTGGGTCTATGCCCTCACCAAAACATTCTTTAGGCACGCCGATTTTCATGCCCTTCAAATCTTCTTTCAGAAATTGCGAATAATCAGGAACTGGTTTGAGTAAAGCGGTCGAATCATGGACATCGCTACCTGCCATGAGTTGGAGCACGGCGGCGGCATCTTCCACGGTTTTGGCCAAAACCCCGGGCTGGTCCAAAGACGAACCCAATGCTATCAGTCCATATCTGGAACAGCGGCCATATGTGGGCTTAAATCCCACAATGCCACAGAAAGACGCGGGCTGACGTACCGAACCCCCCGTGTCAGTCCCTAAGGCAAACAAAACCTGGCCTGACGCCACAGCCACAGCCGAACCCCCGGATGAGCCTCCGGGGACGCGCGAAGTATCAAAAGGATTTCGAGATGGACCGAACGCCGAATTTTCCGTGGATGATCCCATGGCAAACTCATCAAGGTTGGTCTTGCCCATGAGTACCGGTGATTCTTCGTTCAATTTTTTTACAATTGTCGCGTCATAAGTGGCTTTATAGCCTTCCAAAATTTTGGATGCTGCCGTGGCCTGCATGCCTTTATATAAAATGTTATCCTTAAGCGCGTATGGAATTCCGGTCAACGAAAAGTTTTCTCCCTCCGCAATCACCATCTCGTCCACGTTCTGGGCCTGCACCAGTGATTCTTTTTCAGCCACATACAAAAAAGCGTGCAGTTTGTCATCCACTTCCTTGATTCGTTTCAGCGACATCTCGGCCAATTCCTTGGCGGAGACTTTCTTGTGCGCGATCAGCTCAGCCGCGGACTTGATTGTAAGATCTGTAAAGTCCATTTATTCCAGGATGCTCTTAACTTTAATAAATTTCCCTTCTCTTGCCGGTGCTTGTGCCAAGAAAATTTCCGGATCAGTCATTTCTTCCGCCACATCATCCCGCATTAGATTTAAAGCGTCCGCGTCATAGGTTTCTGTCTCTACTTTATCACCCACGGCTTTGAGCTGGTCCACATAATTCAAAATCTCCGACAGCTCGTGCTGTAATTTTTGTTTCTCTTCATCAGAAAAAGAAAGCCTCGCGAGCTTTGCAATTCTGTTGACTTCATCCAGGGAAATTGCCATATTTGATAATTAATTATACCACATTTATAATGAGCTTAGAAAGGACTAATTATGTTATATTTTTGGATAATATTGATATTGCTGGTGTTAGGGCTGATCGGCATCTATAACAGCCTCATCCAGTCCCGTAATCGGGTGGATGAAGCGTGGTCAGACATCGAAGTTCAGCTCAAACGCCGCTACGATCTGATCCCCAATCTGGTCAATACGGTAAAGGGCTATGCGGCTCATGAGCAAGGGACTTTGGATAAAGTTACGGAGGCAAGGGCCCACGCCACGAGTATTACCATGGATCCGACTAAACTCGATGCCGCACAGATGGCCAAATTCCAGGCTGCACAGGGCGAATTGAGTTCTGCCTTAGGGCGACTGCTCGCGGTGGCGGAACAATACCCGGATCTAAAGGCCAATCAAAATTTCCTGAATCTGCAATCCAATCTTACGGACACGGAAGACAAGATCCAGGCAGCCAGACGATTCTACAATGGCAACGTCCGCGACTACAATACTAAACTCCAAGTGTTCCCAACCAACATGATTGCCGGCTTGTTCCATTTCACTACCCGTACTTTCTTCGACATCGATGACAAAGGACCGGAAAGCCAGCCAGTGAACGTACAATTTTAAAAAAGGGACAAAATAAAAAGTATTTAGTATCAAAGAGGCGATGCCCTTTATACTTTATACTACCCTTTAAACTTTCCATGATTTACTCCGAAATTTCTTCTAACAAACGAAAGACTGCTTTATTGATCACATTTTTCCTGGTGCTGATCATCGCGTTAGGATACGTCTTTTCGCTTTATGCGAATCAACCGCTGCTTCTCCCGATCGCTGTGGGCATCTCCGTGGCCATGAGTTTTTTCAGTTATTTCTTTTCAGATAAAATTGTATTGGCCATGTCCCAGGCGCACGAAATCCAACGTGCGGATGATGAAGAGCTTTATCGCACCGTAGAAAATCTGGCCATTGCCGCAGGCTTGCCTACTCCTAAAATTTATCTGATCGACGATACGGCACCCAACGCTTTTGCCACAGGCAGGGATCCGCAGCATGCGGTGGTTGCGATTACCACGGGTCTTCGCCAAAAATTGACCAAACCGGAATTGGAAGGGGTTATGGCGCACGAGCTATCCCACATCGGTAATTATGACATTCGGCTTAGCACCATTATTGTAGTTTTGGTAGGCGTGGTTACGCTCCTTGCGGATTGGATGCTGCGGATGTCATTCTATGGCCGGCGGAGATCCGACTCCAGTGAAGGTGGCCAGGTAGGAGCGATTATTATGATTGTGGGGGTCGTGCTGGCTCTGCTCTCCCCCATCGCCGCAACTTTGATTCAGCTTGCCATCTCCAGAAAACGAGAATATTTAGCCGACGCTTCCGGCGCGCTGCTAACTAGATATCCGGAAGGACTGGCTTCAGCGCTTAAAAAAATCGCTGAGGATAGCGAACCATTGGAAGCGGCAAATAAAGCCACGGCGCACCTATACATAGTCAACCCGCTCAAAGAACATAGTGGCAGCAGTAATGGAGTTAGTTGGTTTGCGAACCTCTTCCAAACCCACCCCCCGATCCAGGAACGAATTGAAAGATTGGAAGAGATGGAAAAATAATTCTTGGCGAGTGAAATAGAGCCTTCAAAAAGGCTCTATTTTGTTTTGAAGACCCTAGCGCGGCCAGCCTTTTCTCATTCTCGCAGCCCATCTTAATCTTCTCGCCTCTTTAATTCTTGCGCTTTACGCCCGGTCGAGAATATTTTGCAATATCTCATTTCTGCCTATTCGAAATTATTTTACTTATTATTTCTGAACGAAAACCTTTGCGTTGCAATTTCTGGGCGAGTTTTAATTTATCTGTTTCTTTTTCTCGCTCAACCACTCGCATTGCTATCTGCAATTCGTCCTCGACGGACAAATTTTCTTTTAACAAAATTTCTGCTTCATTGCTTGCAATCCCCCGCTGCATTAGTTTAGCCTTAAGCATATAGAAACCAAAAGTTTTATTTCGTAGCAATTCATCCAGATACATTTGGGCAAAGTTCTCATTGTCAAACAGCTTTTCATGGGCTAATTTTTGGATAACAGCCGCTACAACGTCACGATCAAAGCCTCGCATAAGAAGCTTTTTGGTCAGCTCTGCCGAATGATGTGGCCTGATTTTCAGCAACTTTATGGCTTTTTCATAAGCTTTTTCCATGATACTTGACCTTTATATACTAAGGACTTGACTTATCTGGTATAATATAAGTATAGTATATCTCAAATATGAACCATTTTTCATTCATCTTAGAACGATTATCAAGCAGGGCGAAGAACGCTCTGATCACATCCCAACGGATTTCCGAAGATCTGCATCATGATCACATCGGCACCGAGCATCTTTTGTATGGCATAGTAGAGGAAAAAGCCTCATTCGCCTCTGAGATCCTGCTGAAGAACAGAGTTTCTCCGGAAACGATCAAACAAGAGATTATCCGCATGAATCTAAACAACACTTCCGACAAATGGCAGCCCAAGTTATCAAGTAATCTGCGGGAAGTTATAGAAAAAGCTGCGATCATCGCCAGCCGCTACCAGTATCAATTTATCGGCACTGAACATTTCCTATATGGTATTACAGATATGGACAACGACGAAGCCAAATCCATTCTTTTGGGTTTGAAAGTTTCAGTATTGGAGCTGCGCAAAAACCTGCTTTCGATTTTCGAAAATGTTTCCCGCTTCCCCGACCTGCTCAATGTCGACGAACAACCTGAATTACCTACCACTTCCGAAAAAAATTCCAAAACCCCGGCCTTGGATTATTTCACCACTGATCTGTCCAAAAAAGCCATGAAGGGCAAAATTGATCCGGTCATCGGACGCAAAAATGAAATCGAAAGATTGATCTCGATTCTCAACCGCCGCACCAAAAATAATCCGGTCCTGATCGGCGAACCGGGAGTCGGCAAAACCGCGATTGTGGAAGGATTGGCTTTAGCAATTGCCAAACAGGAAGTGCCAGATACTCTGATCGATAAAAAAATTCTGACTCTGGATATGGCTCTGGTTGTGGCCGGTTCTATGTTCCGCGGCGAATTCGAACAGCGCTTAAAGCAAGTTATCGACGAAGTTAAAGACAACGCTCACATTATTTTATTTATCGACGAACTTCACACCATAGTCGGCGCTGGCGCCACCACTGGTTCCCTGGACGCTGCCAATATCTTAAAACCGGCGTTGGCACGCGGCGAAATCCGCGTGATCGGAGCCACTACTCTAGCGGAATACAAAAAACATATCGAACATGACGCAGCGCTGGAACGCCGTTTCCAACCGATCTTAGTGGAAGAACCGTCAATGGAAGAATCTGTGGAAATACTCATGGGTTTGCGGGACAATTACGAAAAGCACCACAATGTCGTGATCACGGATGACGCGATCAAAGCAGCCGTGGATCTTTCCACCCGTTATCTTACTGACCGCTTCCTGCCGGACAAAGCTTTGGATTTGATTGACGAAACAGCCGCTTCCACCAAAATGATCAACACCAAAACCCGAAATATCCGAGTTGTGAAAAAGATTGAAGCCGAATTGAAACGCCTGGAAGAAGAAAAAACCAAGGCCGTAATGTTGCAGGATTTCACCACTGCTCTACACTTAAAATCTCAGGAAGATAAATTAAAAAAGCAACGACAGGAATATCTCAAAACTTTGAACCGCAAAGGTGCTACAAATATAGAGATAACTTCCGAAGATATCGGCCGCACCGTTTCGAACATCACCAAAATCCCTCTCACTAAACTTCTGAAATCTGAAAGTAAAAAACTGATCGGTTTAGAAAAAGTCCTGCAAGCCAGGATTGTGGGCCAGGATGAAGCCACCAAAGTCATCTCTTCCGCGATCCGACGTTCACGCGCCGGCATTACTTCTCCCAGCCGCCCTATCGCCTCTTTCCTGTTCCTGGGGCCTACCGGAGTCGGAAAAACTGAAACTGCCAAAGCTTTAGCCGAAGAAGTGTTTGAAAACAAAGACGCACTGATCCGCGTGGATATGTCGGAATTTATGGAACGGCATAACGTCGCTCGTCTTATCGGTGCTCCCGCAGGATATGTAGGCTACGAAGAAGGCGGCAGACTGACAGAAGAAATCCGCAAAAAACCTTATGCTGTGATCCTTTTCGACGAAATCGAAAAAGCCCATCCTGATGTATTCAATATACTCCTTCAGATAATGGAAGAAGGCCAACTCACCGATGCTTCCGGCAAACGCGTCAATTTCCGCAATACCGTGATAATCATGACTTCCAATATCGGCATGAGTGATCTTACCCGCGCATCAGCCAGTATCGGATTTGCCAACGACCGAGCTTCAGAAATCGTGGACGATATCAGAAAAAAAGCCGATGCTGATTACGATCGGGTTAAAGAAAATGTCCTGGGCTCGCTGCGACAAGCAATGCGACCTGAATTGCTCAACCGTATCGATAAAATAGTCGTCTTCCGACCGTTGGGAATGGAAGAGATCAAAAAAATCGTGAACCTCGAGTTAAATTATCTGATGGATCGGATATTGAAACAACAAAATATTACTCTGACTTTCGATAAAGACGTGGTTAAATTCTTAGCAGAAAAAAGCTATGACCCGGCTCAGGGAGCGCGTCTGATTCGGCGCAAGGTCCAGGAGTTGATCGAAGATCCATTGGCGGAAAAACTGATCACCGGCGAGATCGCGGAAATGGCTGAAGCTAAAATCAGCGTGGCTGCGGATACCATAGTCATCAAACAAGTCGAGCTAGCCCACGCGTAAATTAGTGTTCAGAAAATCTAAAAAAACTAGGCAGGGAATTCCTTGACCTAGTTTTTCATATTTCTTGCCTTGTTTGCAACAAAGAAATCTTATTTGTGTGAAAGTTGCCAACTGTCCCCGACTAACCGGGAAGAGTCAGTGCTATCTAAATTATATGCGCTCACGAAGATGAGCCACTTACCAGCACGAGCAGTATATTCCGGATATTCTCCAACTTTTCGCTCTGCAAATAGCCAATAAACGTCTTTTACGTGTGAGGGCTTGATTTCTTCTGTCATATTTATAGAATACAGACAATTTGACTCTGCTATTGACAAAGCCTCAAAACCAGCTATAATGTAATCAAACATCAGCTGAACACCGACCTTCCGGCGGGTCTCTCGCAAGAGATAGGCTGTTCCACCTAACCATGGTGGTTTTTTAATTGGTCTGGATTTTTTGTAGAATACCTTTCTGAAACACCCACTCAAATTCTTTTGTGTATTTCTGGCCTTCCAAATAATCCCTGACAAATCCAGCAATAGCGTCAGCAAGACGAAGCAAGGGATCGCTTTCGTCTCTCATGCCTCGGACTTTGCGAACATTAATGCGAAGATGTCTTAAACTTGCGGCAAATTGCATGGCTTCGGGATATCTCAATCCATCAACCACAATTGTCGCTTTATAATCAGCTTCACCAGCTTTCATTAAGATAGCACGAGCAGTTGCTAAAATCGTAAGGTCAAGATAGGCACTAGTATGCTCGTAGCTAGCGAAAAATAATGAATTGATAAATAGAGGCGAGGAAAAAATAGCTTTAATGTATTCAATCTTTCGAGAAAAAACTGCACGCCGCCACTTCTTTAAGCTTTTACCGGTTTCTTTCTCAATCCGTTCAGCTTCAGTAGTAAGTTTATCACGCTCGTCATCTGTCACGACCAAGGCAACCAAAAATAACTCACCCTTGGTATCCTGACCTGTTTCGTCTACATAACAATAGAGCTTTTGCATTTTTTAACTGCTTTTTTTCATTTGCCAAGAAAATCTATTATCCAACATTTTAGGTACTCGAGTCTTGTTCGATAACAGGTTCTCTTGGCGGAGAGAGTGGGATTCGAACCCACGGGACGGCTATTAACCGTCGCAGGTTAGCAACCTGCTGCCTTAAGCCACTCGGCCATCTCTCCACGATACAGCTAATTTTAGCCCAAATTTGAGGCTTAAGTCAATTATGCTACACTAAATTTGACTTTGTAACAAATTTTCAGGATAATCGTCTTAGTTTATGACGGAAGAACAGTTAAAACAAATATTCAAGGAAGCTCAAAATGGCGATACAGCGGCCTTTGCCTTGATTTACGACCATTTTTCTGCCAAGATTTATAAATTTATATTCTTCCGCGTCGGCCACAAAGAAGTTGCCGAAGACGTTCTTTCCGATACTTTCGTTAAGGGTTGGCAGAAAATCAATCAAGTAAACTCCCCTAGCGCTCTCTCCGCCTGGCTCTATCAGATCGCGAAAAATAACATCATTGACTATTATCGCCTAAAGAAAGAAACTGTGGCGCTGGAAGATGTTCAGGATTTTCTCGAAGATGAAGTTAATCCCATCGATCTGACCAGCCTGAATATCCAACAGAAAAAAATCCTCGATGTTCTGCATGAATTACCGGCTGAGCAGCAAGAAGTGATTAAATATAAATATTTTGAAGATTTATCAAACGAAGAAATAGCCTACATTCTCGGCAAAAATGAAGGTACCATACGAGTAATCCAGCATAGGGCCTTAGCCAAGCTTAAAGAAATACTTCAGCAAAAATATGGAAACTAAGGACGAATTAATTGAAAAGCTTTTGAAAAGCGTGTCGCGGACCCAAGTCCCCGCTTTTGACTTTGCCCGCGTCCGCAATCAAATTCTGGATCGAATATCAGTCCCGCAAATGGCCAAGTCCGGCGTGCTCGCCAGACTCAATGCCTTCGTTCCTTATTTGCGCATGGGCGGGGGTGTCTTGGCTTCCCTACTCATAGTCACAAGCTTAACATTGGCCACTTCTGTAGCAGCGCTGCAGAGTGCTCCAGGCTCAATGATTTATCCTTTGAAAAAAATTGTGGAGAACATCCAATTACGATTAGCTCCGGCAGACCAACGGACGAATCTCCAGCTGAAATTTGCCGACAACCGCGCCGATGAATTACAGCAAGTTTTGGATCAAAATCAGCAAGGCAAAATTTCTAATCAAGAAGCAGAAACCATCGTGGCTAACACTGTTAAGGAATTACAAAATACCACTGCCGCTGCGATTACTGCCAACAAAACCAAGCCGAAATCCAATTCTATAGTCAATAAACTGGCGAATATCAGTAACAAATTACTGGCTGCTTCCGTTCAAAGTGAAGGACAGCTCAAAATCGAATTGGAAAAGGCTTTCGAATCCACAAAAATCACACAGGAAGAAGCTATCAAAAACCTCGAACAAGCAGGCCTCAAGGTAGAAAACGCTCCTATAACTATAGATGACTTCGTCAAAGCCTCGGGCAAATTAACCGCGGTCACTACCGATTCTGTAAGCATTGGCACAGCCAAATTCCTTTTAACCAAAGATACTAAATTCACGGGTTTGGAGGCTAAAGATTTGAAAGCGGGAGTATTAGTTGACATAAATGGTCAAATCAAAGATAATAAATCGTACGCGGTCCAAATAACCAAACTCTCTGAAATCAAGACAGAAACCACTGCTCCTGCTACCACGACTGTAACTCAGTAAGCTTTATTACTTTTCTAATTATGGATTAAAACCATAATTATTTATCCGCGGAAGCTTTTAAAGCGAAAGCGGAATCTCAGCCGCTGAAATAAAACCCCAAAAGGGGGGCTGAAACTCATATGAAGACGAGTCCACAGGTAAAACTGTGGGCTTTTCTTATCCTGAAAAAAAAGGTAAAATTAAGCAGTATCCCATTGGTACCAAGGTGGGGTCGCATAGTGGTTTAGTGCACCGGTCTTGAAAACCGGAGTCGGTTAACGCCGACCGAGAGTTCGAATCTCTCCCCCACCGCCAGAAAGACAAAATATGCAAAATCAAAAAATACCTGAAACTTTAACATGGAAAGCGCCGAGTCATATTAAACACCAACGTTCTTCTGCTTGGTATTTAATATTCTCCCTGTGTGGATTAGCACTTCTCGCATTCGCTTTTTATATTCGAAGCATAACTGCGGGTTTAACTTTTTTTCTAATTGTAGTTGTATTGCTCATAATCTCAACCCAGTCCAGCCGCGAAGTCACTTATAAGGTCACGAAAACCGGAATTGCAGCCGGAAACATGATCTATCCTTTTAAGATCATTAAAAGATTTTGGATTATCTACAACCCGCCGGAAGTGAAAACATTGCATTTCGAAACCACGGCTTACTTAAACAGTCAGGTCACGCTACAGCTGGGACCACAGGATCCAGTAGAGCTCAAATTAGTGCTTGGGGGCTACTTACCGGAAGATATAGAGATGGAAGAGTCTATTACCGAGAGCCTGGCCAGAAGGCTGAAGATTTGATAGTATTTACAAGTTAAACAAGCGCTCGTCGTTCAACGGATAGGACTCAAGCTTGCGGAGCTTGTAATCGAGGTTCGATTCCTCGCGAGCGCACCAGAAAAATGATATTATACTTTTAAGAGCGGCATACATTTGCTGTTTTTTTGTTATAATGAACCCATGTCATTTGACCTTTCCATCCCAATAGAACAACTTTACTTAGTAGGTCCTGCGCGGGCCAAGCTTTTGAAAAATCTTGGCATTGAAACGCTGAACGATCTGCTTTTTTATTTTCCTCGGGCCCACCACGACCTTTCGAAATTTACATCAATCATAGACCTGAAAGCCGGCGAAAACGCCAATATCAAGGGCCGAATTTTGGAAGTCAAAAGCTTTCGAACCAAAGTCCGCCGATTCAGCCTGACACAAGCATTGGTGGAAGATGGGACGGGAAGCATTATTTGCGTTTGGTTCAATCAGCCTTTTTTGGCCAAAGTTATAAAACCGCATGAAGAATTCGTTTTCTCCGGCAAAGTAACAATTGCCAAAAATAAACTACAATTGCAAAATCCAGTTTACGAACCAGTGCGAGCCGAACAAATTCATACCTCGCGATTAGTCCCGCTCTACTCCCTCACTGCCAGCCTGACTCAAAAACAACTTCGTTATATTATTAAAACTTACCTGGACAAGGTTATTCTGCCGGAATATTTACCAGCTGATATTTTGCGCAAGGAAAAACTGTTTAGTCAGGATAACGCAGTCAAGACTTTTCATTTCCCCCAAGATTATGCTTCGCTGAAACTTGCGCAAAGCAGACTGGCTTTTGACGAAATTTTTCAAACACAACTGCGCGTCATGCGCTATAAAAAACAACGCGAATATCGCTCAAGCGTGAAAATTGATACCAGCATCGACCTCTCCCAAAAAATCAAACAACTCCCTTTCGAGCTGACCGATGGACAAAAAGTCGCTTTGAGTGAAATCATTTCAGATTTCAAAAAACCTTTTCCTGCCAACCGTTTGCTCGAAGGCGACGTGGGCAGCGGCAAAACGATCATTGCGGCTCTGGCTATGTGGCTTGTGGCTCAAAACAACCTCCAAACAGCTCTGCTTTCGCCTACCGAGGTTTTGGCCACCCAGCACTACAACAATCTGGTTAATTTTTTCTCAGCGGATAATATCGACGTTGCCCTGCTAACTTCCACCCAATCAAAACTAAATGGTAATCCGGTTTCCAAGGCTACAGTGTTGGCACAGATCAAATCAGGACAAGTAAAAATTGCCATCGGCACTCATGCTTTGCTGGAAAAACAGGTAGATTTTAAAAATTTAAGCTTGATAATTATTGATGAGCAGCATCGATTTGGAGTGGAGCAACGATCAGCATTAAAGCAAAACAGCAATGCTCATTTGTTGACTATGAGCGCCACTCCTATCCCCCGCACCTTGGCATTAACCCTGTACGGGGATCTGGACTTATCCATATTGAAAGAGTCGCCCGCAGGACGGCAAAAAATCGTTACCAGGATCGTTTCCGAAGAAAATCGAGCGAAGGCTTATGAATTTATCGCCCAACAGATCCAATTAGGCCGCCAAGTATTCGTTATTTGTCCGTTAGTCGAAGAGTCAGATAAACTTGGAGTAAAATCCGCCACAGCTGAGTACAAAAAACTTTCTACAGAAATTTTCCCGCAATTCAAAGTCGGGTTACTACATGGACGGCTAAAACCTGCGCAAAAAGAAAAAGTCATGGCAGAATTTAAAGACAATCAACTGCAGATTTTAGTTTCAACTTCCGTCATCGAGGTTGGAGTCGATGTGCCTAATGCCACGGTCATGATGATCGAAGGCGCAGAACGATTTGGTTTGGCTCAGTTACATCAATTCCGCGGTCGCGTTGGCCGCGGCGAACACAAATCTTATTGTTTTCTTTTTTCCGACGATCCGCAGTCTCTGACCAATCCCCGACTTCAGGCGATCACAGAAAGCATCAATGGCTTTGAACTGGCGGAAAAAGATTTGGAAATTCGAGGTGCTGGCGATTTATACGGCACCCAGCAAAGCGGTTATAACTTCAAAGTTGCCACTTTAAACAATTTGGATTTGGTTCAGCGATCACGGGACTATGCTGAAGCTTTACTTGACTCTGATATGGAATTAAAAAAATATCCCCTCCTGAAACAAAAAATCGAAGCCCAACCAATGGTGCATCTGGAGTAATGGATCGCCCTGCTTGACTTGCGTATTTTTATAGCGTAAAATTATCCTATTGTTCGTTATATGGTCACCATATCTGACAGGAGGTCACTTATGCCCCAGCCGGAACTCAGCCGCAAGCAGCGCAAGCAACTGGCCAACTTCAAGAGCGAGATGGCTCACCAGGGCGTGCACAACCGTGTGCAGTTCGATGCCTTCGTTAAGAAGATGAAGCCGGAGGAATACACGCGCATTGCGGGGCTGATTCCACACGCATTCCCATCTCCGCAATCGGCGGCTCGCGCATCGTAAGATCAACGTCGGAGGAGTCGTGGACATTCGCCCACCCTGACTAACACTACTGTAACCCACTCCAACATCAATTCCGACCACAGTATGGAGACAGTAGTGGATACATTCGAACTTCGTCCTTCCGTCAAAGCGGTCGTTCAGAACGACCTTCTCTCCCAGAACCTCAAACAAGGAACAGAGGTGACGCTCGGTCGAGCCAGTCTCAGCGGCGCGCTTGCGAAAATCGAAGGCAGCAACAAGTACGACGTGATTGCTGAATTCGATGCCGAAGCCGTCGAGGAAATAAAGAAGCAGGCAAAGGAAGCGCGCAAGATGGCCGCTATGTACTGCAGCGAGCCTGTGGTCCGTCGTCGTCCGAACATGCAACGCGTCTGGTAGTCTACGCCGACCTTTAAAAGCCTGAGAGACAGATCCGGGGAAGGAACTGTCATTCTGCCTTTTAGACTTTTAACGGTGTTGCTCTAGGGTGAGAGAACGACCTTGCCTACCGGATCCAGACAGTTCCGGTAAGGAATCGACTCAGTACCCGCGGGGCAGCCTGGGTGCTCTTTCCCAGAGAGTCACCCAGCATTTTCACGCCAGTGGATCGCATCGATCCCTGGCTCTTTTTTTTGAGAATTATTTAGTAGTTACAGCAATTCCGCCCTTTTGTCTGCACAATGGTGGCAAAATCATTTACTAATCATGTATAACTTATTGTCTCGGCTGTCGGTGTAATAAATCGTATTACCGATAAGCATTACATTTTTTGATTGCACTTCGGAAGTTGGTTCAAAATAACTTTCAGATTTACCATTGCTCAAATTCAATTTTATGAACGTATCTCCGGATTTATCAGACTTGGGCACGGCGGCATAAAAAATTTTTCCAGATGCATCGGCCGTGATTTTATCTAGAGCCGTGTTTAAATTCAAATCAATAGCCAACTTATTTAAAACATCAAATAAATAGATCTTGGAATTTTGAGCGTACAGAAACATATTCCCTACGGGAAGCCATAATACGCCGGTGTTCTTCCCAGTGTCTACCAAGGTGCTCATGGCACCGGAGTCCAGATTGGTCGCGTAAATTTTATTGGTATCACCCTCAATTTTGGAGCGATACATTAAGATAGTTTTACCGTCGGGCGAAGCTTTTAGGATCAAATCCGGCCAGAATAATGGTGCGATAATTTTGTATCCGGAGCCGTCAGCATTGGCCCTCACCAGCTGTTGAGATTTTTTGTCCGAGGCTTGCCAGACGTAAACCACCCGTTTGCCATCAGGGAGCCACTCTATCCACTGCACATTGTCCGCTAAGTTGATAAAAAACTTGTTGGCACTGTCGAAATAATCTTTATAAAATTTATTGCCATCAACGGCAAAAGATATGAAATCGGATCCTTGCTTGGGCCAAATAACACTCCGTAGCTTGCCATTCGGCAATGGTGGCAGTGGAAATTCTGAAATATTAGTGCCGTCGGTATTGACCTTAAACAGACGCCCATCAGCATTAAAATACCAAATGGAGTTATTATCAAAAGCCCCGACTGGAGAAATTACGGCTTCATCCAAAATTTTCTTTATGGAAGGAGGGCTCTGGGTATAAGTATTTGTTTTCTGTGACTGTTTTTTCGCATAAAATAAAACCCCGCCGATTATCAGCAATATTATCACCCCTATGATTATAAGATTTCGTTTATTCATATTTTAATAAGGCATATAATATTCACTGGGATTTGTAAACGCTTGAAGTTCTCCTTGTCTGCCTACACAATTCGGATCACTGGATAATCCCATATGCACATGGGCTCCGCTGGCTCGATCTGACGGCCGCCTGTATTCATCCTGGATGTATCCAAAGCCAGCTGAGCGTCCAAGAGATACCAGGGCGTCAATCCGAGCTGCATCGGCGGGCGAAGGATTTCTAGGGTCACCCACCGGAGGAATAAGCACAAAGTCGGTTGCCTCTCCTAGCATATGACAGCTATAAGCATAATTATGCGGGGCAGCGCAGTTTGGCTGCCGTAGGGCACTGGTGACCACAAAATTAATACCAGCACTGCTCTTGTTTGCAAAAACCTTATTTACTAAATCCAATTGCGCTTGTTTTACTCTTGGAAAATCACAGATCGATACTCCAAAATTATAGGAACTAATATATGCTTGAGGGATATCAGCTAATAAACTATAACCTCCTGATGTTCCTCCGCCCCCGCTCCTGCTGGGGACTTGGGTATCAGCCGCTGAACAAAAATCTCCCCGGATCGCTGTTATAGTCGTACCAATATTAAAAGGTAAGAAATGAGCAGCTATTGCGGCTTTACCACTAGCATCGCCACAAGCAGCCCAATACCCTGAATAAATTATAACAATGAACACCAGGGGGATGATTGCGACTATAAGATTTGCAAAAAGCAAAGCTATCTGCTGGAACAGGTTCATCCGGCCAAAGATCTTGGAGCCAAATTTGGACATTATCCAATGAAAATCCAGATAGAGAAGAGCTATGGCCGCAGGGATTAACGAAACAATAGTTGGCGAAAGGATAATATCGAGTGTTAAAAAGCCAAAAGCGAACCAAAGAATAAAAGTGCTCCACGCACTTTTTGCAACTCCGCCTACGCCTTCTCCACGTAATGCCCCGGCCACAGCACCAGCAAGAGCCGCTTCTGACCCTGCTCCAAGGCTTGCTGCCTTTTCGGCGAACTTACCAGCGCTCTGACCAGCAGCTGCCTGCTTCGCAGCTCTGACTTTAGCAGAATTTATAGCATACCCAGCAAATTTTTTACCATACTTATCAGCTGCATCGGTATTAGCCAGTCCGCCACTACCTGCGAGATTGCCTCCTTCATTTAATAAACCTGCAAATTCTTCATTACCAGATTTCTTAGCAAAATTTTCACCTAATCTAGCAGCTTTTTGGAGTCTTTGTCTTCTTTGCTGCTGCTTTAAACTGGCGAGTTCCTCTGCATTTTCCAGTTCCTCATCCAATGTTGGCATAACTATTCGTTGTTATTACGTTGCGCCTGCAGTTGTTTTTTTGCTTCCTCGATTTCCAGAGCGCGTTTGGGGTCAGTGGTAATAATCTGATCTTCCATATATGAAGCTATAATCTTGATCGCGACATGCTTGAGTCCAGCGAAGAAAATTCCTTCACCCACATCAGATTCCAGGAGCAGATACTTCTCCCCTTCGGTGAGGTGGAAGGTTTCGGTGATTAGATCAATCGAAGTTGGCGACTGCTTGAGCAACATTTGAATCGAAGAATTATTTACGATCGGCGCCCCGTACGGCGATTTCAAAAAATCACCGACATCCTGAGTAATTGTAGTTACCCCCAGATAATATTTTCTCGCACGTTTGGCGATATTCGATAAGAATAAAGCTGAGTCGTCGCGCTGCATCATCCACCAAGCTTCATCGATCACTAAAATCCGCTTCTTCAGAGACGAGCGTACCACGTTCCAGATGTAACTCAGCGTAACATAGATCGCAATCGGCCTCAGCTGATCTTCCAAATCCCGCACTGAAAATACCACCAACTGGTTATTTAAATTAATATTGGTCCGCTGATTAAAAATCCCTGAGAAAGTTCCTTGAGTGTATTTGGTCAGGCGCTGCGCCAGACTCTCGCCACCCACCATCCCTCCTAAAATTTCCACCAAATCCTGCATGATTGGCGGTTCGACATTGCTTAAATTGGAATTCGCGGTAATATCTTTTTTAGCGTAAGTTTCCCAGAGTGCCCGATCCATTATGGATTCTTCAGTGGGATCCAGCTTACCTAACATCAAATTCATAAGTCCCAAAAGACTGACCACGGCAGCGCGTAAAATATCTTCGTTGGACTCCCCTTCGATCGCACGTGGCAGATCAAACGGATTGACCCTTGAATCGGAATTCAGCGAGATATTCAGAAAAGTCCCGCCTACAGCGTTGGAGAGATGCTGGTATTCGTTTTCCGGATCTATAACGATGACATCCGTGCCCAACATAAGAGAACGCAAAATTTCAAGCTTGACCGCATAACTTTTGCCGCTGCCCGATTTGGCAAACACCACGGAGTTGGCATTTTCCATCTGAAACCGGTCAAACAATATCAACCCATTATTGTGGCGGTTGATTCCATAGAGTATGCCGTCGTTGGAAGTAAGCTCTGAGGAAACAAAAGGAAAAGTCGTGGACAGAGGTTCCGTATTCATATTCGTGGCAATAGCCAGTTCGTCGTTCCCCAAAGGCAATGTGGAATTAAAACCTTGCTCCATCTGCAGTATGGCAGGCTTGGCCATGATCAGCTTGGAACCCAAAATTGATTCCAAAGTAGCTGAGGTCTGATCCAGTTCTTTTTGTTCGTTGGCGTAGATCGTGAAATACACTGAAAATCGGAAATATCTTTCAGTGCCCTGCTGCAATCTGTCCCGCAGGCCCTCGATATCCTGCAGGGCGGTCTCCATCATCGGATCGCGGACGTTTCCTTTTTCCTGGCCCATGCGCATGGAAGATTCGACTTGTCCGACTTTATTTCGCAGTTTTTTCATTATCTCCTCAGTATCCATTGGGTATATAAACATCGACATGTCCATGGGTACATCGAGACTAATGATCGGAGCCAGCCAGTCCACGGAAATAAACCGCGGATAAGAAAGGACGAAAAATGTCCGGGCCAGTTTACCCGAAACTTCCACGGAATTTTGAGTAACGCGAAAAGCTGAAGGCGCGATCAAATCACGCAGAGTGTTCAATCCTTTTTTGTACTCACGCTCTTTTTCTACCAGCTGCCTTTGCAGCTCGCGTTGAGGATCCAATTGTTGATTTACCTTAAATAATGCCATAGCAATATTATTCTCTAGCTATATCGAGCTCGTCTATACTTTTAATTTTTATCGGAGATGCTGTATCCAGGTTGTAGCTGTTGTAAACTAGTTCTATCAATTCTTCGGTGTTAAGCGCGATAGTTTTTAATCCCATTTGAGCCAAGCCGGTGGTTACTTGATTGACTCTCTTAAGTAATTCTTCGCGCGCTTTTTCGAAATCCCGGTTTTTGATAGATATTTCCTTAGCGGGATTAAACAAATTGGTAAACTTTTCAAAAAATCCTTTTTTAACAGCGCCCGTGCCTAGAGGAATAATAACGTAAAAAGTTTTATTCATAATACTGGCAAACTCAATCAGCTTCTCTATGTACTCGACATATTCCTGGGTCTGCATCCGGAGCAGTTCATTTGTCTGCTGCTGCATCACTCCCCGCAATTTATCCAAATAAGAATTAATATCTAGCTTCCTTGATTGCATTAAAATCTGAATGGAAAATTCCAGAGCATTCAGAAAATTTTGATAAGATCCGATGAGAGCATTTTGCTCCTCCGCGCTTTTAAGAGAAAAGTTGGTAGATGATACTGCCAACACCGCACGCAACGAACCATCTCGCAGGACCATCGTGGCTTCTTTGATCTCTTGAATATCCAAATACGCCTGCGTGGACGCAGTGGGTTTGTTGCCAGACATGGAGTTAGATTGCATTTCTTGCTTTGCCATTATGATTTTTGTTCTAACAGCTTTTTTTCCTCTTCCGTTTTCTGGTCCAGGAGATAAGCCAGTTTTTTCAAACGGCTTTCGTTCGGTTCATCTAATTTATTCTTGGCCAAAACTATAGTTTCTGCTTTTTTTTCTGTCTTAAAAGACATGTTCACGCTGACATCCTCCCGCTTAAAAATCCTCACTTGGGGTCTTGATGTAAAAGCCACAAACACTCCAATATAACTGAAGAGTGGTCGGCCGTTAAATTTACCAAACGTAAGTCCTAACCCTAATAAGGAAGTAGGGATTGCAAAAAAGTAAAAGAAGATGGACAGCTTAAGCAGGGAGTAAAAAAACATGACTATGCCGCCGGTTGCTAGAATAATCAAAAACTGCTTTAAAGTCAGAGGGCCAATCAGTTTATCTTCGACTTCTGTGAATTGTGGTACAGCGTATTGCATTTGTTTTGAGGGTGATTTTGTTTCAAAAACTGTCTAAAACTTCTCAAACATTATACCACAAAAGATCAATCTAATCAAAAAAATCCTTACGTAGACACCCTAGAACCTTTCAAAGTCGGTCGGGAATGGGATACTCCGTATAATCTAACGCACAAAGTTTCTCAGCCATTTAGCCCACCCCTCTCCTTCATCCTCATAAATGCTCCAAAATTCAGCAGGCCGGACAATCTTAACGCCCTTGTATTTTTCTATCTTCAAAAGATGCCTATCAGAAGTGATTAGATAATCAGCAAAGCTGGCCACAGCCGATTCCAAAATTTTATTATCTTCATTGTCTTCTTCCACCACACTCAGGCGTTGCGAATTGTTTACGGGTTTGATGGTATCGAAAAAGTACTCCAGTTTTTTTAAATATCCTTCATCAGAAATTTTTTTATTCGCCAAAAACTTATTTTCTCTCAATGTTGCTGTGTTGGCGTAAGCTTCTATTTGCCCGCCAATAACCAGATCAACTATCCGATTACTGTAATTATAAAAATCGGATGAGCCGTCAATAAGAAGATTTGTATCTATTACAATTTTATACATAAATGACTAATTACAAATTTCCAGGGACAAATAAATAATGCCCAATTTTCAACTTGGACATTATATCATTTTATTTGAAACTTGTAATTTGATATTCAATGCTTACAATCTTTGTATTTCTTTTCTCAAATCTGCTATGGCTTCAAATTCTTGTTTAGTCAAATCATTATTTGTTTCCACTCCTGAAAATATCGCTTGGCCGTGAGCCATATAGGATCGGAACAGCGGACTTTCTTCAAAAGCAGTCAAAGCATAATAAGGTATAACTCTATTTGAAAGCGCCAGATCCACAATTTTTGTTTTCAAACGCTGAATTTGCTGATCCAATGGGCCTCGTCTCAAATGACTCAACATGATCTTTTTCAAATCATCCATATTTTTTATGTCTGAAAAGGTCGCCTCAAAAGTGGAAACCGGCCTGGTTATTTTCTCTGGTCCGATAGATGTCGAGTCGGATGACCGGACAGATGATGGAGCAATACTGGCCGGAGTTACTACTGGCATAGGTGTTTGGAGTATTATTGGTATAGCTGGAGCTACAGTTGCCACTGGGGCCGGTGGTTTAACTACGGGTGCAGACGGTGCAGTTATAGCCTTAGGTGCCACATACCGAACTTGTTTCGGGATCTCTGTGTGGGGCGGCAATTCAGGCGTTGAAACCTCTCTCTTGATCTCAGAATTTATTTTATTCAAATCAGGGTTATTCTTAACCACGGGAGGGGGTATTGGCTTTACTTGCGCTTCCATTCGATGCTTCAAAACTTCTAAATCAGCTCCGTGCCCGGCCGGTGGAGGAGCAGAAACTTCAGCTAGTTTTTTCTCAAAGGCAGTAATTTCTTTAACCGCTTGCGGGGCGGAGGGTATGAGTGGTTTAGCCATTACAGATGTTGTAGGCTTAAATGTTGGCACTGAGGATAAAACTGGTTGTGGCTCAGGCCTTAGTGGTTTTGGAACTGGTGGTCGAGTAACGGAAACTGGCTTAGGTACTGGAATAGGTGCGGGTTGTAATGCTTCTTCCTTTTCTATTACGGGGACATAATTTGGATATTTTAACAAATTATAAATACCTAACACTGAAGACAACAATTGTTTATCGCCAGGACTCAATGTCTTAACATTTGGACTTGAATAAAAATATTGAGTCATTTGATAGCTGACCCCGCTTAAAGATTTGGGATCAATATAACCCAAGTAATCTTTAATCCAATTACCAAGGGTATTACGAACGCTCTCTCCGGTTTTTAAACTTACCTGTTGGGTACCGATAGTTTCCTCATTTTGTGCCAGAGCACGGATGAGCTTTTGCCTTTCCTCAAAATCCGGCTCTGCTCCGAACTCAAATAGCCGCAAGTACTTCTGAAGGTAATCGATAACACTCGTATTGTTCTTCATAGAAACCACTATAATTTCAGAAAGGGTCTGTTCCCGAAATTTATTACCCAACATCTGAAACGCTTGCCAGCCGAGTTTCATTTGAATTTTCTTAAGCCTGGTATAAATCTCTGTCCCGTTAATCACGCCGGCATATTTATCGACTAATGCACCCAAAGTTTCGTAAAGTTCCGCTCCCTGACCCGGCTCGTAATCATACATCGGATCCGATGCCAGTTTTTCAATCAAACCCAAAACTTTCGGATCTTTTAATTGATCCGCTGTCAATCCATTCAAGCTCTCAACTGATAAATTATTCAGATCTGTCATGTTTTAAATGGGATTACCTCTATCATCTGTAAGTATAACGCGAGGTGTTTCTGGTTCTGGAGCTCTACTCCTACCCCCTTCTCCACCGTCGCCTCCTCCACCTGAACGCGAACTTCTAACAGCCGCTTTAATTACTGTTTTATCTCCACTTGGATCAATATACTCAGTTGTATTGTCATAAGTCACGTTCCCAATTGTAATTTTAGGTCCTGTATATTTGATTCTGACATTTGTTAATTTATTTCGGAACTTTGTATCCATATTCAATTTTTCAGCATACATGGCTCGAACCCCATCAGGTTTGACTTCCCAAGCTTCTTTGATTTTCCTCAATTCAAATGGGTCCCTAATTATCACTGCGCCGAAGTCATTACTGCTTTCGTCATCAACCATTTCAGAAGTCAAAATACGATCTTTGGTTCTAATTTGAACATTTTGCATACGATTAATAACTTGATCTTCACTAAACTGATCATTAATCTTATGATAGTGTGCTTGCGAAGCTTTTGTAATATTCATAGGACCCCAAATAATTGACTGGATTTCCTTTTCTCCCGTGACTGGACTTCCATCCTTAGCGTAGCTAGTAATAATCTTTCCAGTCTTTTTATCCACTCTCGCCAGTTGTGGTCGCAAAGCATGCGGTGCCGTAGCGATTATATCATTTGCTTTCTTTTTCTCCCATTCACCCGCAGCATAGGATGCTTGATGAGTATTTTCCAGTTCATCAATGTTTTCTCCCAGCGCATTCTTAACTTTGTTACCCGTCTTTTTCATGCCCCACTCCCATTTATTATTGTTTATATCAAAATAAGAATGTCCAAGATATTCAGCATGACCAGTATTCTTCCCTGCTTCTTCCATATCTTCTCCTACAAATCTCATAGCTTGTTCGCTATTACCCAAGAAACCTTTTAAGAATCTCTGAATTGAATCCGGACTACTTAAAAGGACAGCATCGTCTCCATTCTCATCTTTTACAACTTCACCGTATTTGGCAGCAAAATGCTCCATTCTCAACACATCGTCCTGAAAACCATTTGACAGAGCAGCTTTCATAGCGGCAAGTCTGGTAGTTTCGCCTTCATGGCCGCCTATCTTCTCAGCCTCAACTAAATAGTTCATTAACTGTTCTTTCTTCATATCGATCAAATATTTCAACTTTTCGTTTTCAGCTCTTCTTTCAGCAAACTGCGCTCGAGGCAAATTAGTACCCGTAAATACTTTTTCTGCAACTTCTTGTCCTCTTGCTTCTGCAACTTCCTGCGCATGATGGGATAGTTCGTGAGATCTTTTTTGAGCTCCTTTAAACGCTGCAACTGGATTGAGCACAGCAAATGCTGCTCTTCGGGTCCATCCAGGTTGCCCGCCATCATGCGGTTGCATTATATGCGAAGTTGCTTCATTCCACTTACGTCCTGCATATCCTCCAGCCATATGTGCTACGCCATGGCTAAACTTTTCTGCAGCTTGCACTACTGCTTTTCCACCAACCATACCCGCGTGTTCGGCGACAATTACTGCTCCCCAAATAAATCCCATTAAGATAACATAATTAAAAGCTGAATCCGACGCTGTAAAAGATTTATCTTTAGCTACCAACACAGCTAACTGCAACATAAACAAAGCTACCGGTGGCCAGATCAAATATTTGATAAAGTACTGCCACCATTCATGAGCATAATGTTTCGTAGCGGGTAATACATGCAGAGCATAAGCCAGTGGCGAAAAAATAACCAAAACGTACACGCCCACGATTCGTATAACAAATAATCCAGCTAATGCTAAAAAACTCGCCAGAGCAACAAAGGTGAAAACGATTTTGGTTATACCTTGGAATAATCCAGCCATCCAGCCGTTTGGCAGCGAACCCAAATCGCTAAAATTAACATACCGATAAACAAAAGCCCATATTTCACCGTGATTGGTGCGGAAAACACTAGTCAAGACATTCACCGTATCAAGCAAGGTAGTAGCAATGACCATGCTAAAATTGACCAATAATGCCATCATTACAGTTTCTGCTAAAAGATGCCGATAATCATAACTTTCAATCCTAAGAATTGCCGCAAGGCCGATGACGATCAGAATTAAAATAAAGAACATATTGCTAATATCACGCACAATTGTCCATCCTACAGCCACAAAGGCTGGCATAGTACCTGCTAAAATCCAGTTAACTGCAGTCGTGAAAATATCTCCGGCTAAAGCCGTCATCCATAAAAGAAAAGCATTCACTGCTGATAATACAAAATTTAAACTCCAACCAATTAACTTACTCGGCCATGCCGCTGCATTTTGAGCATTCATATCATCCAGATATGCTTTATAAATATCTTTAGATGAAAGTCCGCTTCCCTGCTCTATTCTATTTTGGAGATCATATGAACCTGGCGGCTGCTCTACTCGGCCGGCTGAAGTTGCTGAGTATCCAAGATTCTGAGGAAGTATGGTACATCTGGTAATGTTGCCAGTTCGAGTAGGAGTAATAACATATAAAGTAGTAAACCTTTTCCCAGTCGCATCTTCAATTTCTTTTCTAAGAGTACCTTCACAAATTGTCTGAGTTTTGTGTGCCTCACCCATTTTCTTGGCATCTATCTTTATGTCCTGACCTGGTGCTGCCGGCGCAGGCTGTTGGGCAAAAGCAAAATTAACCAGCAACAGGTTTGAGAGGACGAAAATTACGATTAATTTTGTAAAATTTATTTTCATGTGAGCTTAAAGTCTACTAATTTATTGCAATGTCTATGGTGATCCCGGTGGTTGAGGTGGCGGGAATCCCGAAGGAGGTGGACCAGCAGGAGGGAGGGTGCCTCCGCTATTTAGAATAGTGGCTGACCCAATACAATTATTGGGAGGAGTACCACCGAAGATACAATGATCAATAATGCCAGTGCCGGAATAACTTACAGCGTCCGCGATACCATCGCCATCAATATCAATATCACCTGGGGACAATTGACCTGGGGCGGGCGTCGTCGCATTCGGATCACCATAGTCAGTACCAGCATAAACATTAGGGCTGTCTGTCAAAACCCCACCAGTTTTATCTAACCCCAGTTGATTCCAAATAAATTTTCCGAAAGATTTGCCGACTTGTGTCCAAAAATCCGTAGAAGGATTATATAAATTGTTGAAATGCTGGCTGATAGCAGCATCCAAATTCTTTTCAATAAATGCAGTTGGATTATCGATAAATGACCTGGCTTGATCCACCAGTGAAGCTTGCCATTCCCCTCCTCCGGCCTTGCATGCTGCAGGAGACGTATTAGGGTCAGCTACCGCTTGCGCCGAAGCAACTTTGATAATACCTAGTTTGTTTAATATGGAGGCTAAAGGGCTCAGCATATTTGGATTATAAGCTCCGCCGGGAGGTGTTGGAAGAGGCACAACAGTGCCAGGCAATTGTCCTGGTGGAATACCCGGAGTAACTTGATTTGATGGAATTCCTCCTTTACAGCTTCCGCCGATAATTCTTCCGTTCTTAATCCCCTTGCCCGCCAAAATTTCCAACTGTGAGGCGGAGGTGGCAGAGGATTGGAAAGCGCCGAATTCGCCTTGCAGATTTTGTTCCGTAAAGCTTGGCGGATTGGAGAAGTAAGCTTGGGCTGCTGCAAAGTATTCCCGATCAGAATTGAAGCTGGATGGATTATAAATTTTCTGCGGATCAATCCCGCCTCTATTAGTGTATGCCTTATTGATGGCTTTATTTAATCTCGGAATCAATGCTTTGCTCGGATTAATCCCCCCAGTAGTGCCTGTGGGTTGTCCCGTTATAGCAGCCCGCTCCATTAAAGAATAAACATCTCTTAAATCCGGATCAGTAATATTATCAGCGATATATCGATTCAAATAATAATCCGTCAGTACCCTATCGTAATAAAGGTAGTTACGGATTTTATACTTATCTACCAATTTATTGGTAAATCGTGTAAGAAATTGTTCTGTGAATCTTTCCAAAACGCCGCGAGCAATACCAATCCCAATACGCTCCGCAACCCAACGTATATCAATAGTTGGAAACACTGCCTGCGCTGTTTTTGGAGCAATCAATATACCACCCGTAACTTGAGTGGCTATCAGGATTGCGAGAATCGCTCCGGTAATTAATTTAGAAAGTTTGGCTTTCATTTTAGTTCAATCGTTTGATTTTTTCTTTTTCAATAGCGATTTTTTGAAGTAAGACAAAATACGCCTGCGCGTCATCGTACCAAAGATTATTCGCACTGGTGTCAGTTCCCAAAGAAGCCGCGTCCGGCATGCTCACGACTTTCGGAATCAACTGCACCAAGCCGATGAAATATTTATGAAGCTGTGCCGTGCTTGGTGGTGTGGGCAAAGCCTTTAGATCAATAGATAATTTCAGAGCGCGGATTTTAATCTCGTCGATCTGATCTATGTTTCCAGTCTTTGCGGCAGATTTGAGAGTTTGCTCAACGTCGAAATTAAAATATTTTTGCGCAGCCAGATTTAATTTATTAAGGTAATCCGTCCGCGCTTCCTTCGAATCGTCTTTCGATACGATGATCTCCTCGGTTTTGACTTCCGGCAATTTTATTTTTGATGAATCAGTCATGTCGTTGATCAGCTGCTTGACCGAACTATCAAAAACCAAACTCTCTCCCAGTATACTTTCGTCGGTAACGACCTGATCAAAAGGGACTTTTCCTGGTTTACTCGGATCCAAATTATTTGCCACCATCTGGCCGTCGGTCATGCCATTGTTATTTGAGTCTGGGTTGAGCGGATCCGTATGATAAAAATATTCCTGGGCATTGGTAAGCCCATCGTGATCAGGATCGGCATCCGGCCTGCAGTTATCCTGATTACAGACGCTTGTGCCAAAATATTTTTGCAGCCACCACCCTGGAAGTTCTGAATTCGAAACAGCCGTCGTGGTACTACTGACAGTCGTTTTATTTTTTGGCTTTATACTCAAATATACGCTAGTGGCAAGAATAAAAATAAGTAAAGCAAATACAAAATTTTTCTTTCTGAAAAAATTGTTTTTTCGCTTTACTTCAAAACTTCCGGACTCTTTTTTTTTGTTTTTGTTTCTAAACATCGGATTTAATTAGCCAAGGCTCGGGCCCAAGATTAAAACGGCCACCATATAACCATATGGTGAACAAAGTGATTGGTCGCTTTATGTATTCTCTCAAACATACCGGATTGATTGGCCATAAAGAAAAACAGGTCTGCCCTCTTCCCTCATTGGCCTTTATTTCTCTCGTTAATTTTTATTTTTTGTTTCTAAAACCACTTAACTTAAATATATTATAGCACAAAACTCCAACCTTTGCAAGGGCTGGAGTAAATTTCTAATTACTATTCGACCAAATTTCTAAATAATCTTACAATCGTAATCCAAGTTTAGTTATCGAAGGTTTTATAAAGACTAATCCAGTCTTGAATTGCTAAATCTTGTGGGCGGAGGTTGGGGTTAATATTTGCTTTTTCGAGCCACGATAAAACTTTGTTTCTTTCCATCTTAAATCCGTGTGCCAGAGTATTCTGGATCATCTTTCGTTTTCCGGCGAAAGCGATTTTGATAATGCGAAAAAATAATTTCCGGTCCCGGATTCCCGGATGTTTGTTTTTCGGCGTAATTTTCAAAACTACTGAGTCAACTTTTGGCACCGGCCAAAAACTATTTTTAGAAACTGAAGCTGCGATTTCCACGTCCGCATAAACCTGCACGGAAATTCCGAGTATAGACAAATTCCCCTCGCTCGCCACGACTCTCTCCCCCACTTCCTTCTGGATCATCAGGACCATCAACTTTGGCGGCTGTGGTTGTTCCAAAAAAAACTGCAAAAGTTTCGAAGTTAAATAATACGGAATATTCGCAACCACTTTATACTCGGATAAAATATTTCTGCTGACATGAAAGCGCAAGATATCCTCATTGATAATTTTTAATTTTTTTTCGCCAGCAAATTCAATTTTAAGCATGGCGGCAAGTTTGGGATCCTTTTCAACTGCCCAAACTTCTTTTACTACAGCCACCAGCTCCCCTGTCAGAATTCCCAAACCGGGACCGACTTCTAAAACCACATCCGAAGATTTCAATTCCGATACGCTTATGATTTTTGAAAGCACATCTTCATCAATCAAAAAATTCTGCCCCATGTAATCGCGGGGTTTAAAATTACGTGCCCTAAGATAATTTTTGAGTTGATCAACGTCTGTGAGTTTATTCATTAAAGTAATTATAGTAATTTGCTTCGCGTAATTAATAATAATTTTTGTAACGACTTAATTACAATTAATTACCATCAGATATATCCAATAATTCTTTGGGGATTGCTTTTAGAAACCGGGAAGGTATGGAAACGTTTCTGGATCCGAATTGCTTTCGGGTTTGGGCGCATAACATATATAATCTTTTTTTTGCGCGCGTCACTCCGACGTAAGCGAGCCGAACTTCTTCCGCGATGTCCTTCGGATCCATCAGGGAACGCGCATGAGGCAAAATCCCCTCTTCTAATCCTACCAGAAATACCGTATCGAATTCCAGTCCTTTGGCCTGGTGCAAAGTCATAAGCGTCACTTTCGGAGAATTCAGATCCAATTCATCTACTGACGTCATGAGTGCCACTTCTTCCAAAAATTTAGTCAAACCTTCTTTCCAATTCATTTTACTGAAACTTGCAGCCACGTTGAAAAGTTCCTGAATGTTTTCCCATCGCCCTTCCCCTTCAGGTGATCCATCGCGCAAAAAAGCTTCATAACCAGAAAGTTTTAAAACTTGTTTGAGCACATCCAACAAGCCGGCGTTTTCTTCGATGTTGTTCAGAAGATTCAACATCTCAAAAAAATGTTTGATCGGAGGCTTGGTTTCCAAAACCTTGGCCAGTGCTTGCTCATCTTTTTCTATCAAAGCTTCTTTAAGAAAATCGAAGGTCTTGGGCCCTATGCCGCGCGGAGGCACGTTGATCACTCTTTTAAGACTGACTAAATCATTCGGATTAACCAGCAATCGGAGATAACTTAAAATATCCTTAATTTCTTTTCGTTCATAAAACTTCAATCCCCCGATGATCTGATAAGGAATGGAGGATTCTATCATAACCTCTTCCAATACGCGGGATTGGGCATGGGTGCGGTAAAGCACGGCGATATTGTTTAAACCATTGCGATTTTTAAGTTTGGACAATATTTTCGAGCGGGCATTGCGCATTATCCGGCCCAAGATAGTGTCATCTTCTTCGGATTCGTACGAAAGTTCCTTGGATTTTGTCGAGCCATCTTGAATTTCTAAAATCTTGGAAGCGACGAAGTAGGCTTCACCAAGCTCATCCTGGGCGGAAAAAAAAACTGGCATCTGACCTATCAAATTTTCTGTCCACAATGTTTTTCGGTGTTGAAGCGGATTTAAATCAATGACTTTTTGGGCAATCGAGAGGATCGGTGCGGTGGAACGATAGTTTTGTTCCAGCCGAACAACTTTTGCCTCTGGATAGTCGCTCTCAAAATCCAGAATGTTTTGTAGATTCGCGCCTCTAAATCCATAAATAGCCTGGGCGTCGTCGCCGACGACAAAAATATTTTTATGAGCGGCTGCCAAAAGCTTGCTGAATTTATACTGAACAGCGTTGGTATCCTGGTATTCATCAACTAAAATATACTGCCAAAGCTTTTGGTATTTTTGCAAAACTTCGGGATGCTCCTCAAATATACGAACCGGCAAAACCAATAAGTCGCCGAAGTCCACGGCATTATTTTTTTTCATCTCTTCTTCGTAAGTTTCAAAAACTCTTTTGGCAGTTTTATCGAAGGTATTTTCCTGGGGCAGATCAGCGGGTCCTTCCATATTATTTTTTGCCCGGTCAATAATATGTGCAAACAACGAAGGTTTGTATTTGGTCGGATCAATTCTCAATCGAAGCAAAATATCTTTCAATAGGCTTTCCTGATCGGAATTATCATAAATAACAAAATTTTGATCCAAGCCCGTATACTTATATTCAATCCGCAGCAATCTTACTCCGATCGAATGGAAAGTGCCCATGGTCGGAAGATGCTCAATATCTTTTCCCAAAAGTTTAGTGATTCTTTCCTTCATCTCCCCTGCTGCCTTGTTTGTAAAAGTCACAGCGAGTATGTTTCTGGGGTGAATATTCATCTTTTTTATAAGGTAAACAATCCGCATGGTTAAAGCGCGGGTCTTGCCGCTGCCCGCTCCAGCCAATATTAAAACAGGTCCCAAAGGAGCCTTTACTGCTTCTAATTGTGCTTCATTTAAACCTAGTTCTGCCATAACCTATGCATTATAGAGAATAATGAATAACGAATAAAGAATTAGGATAAAACTGCCCATAATTCATGATTCTTAATTCTTTTTTTCTTTGTGGTTCCTTCCTGTGGATATTAACACAATAAAACCCCTTTAAATTGTCTAGTTTTTTGAACTTATATACAAAACACCCCCTCTAGAGTGTTGACTCTTAATAGCTATTTTGGTAATATTTGGTCTGTGGTTATTGTATTTTGTAAGAACAGTTAGTCCACAAGATCGCTTGCTTTGCTGTTGAAATAGACCCATTATTGCGGTTGCATAAAGTAAGCTTTCTACTGGAATTTATAAGGAGTTCTTATTTTCCCCCTCACTCGAAAGGTTGCTCCCCAACCTCTTAAACAAAAGATTATTTCCCGGGTACTCCGAATTTCCCAAACTTGGAAATCAAACAGTAAATTCACAATCCATCCGTTTAAGTCTTTGCACTCAAAGCATCTCCTTCCCCTTTCCCTGTCGGACTATGTGGCGCGTTTTAGTTTGGAGTTTGTTGTTTTAGGTATTGCTGTCCTGGCGGTGTATACTAATCTTTCCCTCATCCGTCACGCTAACGTCGTTTCAGCAAATGACCAAAGCGTGATTTTTTCATTTCTGAAAAATAATCCAAAACTTAACGACGCACTCTTGACGCAGACGGAGACCACCACGATTTTGGCCAAATCTGATCAGTTGATTTCTAAAGCCCTGGCTCAATCGACATCGGGTATCCTTTTAACTTCTTCCCAATCTGCCCCCTCTGCAATTAATCACACGACTATCCAAAATGATGTGATTGTGAAAACCAATCCTGCAGACACTCAAAGCTTTTACCGCCATGGGTTGACCCAATACAAAGTTCAGACAGGAGATACTGTCATCGGCATCGCATCCAGCTTCGGTATTTCTCCCGCCACCATCATGAAGGAAAACAAGATGGATGAAACTACAACTTTAAAGCCAGGACAAGAATTAACGATTCTGCCCACCACTGGGATTACGTATACTCTCAAAGAAGGTGATGCGCAAGAATCGCTTTTAAATAAATACAAGATTACAGAAGAGGCCTTCCTGGATGCAAATAATATCGAATCATTCGATGACTTGGCCGTAGGTGCAGTGGTTGTAATTCCTATGGATAGTGTGAACGTTCCTGCTGTATCCAAACCGGCTTCTAAATTCGTCCGAAGTGACGCAGGCAAGGTTTCTCTAAAAACAGCCGATTCTCCAGTGGACTTTGTCGGTGGCGCTCTAAGCTTCATTTGGCCCACAGCCGTAAGATCTATCACCCAAGGATTTTCTTCCCGTCATACGGGACTTGATATTTCTGACAGTAAGAAAGAGCCAATCTTTGCCGCTGCCGATGGATTCGTGGAAATCTCCGGTTATCAAGCCAATGGTTATGGTAATACAATCGTTATCAACCATGGTAATGGTTTAAAAACCCGCTATGGCCATGCTTCGGAGTTGTATGTTTCAGCTGGCGAGTATGTGAAACAAGGACAAACAATTGCCAAACAAGGCAATACGGGACGTGTCAGAGGCACTACTGGCATTCACTTACACTTCGAAGTTATGAAGAACGGTACACGAGTAAATCCCCTAAGCTACGTCAGACCATAAAAGAGGTTATAGTAAGTAGACTATAGAAATTTAAAACCCAGGAATGTCCTGGGTTTTTTCTACAACCTATAACCTGCTTTACTGCACTGTTGTTCCTTTACTATTCATAACGTCATCCTGGAGATCGGCTACGGTGATGCTCTGAATGTTATCGCTTTTTACTTCCAGATTTGTAAACGCATCGGTTCCGATTGCTTGGACTTGGGTCAGCAACCCCATGACTTTATTTCTATCTGCTTCCGTGGGAGTAACTTCCAACTGAAAAGTTACTTTTAACGCTGGAGTATACCTGCCTACAAACGCAGCGAGGTCGCCGATATTCCAGGTAATCTTTCCCGAATTCGGATCATAGCTCAAACGATTTTTTTCTGTATCAGGAATGATCACGTTTTTCCAAGCCGAGACGGGCAGAGGCAGAGATGCCACAACTTTTGTATTGGATAAATCATTGCTCAAATTAGACAGAAGAAAAGTGATTGCAAACAGAGTCGGCTGATTCACCTGCATGGGAGCAGCTCCGGAAACATAATTACCTGTCACACTTAAGTCCACCACTGTTCCCAGCTTCAAACTTACCTCTGGGGTCTTGGTCGGCTTGGAAATTTCCTGCGAAGAAATCATGGCCGAAGCTTTGATGGTTTGATTTTTAAGATTAGTATTCAGGTTTTGTACCAAGGGAACACTGAAGCGGATTTCTCCTTTCTGGCTTGGCGAAAGTACGCTTAAACCGGGCGAAGTTGCGGCCTTCCAGGTCAGCGTTCGCCCTTTGATAATGGCATCTGGAGCCGAGAGCCTGGCAAAATCCAAAGCCGTACCTTCCAGATTTACGACTATAGTCAGATTGTTTAAGCCGATGCGGCCCTGGTTTGAATAATTTATTTTATAATTAATCGAATTGCCTAATTTAACAACATTATTCTTTACATCGGAAGCAAGCAGGATGGCCAGCGCTGACGGGATCAGCTTGAACGTTGCCGTGGAAGTCAACTGCGGGGCAAATATATCATTGATTATTTGACCCAAATCCGCCTTCACTAATTTAGTTTCAGTGTCATTGCCTACAAAGCTACCGGTGATCTCAATACTGGCCGAGCTATTGCTTCGCAGTTTGGGAAGCAACCAGTAATTATTGTTTTTCGAAACCGCAGGATTGCTGGAAGTAAAGCTAAATCCCTCGGGATAAGCCACCTGCAATGCCAAATTGTCGAAATCTTGATTCGTCACATTGGTAAATGTCACGGTATATGTCGTGTCCTGACCATTGACCACATCCACAGGACCATTTACATCCATAGTTAGATTCGGCGGCAATATACTAGTCTTGATAGTTTGTTCTACGGCGAATTCAGAATTAAAATTGGACAACCGATAATGAAGCATGGCCTTGATTTGTTTATCCTCACCCGTAGAGCCGGCGAGTTTGCCGCGAATCACTACTTCCCCATCTTTTCCTTGCTTCACCACAGGCAAGTTAAAGATATTGCCACCCGAAGAAATAGATGCGAGAGTTGCGGACTTAAATTTAAAACCAGCCGGATAAAACATTTCTAAAGAAATATTTACCAGGTCAGCATTCTCGCCATTGCGGTAAACCACGCGGTATTCCGCTTCATTGCCGGACATCAGCTGGTCCGGTCCTTTGATTAGAAGCACGACATTGTTGGAAGTGGGAGCCACCGGCTTTTGATTCCCGAAGAAATACCAACCGATGAATACGATTACCACAAAGGCCAGGCTTGAAAAAACTATCGTCTTGTTTTTCAAAACCTGCTTCCATTTTGGTTCCTGCGGATTGTAGTTCACAGGGATTTCCAATCTTGATTTGTCGTCTAAAATTTGATCATCCATACTGGCCTTTCTAAAACATATTCGATAAATTTATTAATATCAGTATGATTGGGATTTGGGTTGTGAGGAAATTTGAATCCCAAAGCGTCCAAAAGATCCAGAGAAAAACTATCCAGCAATCCGTAATCTACGGCAAAGTAACTTGGTTTGTCTAAATTGATCAGAAATTCCTTCAGTAATAGAAATACTGTTTCATTTGGATGCTCATCCGCCGTCAATTTCAACATCAGCTCGGCAGCATAGAATCCAATTGCGGTTTTCTGCAAATCTTCCCGCAAGCTTCCAAATTGCCGGATGCACTTGGCTCCAATCAAAACCGGCAATTGAGAACCAACAATATCTATCTCTGACAACCCCAGATCCTGTACGGCGTAATTCAGCTTGCTTTTGGGCAGCCGGAGAGATTTTGCCAATACTCGCACCTTGCCTGCTTCTTGCGTCCATACAGTCAATATTTGATCGGCTTCCTTATAATTTTGTTTCTTTAGGATAACTCCGGTGAGTTTCTTATATTTCATTTAGTCAACGCGATGTCCACACTTTTGCCTTCAACTTCAAACTTTTCTCCCCCCGCTTCCTTAGAAATCTTATTGATATAGGTCTTTTTTGTGTCGAAAAGGTCAAAAGCGGCGATTAATTCGTCATCATCAGTATTATAAGATAAATTGACGATTTCCCCAACTTTTAAGCCGGATTTTTTCCGCAAATCCTGCACAGCGCGTTCCAGCTCCCGAGCCAAGCCTTCTTTTTTAAGCTCAGATGTTAGATTTAGATCAAATTCCAATTTATCGCCGAATTTCACCGTCTTTACATTCAATTCCTCAGCCAGAATATCAGTATAATCTTTGCGAAGTTCGTTCTTGTCATTATATGTTACCGAGGCCAATGGTTGACGTAATTTTATATTCGCGGCTTTTCTAAGCCCATGACCCTGCTCAACTAAGTTGCGCACCAATTCCATTTGCTCCAAAACTTCCTTTTGATCTTTGCTCAATTCTTTCTTTTCCGGCCACTTGGCTAAATGAACTGAAAGCACGGCCGGATTTTTATTCAGATTACTGTAAATTAATTCCGACATATAAGGTATTACCGGAGCTGAAACTTTAGCCATTACCAGAAGTGCATGACGCAAGCTGCCGAAGAAATGACTGTCCTTTCGTCCGCGACTTCTTCGCAAGTACCAAGTCGATAATTCATTTATATATTCCTCGATCGCTCTGGTGGCACGCACAGTATTGTATCCATCCAATTCATCTGTAACGGTATTTACCAACTCCTGCGTCTTAGCAACAATCCAAAGATCCAGGACATTCGTCAAATCCGGTTTGTATCCTGCTGGCTTGGGTTCCCACCCTGCTTCATTGGCGTACGTGACGAAATAATTATATACGTTCCATAAAATCAAAATATTTTTTCTGTAAATCACACTTAATTCTCTTTCACTAAAATTCAGATTATCGGCATTCATCACTGGCGAGTTCATTAGATAAAATCTCATAGCATCTACGCCATACTTCCCCATGACTTCCCATGGATCGGGATAATTATTTTTTGACTTACTCATCTTAGAACCATCTTCAGCCAAAATTGTTCCGGTGGTCACCACGCTTTGGAATGGTGCTTTGCCGAACAAATTATATGATATGACATGCATGACATAAAACCACGCACGCGTTTGAGCGATGTATTCGGCTACGAATTGTGCTGGGAACCGGCTTTCGAAAACCTCTTTCTGGTCAAACGGATAATGATATTCGGCAAACGGCATAGAGCCTGCTTCCACCCAAGAATCGAATATTTCTGGGGTTCTATGGGCATCCTTGCCACACTCTTTGCATTTCAAAACCACATCGTCAATATACGGTCGATGCAAATCTACAATCGAAACATTTATCTCGAAAACTTCCACATATTTCGGGTACGGTCTTTCAGACCCAAAGTGTCTCATTAAAACCAAAAGCGGATCTCCATGACCCACTACTAAAATCTTCTTACCTTCATATTTCTGATTAACTTCATTCACAAAATCAACCATTCGTTTTTGAACTTCTGCCCAGGTTTCTCCGCCCTTGGGTGCTTCTGTCCATAGATCGTGCTTATTTGCGAATTCATTCTGCCATTCTTTTTCCGATTTGCCCTCAAATTCACCGACGTTATATTCCCGCAGTCTCTCATCAGTCTTTATTTCCAACCCTATTTTTTTCGCCAATATTTCTGCCGTATGCCTTGTCCGTAAAAAATCAGACGTGAAAATCAAATCTATGCCGAGCTCTTTAATCTGCCTGGCTAAATTTTCCGCTTGTGATAATCCTTCCTTTGACAAACCAAACCGATCTTTCTCAATGGAATTAGAAATAACATTCAAAACATTTTTTTCTGACTCCGCGTGCCGGACAAAATAAAAAGTATTTTTTTCCAAACCTAAATCTTTAATACTGCCGGCCACCGTGTTGTGTCCGTCTTCGCACTTCCAAACCGGGATCGGATTGCCCCAGTATCTATTTCGAGAAATATTCCAATCAGGAGCCGCTTCTACACTCTTTTGATACCGACCGTGCTTCAGATGTTCCGGATACCAGTTGATTTCTTTTTCGTTAGTTTCCAGGAGTCCTGATTTGATCTTTTGAATATTCATAAACCATGCAGGAATGGCATTGTAGAAAAGCGTCGTGCCACAACGCCAGCAGTGCGGATACGAATGCTGGTGTTGTTGTTTGGCAAACATCAATCCCCTACTCTCCAAATCTTTCTTGATCAATTTTTCTGAATCTTTAAAATACATTCCTCGAATCAGCTCCGGAGCTAAGGTATTAAACTTTCCCTTTTCATCCAGCAGCGGAACGACAGGCAAACCCACTTTCATTCCCAAATTATAGTCATCTTCTCCGTAGACAACAGCTGTGTGCACAATTCCAGTACCCTCTTCTGTATTTACAAAATCTGCAGCGTAAACTTTAAAGGCCTTGTCAGATTGAACAGCTGGCACATCAAATAAAGGTTCATATTCAAGGCCAACCAAGTCGGAACCCTTATACTGCTCTTTTGTGCGATCGTCAATTTTAGTAGTATCCCCAAAGACAGAATTTACTCTATCTATTGCAATAATATAAAATTCATCGCCGACTTTTATTTTGAGATAGTGAATATCTTCTCCGACTGCCAAAGCCACGTTGCCTGGCAAAGTCCAGGGAGTGGTGGTCCAAGCTAATAAATAAGTATTTTCTTGGCCTTTGACTTTAAACTTAACTGTCACTGCTTCTTCCGTCACTTCCTTATAACTATTATCCATGGCGACTTCAAAGTTGGAAATCGGTGTCTCACAACGCGGACAATACAATAATACGCGACGGCCTTCGTAAACAAGTCCCTTGTCGTAAATTTGCTTGAACGCCCACCATACGGATTCCATGTAATCACGATCCATAGTTTTGTAAGAATCGTCAAACTCCACCCAGCGCGCAATCCGGCGGATGGTTTTTTTCCACTCATCAGCGAATTGCAAAACCATACTGCGACAAGTTTCATTGAACTTTTTAATTCCCAATTTTTCAATATCTTTTTTTCCGGAAATTCCAAGCTTGCGCTCGACTAACTCTTCTATCGGCAAGCCGTGGCAATCCCACCCCCAGCGCCGACGCACATAGCGCCCGTGCATAGTTTGATAACGGGGAAATAAATCTTTGACAGTGGAAGCTAAAATATGTCCGTAATGAGGCAAACCTGTGGCAAAGGGCGGGCCATCGTAAAAAGTATACGGTTGGCCGTTTTTGGTTTGTTCTAGAGATTTCTCGAAAATCTGATTCTCTTCCCAAAACTTCAAAACCTCTTCCTCAAGTTTCGGAAAGTCTGGTTTTGGATCAATTGGTTTGAAAGGTTGTTTACTCATATTTTTTTAAATTCCCAAAAACCTGCATGCTTTTTTTCTCCGTGTACCTCCAGGGCTTTTTTTAATTTAGAAAGTTTAAATATTCGCCATTTTGGAAATCGAGGAGATGGATCAATTAATCGAACTGAATCTTTCCCGACCAACCTATCAATCACCGAAACATGCCCATCTCTTTCCGGCAGATCGTTGAGTGTACCAAAATCAAAGCATACAATAACATCTTTATCTTTCTTCACCGCATCAGAAATGTAGTTCTTAAAACTTGCCACGTTTGGGAACTGATTAATCGGCCTATAAGTCATGCGCAATGGAATTTTTAAACTGGAAAATACTTTGTTCGGGTCCACTTCGCGTCCACTTAACCTGGTCCCATAACCGGCTCTTGGTTTTTTACCTTTTCTGGCATTCCAAAATAAATACCTAAACTCGGGTGCCACTGTTAAACCCAAATGGTATCCTAATAATTCCTGCGCGATTAATGGAATTTTTTGCTTATACATTATCATCCAAATACAAGTCGGGACACAGCTCGATCTTTGCTGCGTAAATGGAATATATCGGCTATCTTTAGGAACGATCTCTTTCATAAAAATAAAAAAGCCGCTGATTTTGCGATCCCTTTCGGGAGGTACCATCGCAATTCCTTTTGGCTCTTAATTATGCTTTTTACGCTAAGCTTACGTGCAGTTCTAGGCTTTAAAAGCTTTTTCTGCAAAAACTCCCCGCTGATAACGGATCCACGCTTTTATACTTTGATTATAGCACATTTTACATCTCTTCCAAAGCTTCAATCCCTAGTAAATCCAAACCTCGGCTTAGAGCTTTTTTGGCACTAAAAACAAGCGCGATTCGATAATTTTTCACTGCTTCATCCGGCTCCTGCGTTACCGGGCTTTCGTGATAAAATCGATTTAGCAAAGTTGCGAAGTTATAAAGATAATTGGCCAACACATTCGGCAAATAATCTTCAAGGCTATCTGCCACTATTTCGGGAAGGATGGCGGTTTGAAAAAGAATTTGCCTCTCCGTGAGGCTCATGACTATTGTCCCCTGTAACCTGTCCCCTATAACATGATTTCCCGCCTTCCTAAGAATGCTGGCTAGGCGCGCATGCGTGTACTGCAAATAAGGCCCGCTGTTGCCTTCGAAATCCAAAGCTTTGTCCCAATCAAACTCAATGTCACTATGACGGTTATGGGAAAGTATGAAATACTTGATAGCTGCCTGGGCCACGGCTGGAATGACATAATCCGCATCACTAAGATTGGGATTTTTTTCCGCGATGATCTTCTCCACTTTTTCTTTGGCTTGAGCAATAACGTCTTCAGCTAAAACCATGTTGCCTTTCCTGCTGGACAAGGCCTCACCTTTAAAACTCATAAAACCATAATCGATGTGCACGGCTTCCTCATCGTGCATGTAGCCAAGCAGTTTTAAGATGGCGAACAATTGTTTGAACGCGTGTGCTTGCCGCACATCCACCACATAAAGCTGCTTATTGAAGCCAAGTGATTTTCTATAAACAAAAGTTGCAAGGTCGCGCAGCAAATAAGTAGTGCCTCCGTCGGATTTTACAATCAAGGCAATTCCTAATCCCTGGCTTTCTAAATCTACAATCTGCGCTCCTTGAGATTCCTTCAATAAACCTCTGCCCTTAAGATCCATGAGGATTGCGGGCATTTTGTCCTGATAAAAACTTTCCGGCCAGTGATGATCGAAAAGTTGAATATTCATCAGCTCGTTAATCTTCAAATGTTTTTCGAGACTCCAATCCACAAACTTTTTCCAGATTGCCCTGTTTTCGGAATCACCTTTTTCCAATTTCACAAACTCCTCCTTGGCTTCTTCGTGAAGCGTTGGATGCTTGGTAATCTCTTCGTTTATCTTTACATAAAGCTTGTTCAGTTCGTTAATCGGATCGGATTCTACGATGCCTTCATTGCCATATTTTTTGTAAGCTAAAAGCAGCTGGCCAAATTGCGTTCCCCAATCCCCCATGTGAGTATCGGATTCTACTTGGTGACCCAAATATTTTAACTGGCGATAAATAGTATCGCCGATGACTGCTGTTTCCAAATGGCCTAAATGCAAAGGCTTGGCCACATTGGGCTGAAAATATTCCACTAGAATTTTTTCAGGCTTTGTTATCTGTTCACTGCTATCTATTATCTTACTTACGAGTGCCTCGGGTTTGAGTCTGAAATTAATAAACCCAGGGCCCGCGACTTCTACCTTTTCAAAATCACTGACATTCATTTTAGCGATAAGCTGGGTTGCCAGTTCCACTGGCTTCATCTTGGCTTCTTTTGCCAAAATCAAAGCCGCATTCGTCGCATAGTCCCCGATTTTGGCATCTGGATATGTGACAGTAATTTTTGATTTCAGTTCATCTGAAATCAAAACACCTGTCGCCTCTGCTGCTTCTATCACTAATTGTTGGATTTCTTTCTTCATTAGCATATGACTATTTTATCAGATATAATAACCTAGAACAATAAAAAAGAGCAGGGCAAAAAGTCCTACTCGACAACACATTTTCCCCCATGGAATTCAACTGTGGTTTGCCCCAAGCGTAGAAGCCCGTTGACATAGAGTACTGGTTTACATCAGCAACCCTTTAAACCAGTAAAGGACTGATGTTTACTCTTGAATGCTGGCGATCTTGGAGTCCTGTCCCACTGCTAGGATGGTCGAACGATCTACCAATACGTCGCGTGATATCGCAGATATGGCGTTCTCCGCACCACACTCTGGACCAAACCACAGTCAGCATATTATAAATAGTTATGACTAGTCTTGCAAATAATCGAAAAGCGCTGCACAACTATTCCATCGAAGATCAGATCGAGGCGGGTTTGGTATTGGCAGGGCACGAAGTCAAAAGCATCAGAAACGGCCAGGCCAGTTTGGATGGAGCGTACGTCACGATCCGAAACGGCGAGGCTTTCTTGCGCAACGCTTACATCGGTAAATACAAGCAAGCAGCAAACCTGGAAGGTTACGATGAGTCCAGAGAACGGAAATTGTTATTGCACAAAAATGAACTATTGCGACTTCAATCAAAGACCAAAGAAAAAGGTCTAACATTAGTCCCTTTGCAGATCTACACTTCCAAGCGGCGCCTTAAACTCAAAATTGGTCTCGGACGTGGAAAGAAACAATACGACAAACGCGAATCAATTAAGAAAAAAGAAACAAAAAGAAGTCTGGACAGAACTATCCGAACCAGAGTATAAAAAAGAACCGCGACCTCGATGGCGGCGGTTTTAGTTATGCGGCTTGAAATAGTAGTTCCTCGTATGGTGGTAGAGCAACTCGGTCTTCCAGAGCCAAGCCTCGGCTTCCAGCCAGTCTTGTTCAGGACTACTCATGATCCCAACGTCACATCTTCTCTCGGAGATGACATGCGCCAGACTCGCAATACTCGCTCTCGATGGAGCCATATCACGCTCCGCAGCGATCCAGTCCCCTTCGGGCGTGCCCTCGATTTCATGAGCTTCGCGATGGCGCGAATTAGACCAGGCGCGATGCCTGATCACATCCCGACGAACTTCAGTCAATCTGCGAATCTGTTCCGCGTCCAATGGAAACATGCCATACCTCCTCGAGATTGTGTGTGCCTATCATACAACATTAACCCTTGCCAAACAAGTCTTTTTTTGATAGAATTGATTGACCTCAAAAGAGGTCGCAAAAACACGGGGCTGAATTGATTCGACAGGTGTTCCTTCAAAATCACAGCAAGTCCGATTAGCCTAATCTCTCGGTTAAAAAGAAAAGGTAAATCATAAATGCCAAAAATTTGGTAAGCAGATTCGTGAATGCTTTTGCATTCTCACCTGCTATGGTTGCTGCTTAATTAAGTAACAACCCATCAGCCTTTCGGTGTTCTTCCGAAAGTACCTGGTGTTATATTAAGAACTTACTTTGATCGGTACTCGACGATCAAAAGGACATTTAGAGCAACCTTAAACTGTTTTCGTTTCGCTTCTATAGTTTAAGATAAACAAGCGAAACTAAACTTGTAGAAGTGGCTTTGAAAAACTCTTGGACGGGAGTTCACTGCTCCCCAGCTCCACCAGTTGACTTTTAGGTCAAAAGTCATTATAATTTGAATGGTTAAAAATTAAAGTAACTACAATAGCACTAAGAAACAGGCTCAACAATCAAATACGCGTTCCTGAAGTCCGGGTCATTGATTCTGACGGAAAAATGATTGGAATTATGAAAACAGAAGAAGCCCTGGCTTTGGCACGCGAAAAAGAAGTTGATTTGGTGGAAATCTCTCCGCAAGCCAAACCGCCGGTGGTAAAACTGCTCAATTACGACAAGTACCGCTATCAGCAGGAAAAACAGGCCCAGGAAGCCAGGAAGAAAGTAAAGAAAGTCACAGTCAAAGGCATCCGCCTCTCGGTCCGTATTGGCGAGCACGATCTTAATTTTAAATCCAAAAAAACCACGGAATTCATAACCGAAGGCAACAAAGTAAAAGTGGATGTGGTCATGCGCGGCCGTGAACAAGCCCATCCCGAACTGGCATTTGATCTAATCAAAAAATTCCAAACATTAATCAGCGTCCCCTTTGTAAAAGAAACCGGCCCGACTAAAATGGGCAATACCGTTTCGATCATAGTGGGCCCTCAAGCTAAACAATAATATGCCTAAGCAGAAGACAAATAAGCGGGTAGCCAAAACTTTCTGGAAAACAGGTTCCGGCAAGCTTATGCGCCGCAAATCCGGTCAAGCTCATTTTAACGCCCGTGAATCCGGAAAAACTACGAAGAGCAAACGACGTGATTTAACAATGCATAAAACCAATCTTAAGATCGGTGAATTAATCCGAGGATAATTTATGACGAGAATAAAACGCGGAGTTGCCGCGCACAAACGAAGAAAATACGTTTTAAAAAGAACCAAGGGCTTTACCAACCGCAGAAGCACCAACGCCATAGCGGCTAAAGAAGCTCTGCTTCACGCGGATTCTTACGCTTACGGCCATCGCCGCCTGCGCAAGCGCGATTTCAAAAAACTCTGGACTATCAGAATTAATGCCGCGTCCCGAGAACAAGGCGTTAAATTTTCCACACTCAT
Source organism: Patescibacteria group bacterium (assembly GCA_036394315.1). GTDB lineage: Bacteria > Patescibacteriota > Doudnabacteria > UBA920 > O2-02-FULL-48-8 > DASWFI01. Next base: position 67,821 of record DASWFI010000007.1, read on the forward strand.
GGGTAATATGCGCAAGCAAAAAATCGGTCTGAACAAGAAAATGCTCGCAGAATTGGCAGTGCGCAACCCGAAAGCTTTCGAATCAATCGTTGCTTCAGTTAAATAAATGCCCGAAAGCAAACTAAGAGCCATTTCACATGGCTCTTTAATTATAGATAAAATTTTTCTAGAGATCGTCGATCTGATAAAGATGCGGCATAAATTCGGCTTGACTGAAATAGAAATTGCCAACCAGATAAAAAAACTTGGGAAAAAATTTGGCGCCCAAGGCATGGCCTTCCCTCCTATTGTCTCTTTTGGCCGCAGCGCAGTTGAGATCCATCACAAACCGGGTAAGCTACGAATCGGAAAAAATAATTTTCTAATGCTCGACTATGGAGTCAAGGTTTCTGGCTACTGCTCTGACTTCACGAGAACCCTGTTTATCGGAACACCGAACAAGGAACAAGAAAGAATTTATAACATCGTTTTGAAAAGCCAACTTGCTGCTATCAAAAAAACCGCTCCGGGTAAACATGCTGATGGGATAGATTTTACGGCGCGCCACATCATCAATACCTCAGGCTTTGGAAAATTTTATATTCACGGCACTGGTCATGGCGTAGGCAAAAAAATCCATGAGGCTCCTAACTTCAAACCAAACTCAGGAGATATAATTATGGAAAATGATGTTGTAACGGTGGAACCCGGAATCTATCTACCCAAAAAATTCGGGGTGCGGATTGAAGATATGATCCTCGTAAAAAATAAACCCGAAATATTTTCAAAAATTCCTAAAGACTTTGGAAGTATGATTATAAATCTGAAATAAAAGACCGAGTGAAACGATCAAATCAGTTGGGCGATGTAAGAAGTATAATAATATACAAAAACAAAAATCAGGTGAGAGAGCCTGATTTTTGTTTGTAAGACTGTCAGTGTTTATTGCCAGGAGATTCACGGTTTTGGTGAAGCCCGACACACTGGCGATCTTGTTTATATTCCCCGTCCAGAACAAATCTTCGGTGGTTAAGCCTAATGATTGTGTTCCAGGCCGGAAATAAGCAGATTTAACTTTTCTTTCAAACGGTTCCGAATAGCATTTCAACTTCGAGCAAAACAATCCCTCATATGTTGAGATCGTTTTTCCCCCTAGATTCGGCTGCTTATTGTCATTTGTTTTTGTTTCTTGGTTCGACGATCCGCTGGATTGCGGAAGTTTTACTCTCTAAAGATATTATAGCAGAAATTTCTGACTTTGTAAAGAGGGTTGACAGCGTTTTTTCTTAGGATTAGTATTTGTTTACGCTCTTTGATGAATTTTAGATTAAGTTTGCCTTAGGGGAAGTGGGTTTGACTCCCACGCTGTGCCGCAACCGTAATGTCACTTTCTTTTTATTCTCTCCCTCTGGGAGAGATGGCTCGAAGAGCCAGAGAGGTGCCTTAGCCGGATTACCTGAACGCAACTTACCAATCACACTCTCCCGAGCAGGAGCAGGTCGATTTTTTTGTACACACAAATCAACCTTCTTCTGCGCAGGAAGGTTGTTTTATTTTTGCGCATGAGTTCCAAGGAGGACATCGTGAACCGCAGACAGTTTTTACGCCCATTCGTGGACAGAAACTTATTACCGACGCGACCTCTGCATTCAATCACCGGTTGGGTCGGATATGTCAACGCCGTGCTTGCCGGTGGGTTGATAAGTACGTGCGCAAGTAGCACGCCTACAACGCCGACACCGAGTCCACCCCCGCCGTCAAACCCGAGCTCACGACTTCAACCGGTGTCTGAAGTCATAGCTTCCAACAGCACCAAGGCTTCCCTTCGCTACTATGGTTACGCTACGCGCGATCGGGTGCCTCTACTGGACGCCATGCGTGCCAACAACCTCAACCCGCAAGTTCGTCAATTTGGTTTCGGCGCAGGGACGTGGGAAATTTCAAGTACCACCTACGGCTGGATCTTCTGCGTTCAAAATCAGTTTTTCGGAGCCGACGCAGGCTCGATTAAACTAAATAAAGACCAGCTCTGGAGCGCCTACGAAAAACAGAGTGTTGGTTAACGAGGAGATCCTTCTTCTCCTCTTCTTTTTCAAATAAATTTTAAAATTATTAATTCGTCTTTGCGAGGAGTCCCGACTTCAGTCGTGGACGACGAAGCAATCTCTTCAATAAAAAGATTGTTTTGCTCCGCTCGCAAAGACAAAAAATTATGCATCACAAAAAAATATTTGCTACGATTGCTCTTGGGTTGGTTACAGCAGTTTTATCATTAAGCAATCCTGCTAACGCGGCAAATTTAAATCAAGCTGTAAATACTCTACCGCAAAACGAGGAGTGGTCTATCATGGCTAGGGCCGCCATCGGTCAAAATTCCGGGCAGACATTTTTACGCTCCCCTATTTCCAACGGCTCTGCCACGGATTACGAAAAAAGAATTCTGGCCATCACCGCTCTGGACGAAAACCCGCGGACTTTTGGTTCAGAAAATTTTGTAGAAAAACTCGAATCATTTTTTGATGGCAATCAAATTGGAGACAGCTCTCTTCTCAATGATGATATTTTTGGAGTCCTGGCTTTAACATCAGCTGGAATTTCCAATAATACTGTTTCCAAATCCCGACAATTTATTTTATCCCACCAAAATTCTGACGGCGGTTGGGGGTTTGCTACCAGCGTGGGATCCGATTCGAACACTACTGCCATGGCGGTGGCGGCACTTTTCAAAACCGGCGGCGTACCCGATTCGGCATTTAATTATATCAGCAGTGCTCAGGATTCTTCCGGCGGTTATGCTTTTATACCAAATACGGCCCCGGATGGCGCCTCAACAGCTTGGGTAATCGCAGGATTAAATAGTGCCGGCAGAAATGCTCCGGCCAATGCGATAGAATTTCTAAATAGTTTACAGCTACCCAACGGTTCGTTTAAATGGAAGCCTGCGGATAACACTGGCTCAAGTTTAGTCACAGCTTACGCTGTAATTGCCCTTTCAGGGCATGGAGTACCCATAAGAACAATACAGGATCCGCAGCCAACAACACCCCCGCCTGCTCCTAATCCACCAACAGTCCAATTGTGCGTAGACATAAACTACGCGGGCGGATGCCAAAGTTTTACCTCAGATGATCCTGATCTCCGTCAAAATCCAATCGGCAACGATACTGCCTCATCTGTCATTGTGCCGGCAGGTCAGGTAGTTGCATTATATGAACACATAAATTTTGCCGGCCGCTGCGAAGAATTTAGAACCAATAACCCAGATCTGAGAAATAGTTATATTGGCAACGATACTGCCTCATCACTTACCATTGGAAAAAACTGTCCGCGGATAGTAACTCCTCCAGCACCGATTCCTCCGCCACTTCCCGTGCCCCCTGCCCTGCCGCCACCGCCACCAATAATACCAGCCAATCCCACAATACATGTCACAATCACTTATCCGGAAAATAAAATTTTTGTAGGGGATGTAAATTTTAGTCAAAATAAAACAGCACTCGAAGCACTTATTGCTTCCGCGAACCAAATAAATCTACTTTACGAAATAAAACAAACTGGACTGGGCCAATTTGTATCCAGCATCGACGGTTATAGGCCAACGGGAGTTAATGGCTGGCAATACGCAGTCAATGGCAGCGTACCGTCCATCGGAGCCGCGGATTACATTCTGATGGGTCAGGACACGCTACAGTGGTTCTATGGAGCCCCTGGCAGCTTGCCTTATTAAACTAAAATGGCTTGACTGGAGTTTTGAGGTTTCGAATCGCGAAAAGCCCACCGCTAGCGAAAATTGCCAACATGGCTCCGAACATCCAGTTATTAAAAGATGATTTGGCTTGAGTGGAACCGATAATCCCGCTTGTCTGTGGGGCAGTTGATTCTATGGAATAAAGCTCGGTCTTACCTTTCGCCGCTAAAACTAAAACATAGAGTTTATCATCCGGGCCAAATTTGTACTGAATAATTTTTCCTCCTGACACGGACAGAAAATCATCTAAACTTTTACTGGACAATTCCAGGCGGTTAATTTTCTCGTCCGAAACCTGTGCCAGAGCAGAATTGGTAAGAAAAGTCTTAGGTGAGATGATTAAATACTTAACCAGGCCGAGATCAAACACTGCCTGTGGCTGTGGCGGATTGTTGGGAAATTCCGCCAAAATCACCTGTTGGTCGACTGGCGATGCGGCACTAAAATCCGGCCAACCATACCAAGCATTCTGGGAAACCTGAAATAAAGCGTCTTTCCCATTTTTGATCGGCCTCACCCCGCGGTTCTCCATTCCTCCATCAAAGAGCCATAGATTTCCATTATCATCAACGCTCAATCCTTTCGGGTTATGAAAGCCCCAGGCATAAACTTCAGTCAATACTCCATCAGGAGTGGATTTGATTACGGCTCCATTGCATTTGCTCATGCCATACACCATCTGACCCGCTGAAACGGGAGTGTTGAACGGTAAAAAACTGCCGGTGGTCGCTTTAGCGTCTTTTTTGGCGGTGAGAAAATTATCCGTAGTAATATTTACACCAGCCAGTTTCGAATTGGCACAGGGTATGTCGCGAACTGAAGGATTAGCGGCAAGCCAGGTGTTGTCCGCTCCTACTATTCCCGAATTGGTCGCAGTACCTGTGGCTAAATACATTGAGCCATTGTTAAAAACGATAGTACTGTTTCCATAATCACCTGTGGTGGGAAGTCCGGTAATAATATCAGAAATTTTTCCTTTAGCGATTTTGTAAATTCGCCCCCGAGTAACGATATAAACTACCCCCTGATGATAAGAAAGATTTGTGATAGTTTGGCCTGTCCGGTCTAAAAGTACTTTAGCAGTGCCGTCCGGAGCAATCTTGCTGACTCGGTACGCATTGCCTAAATTCTCGGCAATAATAAAAGAGTTTTCTCCGCTCACAGCGGATCCTTTAATAGAAAAATCAAAAGTAAACGCTGATGCGTTTCCCAGAGATATGATATGAGTACTCTTATAATCGCTGGGCAATTGCAAAGTCACCCCTGCGGCTGATACTGGAAGCGAAGTTAGCAGAGACAAACCTCCGCAAAGAATCCCTAAAAATATTTTCAAATTAAAAAAAGATTTGTGGGATCTATTTTCTCGTAATTTCGTCTCTTCGAATATATTTTGGTGGGAGGGTAAAAAAAACAACCCGACAACGGTTTTCATAGAATTGCTTTAAAACGTTAGGCTCTGGCTCAATCCAGTTAGGCCTAAACCAACCAGATTGAGTCAGAACCACGTACCAATACTTTAATTGCTAGCTAACTTGCATCATATTAGCAATGACGCTATTAAATTAGGATCAATTCGGGTTTTTTTAGTAAAAGTGAAGTACGACTGTGGATTGATTGGGTGTAACTTTAGGCCAATTCAAAACCCCGCTTTTTAATCACGGGGTTTTGCATTTCATCTCTTATCTGATTGTTCAGATTTCTCCCGGCTCTAATCGCCCGGAGTAGTTGTCATAGTCATCTTGATAAGCCCACTATTTTCTTACGAAGGTGACTAGATTTCGAATTGTGTGTATCCCTCACTCCTTTCTCACAATCTTACCCGCTTCCCCAAACGAGTAAAAATTAATTGGAGTACTTATATCTTCTCTTATACGGAGTTTTTCCGCAATGTACAAACTCTACAAATTTTCGTCGGTTATTAATACAAAAATTTGAGCCTCTCGGAAGTAGAAACCTATCGTAAATATAAGAAAAAAGTGCTTTTACAGAGTTATGCACAATGAAATATTTAAATCACCAATAAACTTCTAACAAGCTTGACAGGCTACGCACATTGTTTTCTGGTGCTCAAAACTATTTCCCAAACGCAATGGCATCGGGAGCAAATGCTGCCGAATGGGTGAGCAAAGCCGATCTGATCGTAAATTCTCCATATTTATCGTTGATGAGATCCAATGTCGAAATAAGTTGAGAAGATTTTTCTGAAAATAAATCCAGCTGGTTGACTTTAAGCCTCAAATTAGTAAATCCCACCGCAATATATGTGACATTGTCTTCGAATTTCCAGGTTTGCCAGATTTTCAAAGCTTCTTCGTACAGCTCATAGCCGGTTTCAATCGCAAACTTGAGTTTTTTGGATTGATAGAAATTACGACCATCCGCCAAAGCCACTGATAAATACATGCTGTAAGCCGTAAATCCTTGTCTGCGCATCCGCCGCGAGGCTTTTTCACTTAAGCGCATGATCACGACTGCCAAACGCTCCTTGTCCGTAGTTCGGAAATTCAACACCCAGGAATGGCCAAAAGACTTGGGAAGTTCCTCCACAGGATTAATCTCATCCCGCTCCAGACCATTTACCCGCTCCCAGATAAAAAAACCTGGTTTACCGAAAACGGCAATCAAATTTTGAACTGGATAATCCAAAAGCTGCAGAGGACTGATGATACCCAAGGAAACCAACCGCTTGGTCCAGCCGCGGTTCAACCCCCATAAATCCGAAAATTTCTTATGTTTATAAATTTCCGGCAACTGGCTCTGCCAAACCACACTTAATCCGTCGGGTTTCTGCAAATCTGCGGCCAATTTCGACATAAATTTGTTGGAGGCGATGCCTACGGAGCAAGTCAGCCATTCCCCCACTTCTTCCCGAATGCGGCGCTTGATCGCAGTTCCGACCAGTAACGGGTTAAGTTTAGTCTCGCTTAAATCCAAAAATGATTCATCAACGCTGTAGGGTTCCACTTGTTTTGTATAATCTAAAAATATTTTATTTATTTTTCGGCTAACTTCGCGGTATTTTTCCGGCTCAGAATTTACGACCATGATCTTAGGATAAATTTTTCTGGCTTTATAAATAGAAATTCCATTTTTTATGCCCATTGCTTTGGCTTCTTTCGAAGTGGCTATAAGACAGCTTGTGGGATGAGGTGATACAGAAACACCCAAAGGTTTACCACGTAGAAAAGGATTAGCCTGCTGTTCGACTGAGGCAAAGAACGAATTCATGTCCACTAGCATGATTTTTGGCAGCAGATCATTCAGCATAAGATTCCAAAAGTGTCCAGGATAAATTATCCGTATTAAATTGCAGTTTAAAATAATTAGTGTTGTCGGAAACTGCGAAAAAGTAAAATTTTACCCGGCCCTCAAACCGCGAATGGGTTAAATTTACTTTTTTTATCAAAATTTCCTGGCCCTGCCAAAAAAACTTGAAAGGAATTAGTTTATTTTCCCTAAAAATACTAACTACTTCTATTGGTTCATTGATTTGATCAAACAAAAGACGGCCTTTCAGCCGCCATTATTATTGTCTTCTAATTCTAAAACCCCAAATCCATTAAGTCAAGTTTTGAAATTAAAAGACGGCCTTTGAAAGCCGCCTTTCGTTGCGTATTGATGTTAGTGTCCCAACATTGTTTTGGACCCTTCCAATTAATACATCTTCATTGTAAGAGTCCAAAAACAATCTGTCAATCTTTTTTCAGCAGCAAACAAGCAGAATTAATACAATAGCGCTTACCGCCCTTATCGGATGGGCCGTCTTCAAATAAATGACCTAAATGCGAGCCGCAATTTTTGCAAACAACTTCCACGCGCATCATGCCGTGACTATCGTCATTCTGCAATTCAACATTTTTCAAATTGGCAGGCTCAGTGAATGACGGCCAGCCAGTGCCCGAGTCAAACTTGGTGTCAGAAGAAAATAATTCCTGTCCGCAGGCGGCGCAAACATACATCCCTGAACTGTGATCGTTCCAATACTTGCCTGAAAACGGCGCCTCGGTGCCTTTTTTGCGCATTATTTCATATTGCTCAGGAGTGAGTTTCTTCTTCAATTCTTCATCAGTCATATGGTTATCTACCTTTTGAATTTAATACTTTTATACAATTAACTAATTCTATTTAAAGCATAATATAAACCCATGGAAAAAGCCATATTTATAAATAAAGAGAGGATGATTACCCAAGAAGCCAGGTATACAGATTATAGTGAAACCACGCTTTTGCCTGGCGCTGCCGAATCTTTAACGCTTTTGAAAAATGCCGGCTTCAAACTGATTCTTACCGCCAATCAAGCTCCCCGACGAATGGATATTTTCGAAATAAGCCGGCAACTACAAAAATTCAACACTGATATTGATGGATTTTATTATTGTCCTCACACTGGAGCTGAGTGTGAATGTCACAAACCCAAAGCAGGATTATTGTTTGAGGCGGCCGAGAAAGAAAATTTGGATCTGAAAAATTCCTGGCTCATCGGTGACACTCTGGATGACATTGAGGCCGGCAACCGCGCTGGGTGCAATACTATTTTACTGGCCAATGGTAACGAAACTCAATGGCATGTCACTCCTATACGCCAACCGGAGTTTCTTTCGCCGAACTTTGAATACGCAGCTGGTGCCGTCATTCTGAAAAGTATTTATCAGATGATTAAGCAGCAGCAATCAGGTTAATAAGTTTCCTGATCTTATTTTTTTAATTTCAATCCTAATTTTTTAATCCGTAGATTCTCAATCCAGCGGTCAATACTGTATCCCCCGCCATTGTTTATAACCAGATACAAGGCTAAAGCCAGCAGAATATAGTGCGGCCAGACCGCTTCTTTGAAAAATAATATAGACATTACATATAGAACAAAAGTTACGAAAGCATTAAACCTTGTGGCAAAACCAAAAATAATTGCCAACCCGACTGCAATCTGAGCTACGCCTGTGCCCAGAGAGATCAGAAGCGGATCCGATGGAAACAGCCAATGAATTTGGGTTAATTTATATTGTTCAGCGATTTGGACCATAATAGTGGCATGAAGGATTTTTATAGTAATCGCCGGATAAAGCACAGAGATGCCATAACTAATCCTAATCAGGGGAATTTCCCATTCCTTATATTTATCCATCCAGGATTTGGACGACGCAATCAAGCTGTCGAAAGAAAAAACCCGCGAGCCAAAAAAAATCAAGGCTAAAAATTCCCCGAAATAATTAAAATAAGTGATCATGTAGTCCTTATAAACCCGTGCTGTCAGGACTAAAATGATGAAACCGACAATGCTGGCTACTTCCGTAAACAGCCCGACTACTAATAAAAGTCCGACCCCGAGAAGCACTGGCTGAAGCAATTGCCCGAAAGGAAGCGAAGCAAGCGGAATTTCTGGTCCCAAAAATGAATTGAAATATGCCGATGCTATAAACGAACCTGCTAAAGCGATCCGGACCATTACGTGTCCCGCAGGCTCCAGCGTTTGAATTTTCCTGTTAAAAATAATTCCGGCTCTGGAAGTGGCAAACCAATAATAAAACGCGATCACTATTAGGAAGCTTATACCGACCGTTAGAGCGATCGTGAGATTGTGCGGATTTTTAAGGGCATCAAAAACGTTGATGCTCCAGTCTTGCATTCCGCGATCGATCACATCCTTGGATACTATGTAATTTTCATGAGCCAGTCTCATCGATTTTGAGTTTCTTCAAATTATAACTCCCCTCTCTTCCCGGGAGAGATGCTCTCTACCTCACCAGCTGTCGGGGACTGCCCGGGGTGAGGGTCTATTTACTAAAATCCAGATGATTCATGGCGTAATCAATGGAAGAATTAACTTTTTTCCCAGGATTAAATATCCCCTGCGGATCGAAGATTTTTTTGGTTTCCTCGAATAACCGGTAAACTGGCCCTCCGTACATCCTCTCCAAATAAGGGCTGCGGACTAATCCGTCATTGTGTTCACCTGTCATCGATCCTTTATATTCAAAAACCAATTGATAAACTTCTTCGCCCAATTTCCGGATTACTTCTGCAGCCGTCGGGTCCACTAGTTTCATCAGCGGGATAATGTGAAAATTGCCATCTCCCACGTGCCCGGCAATTGTATAAAGTAAGTTGTACTTGTTTAAAATCTCGTAGAGTTTTGGTAAAAATTCGCCCAAAACTTCGGGCTTAACCACGAAATCATCGATAAACGCCGCGGTCCGCATGCCCCGGACATGGTGGCGCAGCATATTAAAGCTTTCACGCCTGATTACCCAGTATTTCTGCGCATCACGATCATCCAGGATCAATTTGCTCCTGATATGAAATTCTTCCAAACTTTGCTGCGCTTCTTTTGCCCGTTCGATCGCGTCGGCGTCCTCATCGGATGAAAATTCTGCCAAAAGCACCAGTTTGGGAATACCGCCGGTGATCGTCATCCAAAGCTCGGGCAGAAAGCTGAAAAACAACTTGATCGCGTTACCTTTCAGCCGCGCCACGATATCGGGCAAAATTTTCATGGCTACTTTGAAAGTATGATCATCGTACGATTCTATGCTCTGCGGATTGAATTTCAGAAGATGATTGACTATTTCCGGTAGTTGGTGCAAATCCTGGAGCATAATCACCAGTAAATGTTCGCGGGTCTTGGGCTTGACCAGTTTGAGATTCACTTCCGTAATCATACCCAGGGTCCCCTGCGAGCCCACGATCATTTTGGTCAGGTCAAATGTTCCTTGTTCCTTATCGTAAACATTCCAAAGATAATATCCTGCTGAATTTTTCGAAACCTGCGGCTTCGCTGCCTTTAGCAAGGCGTAATTTTGATCGATCAGATCAAACATCTTCCGGTAAATCACCCCTTCCAATCCTGGGGCATTTTTCTTTTGCCCGAGTTGCGGCATGGTCAGAGACTTGAAAGTATATTCTTTGCCATCGGCTAAGACCATTTTGATTTCCTGCACGTATCGTTCAGTCTTGCCATAAATCAAATTCAACTCGCCCCCTGAATTGTTCGACACAATTCCGCCGATAGCGCACAATTCCCGTGAAGCCGGATAGCTGGGCAGCAATAAATTTCGCTTCATGGTTTCTTTTTCAAAATCACGGTAATAAACTCCAGGCTCCACCACCGCGTAATCGCGTCCGATTTTTTTTATATGATTAAAATATTTCATAAAAGAAACCACGATCGATTCGCTCAAAGGACCGCCGGTCATATCTGTGCCGGCTGCTCTGGCTGTCAGAGACAAATTTTCACCGTGATTTTTGGCTTCAGCCACGAATTTAATCAAAGCCTGCAGGTCCTGTGAATCCTTGGGATAAACCACCATTTGCGGCTTAATTTTATAAATAGAAGCATCTCTACTAAAAGCGGTCAGGGTTTCCTGATCGGATTTAACTTCACCTTTTATAAGTTGTTGTATTTGTTTCTGGATATCCATTTGTTCTCTAACATTATACCATAGAATAAGAAAAAGGATGTTTGCTTCGGCTAGGAATTTAAATATGCTATCATTTTTAGGCAATGAAAAAATTTCCCCAATTTTTCAGTATCCTTATACTATTGTGTGCTGTTTTATTAGTTTTTTTGTATAGGCCCCACAAACCTGAGTGGGCCACGGTCAGCGCTAACAACGTCGTATCAACAACAGAGAAACCAAATAAATTAACGCCGCCCAAAACAGAAACTAAGGCCATAGAAGCCTCTGCTCAAGTAATTCCTGAGCAAGTAACTCCGCCGCCGGTAGTTTCTCAGTCAGCATCCAAAAACAACAACCCAGCCAAAACTATTAAGCGTAAAGTCGTAACACCTCCTTCAGTACCTCCTAAGCCCACGCCAGTGACGGTCCCCTCACCTTCTCTCATCAGCTGCAATACTGGAGATCTCAGCACTCAATTTTTGTGTCTGATGAATAACTATCGCCTATCTAATGGTTTAAACGCTTTGTCATACGACAGCGCTTTAACTGCCGTGGCATCTGAGCATTCGACTTGGATGAATGCAACTGCGACCCTGAGCCATATCGGGGAGAATGGTTCAAAATTCTACCAGCGCTGTCAGGCAGGGCTTACCACCTGTGATGCTGAAAATGTCGCTCGCGGCTATACCACTGCCCCAAAACTTTTTGAAGCATGGAGAGTTAGTCCGGACCATAACGCCAACATACTTGGCTCCCATACAAAAATGGGTTTAAGTTTGGTCGGCTCTTACGCCACGAATATATTTAGATAATAAAAAAATTATTTTCGAGAGCGGAGCATGGAAAACAATTGCCACAAACCGGGCAAAATCGAAACGACTATTATCACCAAGACCATAGGTACGATATAGCGATCGATGTTTGGGATGGTATTGCCCAAAAAATAACCCAGCACTGTAAGACCGACTGTCCATAGGAAGGCTCCGACGATATTGTAAAAAACGAAATTTTTATAATCCATCTTTGCGATCCCCGCCAGAATAGTAGCAAAAGTCCGGACCACAGGAATGAAGCGGGCGATGACGATGGTTTTGCCGCCGTATTTTTGGAAATACTTTTCAGTTTTCTCGATATAACCCTTTTTATAAAAAAAGGAATCTTGTTTGTTAAAAAATGCCGGACCGATTCGATAACCAAAAGCATAGCCGACATTGTTGCCCAATACAGCGGCAATAAAAAGCAAAGGCACGAGCACATAAATATTCATAAATCCCTGCGAAGCCAGGAATCCTGCTGTAAATAGAAGACTGTCTCCGGGCAGAAAAAATCCGAAAAATAATCCAGACTCTGCAAAAATGATGCCGCACAGACCTATATAGCCAACAGCTTTGATTATTGAAACTGGATCAAACATAAGTTTTATGATTAAGGTAAAATAAAAATCGGTTCTAAGCCGATCTTCATTATACGCGAATTCAACAACTAAGTGCAACAGCCCTTCTTAAAGACTTCTAACGGAGTTTGGTATTTCAAGGATTTTCTTGGCCGGTTGTTAAGCAATTTTTCAACTCGTGTAATTTCTTCTTCCGTAACTGTAGCAAAGTCA
>DASWFI010000008.1:0-6983 GCA_036394315.1 Patescibacteria group bacterium
TGTAGATAGGGTAAAGAATACTAAGGGGGAATCCGCTGTTATTTAAACAGGCATTCGTAATCTTTAGCGAATTTCTGTATTATATTGTTAACGATCAACGAGGCATATTATCACAAAACCGCCCCCTTGTCAACATACTAACCTAGCTGTCATTTAAAAAATGAAAAGTGAACCATTTAAAGATCAAAAGTGAACTTTACATAGATATTTCCGCCAAGCTTGGGCAGCTTTGTTAAGGCCTGCAAGGCAATGGCAACGAGTAATCTGCCTGCTGGTCTATCAGCTAAAGGTATTAGTCAAATTATAGCAAATAAACAAAAAATCAATCCAGAGCAATCATTCGCTGAAGTAACACGCAGGCAAATCGAAGTTATAAACAGTAAATCTTACTCCATCATTGATCAATGCCAATCTGACTTACTGGAGATGAAAGGCCGCATGAAAAATTTAGACGGAGCCAAATATGTCAAAATTAGGTAAATTGTTTCTTGGTGCATTCATTATTTTACTCGCGGGAATAATTGTTTTTGCTTTGAAACCAAAACCGGCGCTGATACCTGGCAATCCCTCGCCAGCTCCAGTTACAAACTACTCCCCGCCCACTACAACCTTGTTTCTTGCAGGCGATATCATGCTTTCCCGCAACGTCGCAGGCCGAATGATAAAAAATAACGATTACACCTGGCCATTCCAAAAAACTACGGATGTTTCCAAAAATGCTGACATCGCTTTTGCGAATCTAGAATCGCCATTCAACGACACCGGTAACCATTCTGTTGAAGGCAGTCTGGTGTTTAATGCTGACCCTAAAAGCATTGAAGGACTAAAATTTGCGGGGTTTGATATCTTATCAACCGCCAACAATCACGCATTCGATCAAGGACAAAAAGGCTTGGACTACACGATTCAGCTGCTGCAAAACAATGGCATCATCCCCACTGGAACCCTAAGTTCCACGCAACCGCCGCCAGTCCCCGTGATCAAACGCAATGGCACGCTATATGGTTTTTTATCTTACAGCTATACCGCCTACAATGACGGGGGCAAAAGCACTAGCCGCTATATCAAAAATTATAATGACTTCTCGCAGCTCAAACAGGATATTCTCGACATGAAAGGGCACACGGCGGACGTGGTGATCGTGAACATGCATGCGGGCACAGAATACACTCGGAAACCTACGCAAAAACAAATTGATTTCGCCCATGCCGCCATCGACGCCGGTGCGGATTTAGTTATCGGCGAGCACCCTCATTGGGTTCAAACAATTGAACAATACAAAGGCAAATGGATCTTCTATAGTTTAGGAAATTTTGTGTTTGATCAAATGTGGAGTCAGGAAACAAGAGAGGGTCTAACTTTGCTTGTAACTTTTGAAAAAAATGAAATTAAAAAAATCGAGTTAAAGCCTGTGATTATTGATGATTTATGTTGTCCTCGATGGGCCAACGATCAAGAAACAAAAACGATATTACAGAAAATAAACTTGACAAGCCCTATACTTCTACAGCACAATTAGAAAGTCGCGTGCGATTTGTACGCAATTTTATTTATTTTACCCATGGCAAAATCGTTAGTTATTGTTGAATCCCCAACTAAAGCCAAAACAATAAGCAGGTTCCTCGACGGAGAATACAAAGTCGAGGCGTCTTTTGGTCATATCCGCGATCTGCCCACAAGCAAAATGGGAATTGATATCGAACATGACTTTGAACCCACATATGTCATCCCGCCGAAAGCCAAAAAGAAAGTAGCGGAACTAAAAAAACTCGCCAAAGATGCTCCATTAATAATCCTGGCGACTGACGAGGACCGCGAAGGCGAGGCTATTGCCTGGCATTTGAAGTTTGCTTTGGGGCTGAAAGATAAAGATATAAAGCGAATTGCTTTTCATGAAATTACGAAGACCGCGATCGATGCAGCTTTGGAACATCCGCGCGATCTGGATCTGCATCTGGTGGATGCCCAGCAAGCACGCAGGGTTTTAGATCGGCTGGTTGGCTATGAACTTTCACCATTCCTCTGGAAAAAAGTTAAACGCGGCCTTTCTGCGGGCAGAGTCCAGTCTGTGGCAGTGAGGCTCGTCGTGGACCGGGAACGGGAAATCCATAAATTCAAACCCCAGGAATACTGGAGCATTGAAGCCACCTTTAATAAAGATGGGAATTTTATAGGCCGGCTGAATAAAATCGATGATAAGACTTTAGATAAACTGGGAATCAAAACTGAAGTGGCCGCCCACAAAATCGTGGCTGACTTGGCCAACCAACCAGGAGTAGTTACGGACGTTACTAAAAAAGAAGTCCGACGAAATCCCGCGGCTCCTTTTATCACTTCGACGCTGCAGCAGGAAGCGGCGCGCAAATTGGGCTTTTCCGCCAAACAAACCATGATGTATGCCCAGCAATTATATGAAGGCGTTGAGCTGGGTGAAGGCAACCCCACCGGTTTGATTACCTACATGCGTACGGATTCGGTGAACCTTTCAGAATTCGCGCTTAAATCTGCTTACGACACAATCAAAGATCGCTTTGGCAAGGATTATCTTTTGGATGAGCCGCGCAAATATGCTTCCAAATCCAAAAATGCCCAGGAAGCGCACGAAGCTATCCGGCCGACGGATCTTATGCGCGATCCCGAGAGCGTGAAGGATCATCTGGACCGCAACCAATACCGGCTTTATGATTTGATCTGGAAACGAACCCTGGCCACGCAAATGCCAGAAGCGGTGTTTGACCAGACAGCAGTGGATATAGAAATTGTAGGGAATAAGAAATATTCTTTCCGGGCCACGGGCCAGGTCATAAAATTCGACGGGTTTATGAAAGTTTATCTGGAAGGCACAGATGAAGAAGAAGCCGAAGAAGAAGGTTTGCTGCCAGACTTAAAAGTCGGTGATAAGCCGAAGGTTGTAAAAATTATTCCCAAACAGCATTTTACCCAGCCGCCGCCCCGATACACTGACGCCACTCTGATCAAAGCGCTGGAAGAGCATGGGATTGGGCGCCCGTCCACATACGCGCCGACTCTGACCACGATCCAGGAACGCGACTACGTAAATAAAATCGACAAAAAATACCATCCCACGGAAATGGGTTTTATAGTCAATGATATTTTAGTCGAGCATTTCCCCAAGGTTGTGGATTTGGAATTCACAGCGCGCATGGAAGAAGATTTGGATGAAATCGCCGCCGGGGAGAAAGAGTGGGTGCCGGTCATCCGTGAATTTTACGGGCCTTTCCATGAAAATCTGAAGATTAAAGAAAAAGAGGTGGAAAAGCACGTGGAAATTCTGGATGAAAAATGTCCCCTGTCTGGACATCCTCTTCAGATTAAATTCGGCCGGTTCGGCAAATTTGTGGCTTGCTCCAATTATCCGGAATGTAAATTCACGCGGCCCATGCCGGAAGAGCAGAAAATGATCGAAGAAAACAGCGGTGAGATTTGCGAAAAATGCGGCAAGCCCATGATCGTAAAATTCGGCCGGTTCGGCGCTTTCCTGGGCTGCTCCGGCTATCCGGATTGCAAAGGCATCAAAAAAATTCAAAAAGGCACAGGTGTTACCTGCCCTAAGTGCGGTGAGGGTGAAATGGTGGAGCGCCGATCCAAGCGCGGAATTTTCTATTCCTGTTCCAAATATCCGCAATGTAAATTCCTGATGAATGGCAAGCCCACTGGCGAGAAATGCCCGACCTCCGGCGACTTGCTCATGGAAACCAAAAATGGCACCCTCAAGTGTTCAAATAAAGAATGCGACTACGAGCGCGAGCCGACGATCGAACCCGAAAAGCAAGAAGTAAAAAACTAATAAAAAAACCGCTTAGCGTTACGCTTGCACTTTTTGGGAAATTAAAAATTGCTGAACCAAAGTTTCTATTTGCTTTGAATCTTTTGCTTCCATGAGTTTCAGCCGCAGCTCTTTGGCGCCGTCAAAGCCGTTAACGTAAGCTTTATAATGTTTTTTCATAACCTCGAAACTTTTGCTACCGATTGGCTGGCCCACAAACATTTTCTCAAACAAAAACGTGTGCTCCAGCATCACGGATAATTTTTCTTCAATTGAAATATTGTTTATGTCCTTGGTTTTGCTGAACAGCCAAGGGTTACCGAAAATAGCACGGCCCAGCATCACGCCATCAGCGCCGGTTTGGGATACCCTCTGTTCTGCTTCCAGCACATTCATAACATCACCATTACCGAAGATCAGCGGGCGATCAGTTGGAGGCAGAGAATTTGCCATCTGCACAGCCAATGTCACCTGATCCCACTTGGCAGGCACCAGGGACAATTCCTTGACCGTACGGGCATGAATAGTGATTAAGGCAGGCTTTACCTCAAACAAGTGAGGTAGCCACTCTTCGAGCGCATCTTTTCCAAATCCAGTGCGAGTTTTTACTGAGACCGGCAAATCCCCCATACCTTCCTGGGCTGCCAAAATAATTTCTTTTGCTAAGACGGGATTTTTTATCAAAGCCCCGCCTGCACCCTGTTTCAAAACCGCACGATCCGGACAACCCATATTTATGTCCATGCCGTCAAAACCCAGATCCTTAATTAGCTTGGCAACTTTCAAAAAATTTTCCGGTTTGGCGCCAAATACTTGAGCCACTATCGGATGCTCTTCTTTCGAATACCAAAAATCCACCAAGAGTTTATCCTTACCTGCGGAAACAAGTCCATCCACGGATACAAATTCAGTCCAAAAAACATCCGGCTTACCGTATTTGGCAATCAGTTGGCGCATGGATGCATCCGTGACATTAGCCATAGGAGCCAGCACGAATATCGGCTTTTTTAATTTATCCCAAAATCCTGAATTCATCCGGCTATACTACCATTTTTTCAGGATTTTTTCAATAGGTTTCTCGTCCTCGAAGTGAAAGAGACCAAAGATACTACCGGCGACCAAGCCACCCATGGCGGAAAAATTAATGGCAGTAAATATCTCAGTCAGACCATATTGGAACTGGGGAGCGAAAAAATTTGTAGAAAATCCAAATAAGATAGTTGACCAAACCGTACCCGCCAGCAAACCGCGGACCCACATGGGAAATCTGTCCTTGGTTAAATCAAGTAAAATTGCAGGGGCTAAAAAAGCAAATACCAAAAGCCAATTGGGCACCCTGTCATGCGGCAACATTACAATTTGAGGAGCTCTTTCCTTACCATATGCGACCAATACGAACAGTAAAAAAACCATAGTCATGAGTGTGCCATCTATTCGACCTCTCATAGTTTTCTGTGCGGACAAAACAATTAGGACGTAACCCAAAGCCAAAACTCCACTGCCTGCAAACCCCGCAATTTGACCCCATCCTTCAGTCGGATGGAATGGCATCAGTAAAAAGAAAACAATCACCCATATCCCGCCCCAGCACAAATTGCCAAAAAAACTAAAATCGTTAGTTTTGCGAAATTTAAATAAAACCACTAAGAACAATAACAAGGATACCAAAACCGAAACTGCAAGCAAAAAATGCCCCGGGCTCCAGGATAGCCTCAATGGACTGGCATAATTTTCAACCCCATAGACTGCGTGAAAATAATTATCAATCACTACTGAAGTGGGAATAAACAAAAGAACGAATGCGATATGCTTCCAGACTATGTCGCGACTATGGCGCCAAACATAAAAAGCTAAAATTACTCCAATGGCAGCAGAGGAATAAAGTAAGAGGTGCGGCGCAATAAAAAAATTATCCCGGCCGATTGCTCCATGCCACCACATATCCCATGCGACTGACATTTCCCCCAGCGCAACAAGACCAATCAATACCTTAAGAAAAACAGGCTCGTTTTTAGCTGTAATCTGATTCTTTCTGGGCTTGGACAAATGATCAACAATTAAGTACAAAGAAAATACGACCGCAGTAAATAACAATGCAAAAATCAAAGCAGATTGTGGCGTTCCAATTACGGGAAAAGACTCTTGATTTAATACGCTGAATACGTGACTAATAAAAATTGATTTCATTCTAGTCGTTCTTCATAAATATCTTGTTTTCGAAAAGCCAGTATTTGATCGCTGTCAGCCACGGAAGGATTGAAAAAAAATATCGCAAGTCTGCGGCTTTACGGATGACCCATCCGAAAAAACCAGAAATAATCAAAGTTGGCGTATACATGACTGCAAATTTTCCCGTGACTGGGATGACGAATATTACAGGACCTGGATGATAAGACAGTAGCGATTTTTGATAAATACTCCGATAGATATTTTTAGCCGCGTATTTACCTTGATTTATCGCTTCCTGAGCGGTTTGGGCCACAGGTTTTTTGGTTTTCGGATCGATGACGCAGGTATTATCGCCTGCCAGGAATACTTGCGGATATTTTTTTAAATTCAAACTGCTCTCAACTGCTGTCCGGTCTTTCTTATCCCGATCCAGATCCACATCCACAGGCAAGCGGCAGGATCGAACGCCCCCGGTCCAGATCAAAAGGTCGCAATTCACCCGCTCTTTATTGTTCAGCATCACATAATCTTTACCGGCTTCAGTAATAAGTGTCGAAAATTTGGCATCGATTCCCATAGCCGCTATACGGGCAGACACGATAAGGGAGACTTTTTCAGAAAGCCCGGAGAAAAAATTGGTGCCCCCGTCCACAATCAAAACCTTAAAACTTTTTAAATCCTTATTATGATATTTGCATTCATGCTTCAGGAGATTGTGAACTTCGCCGGCAAATTCAGTGCCGGCAAAGCCGCCGCCGCCAATAATAATCTGGCCACTGTCTTTTTTCACCACCAAATCCTCGATGCGATTGCGGATCATGATCGCGTCTTCCAGACTTTTAAGCGTGAAGCCATGCTTGTCTAAATTCGGTATGCCGTAAAAATCCGCCATGCTGCCCAGGCCGATCACCAAATAATCGAAGGACAGAATTCTCGAGTCGGTCACCACTTTGCCATTCTCCAGATCGATTCGATCGATATAAGCTTTAAAAACTTTTACTTTAGTCTTTTCGAAAATTTCAGCAAA
>DASWFI010000009.1:0-2950 GCA_036394315.1 Patescibacteria group bacterium
TCCAGAAAGGATAAATCCGGATTGGATATACCAAATGGCTCCAAGATGATCCGGGTGGCGCAATTTCGGTAATTGCCGATGTTTTCCAGAAGAAGTAATCCCTGCCCTTCATAACATACAGCATTGGATTCTCCTTGACAATAGCTTTCCAGCGATATCAAAAACTTGACTGAAATCCATTAAGAAGAGGGGGAGATATGAAGCAAACAAGTGATGGCCAATGTGAAGCCGGCTGATTCTGAGTGAAACTTGTCTCTTTTTAGAAATAAATGATGAACCCCTAGACTTGGATGGATTCCATGCTGAGTAAGCTCCTTGTACGACATCCTGGACAGTGCCAACGACCCTTTCCGGATCACCCTGCGCACAGACCTTCCTAATTTGGTAATCGACCAGAAAATAGTCTTTTCTCCTTCAATAGTCCACCAATCCGGATGTATGTCCCACCATTAGGATCGTGAGAATTAGGCGGATTTTATGAACTAATTACGTCCCGATTTGGAAGGCATCTAAAGAACCGAATGTTGGGATTTCCAGCAAAAATCCTCCCTATGATGGGATTCTCAACCTGTGATAATAGTGATGTATTCCAATGACCGAAACTAGTCTCCATAGGTGGGATATGCATCGAACCATTTTCCCGCCTACAACAAGTTGACACTATTGTGCATTGCAAGAGTGTTATGAGTTTAAGACATGCATTACAAGGTGTTACAAACTGATGTAACATCAAGTTCATTGGTACTTATAGTGCACCATGGCCATCTAGTGATCATCCAAGTTTTTGAGTAATACATGTACAAGTTTAGTACAAAACCAGGTTCCATATGTAAGGTTCACTGTGGGAATCAACTCATGGTAGCTTACCACACTGGGTATGGTCGGTTATGCAAATGCATCAATATTGACCATGCTTCTTCTCTGGTTGCATTGTAAATACAGTGAGATGTTCTTCCCTTCTTCTCTGCTCTCTGGTTCTCAAGTCAGATCAGCATATGGGTAAATAGGTCAAAGTCATTCCATCCTGCCCCAACAAAACCAATGGGTCTCTACATGAGAACTTGTATTTTAGGACTGTGGAGTGCATGCTTCCTGAGGGCTTCACTGGAATGCATCTAGAATCTGTCACGCTCTGCACCGGGATGTGTCACATGTCACACCCGTCACAGTCCTGTGACACATTTTCGGCCCATTTTGGGTAATGTTGTGGAAGTCACTCTTGTGACTCCCCCAACCAATGTATATAAATTCCCATGCTAAGGGAACTGGTTTTCCCTTAGTTAGAATCATGATTATGATACCCCCATAAAAGCTCTGAGACAACTTAGCAGACCCGGTGTAGACGGGGAGAAACTCAGAGCCGTGCTCCTAATCAACCCAACCAAATCCACACTACTCCCGATACTGAACCGAGGAGAAGTAGGACCAAAAAAACCAAGGCAGACCTCCTGTATCTGGTTCAACAGGCAACTGATACTTCTTCAATCTTCTCCAATCAAACTTTCCAGCCAGTCACTTAGCCCTAAACCGTCTGAACCAAACTCAATAAAAACCCTAATCCTTTTACTCCTAGAAAGCTGATCCTTTCCTGTAATTGGAACTACAGCTGCAGCTCACTCTGGAGACCCTTTACAACTGCCAATTCAGGACTAGAGATCCTCGACTTTCCTTGTGCACAGACAATTCAGAGATTCAGAGGGGAATCCTTAGTCAATTCAGAAGTAGATGCTAATGTACATGTAACTTATGTTCTGGTATATATGGAAAACCGATTATCACACTCAAAAATATGACTCCTAGCTGTCAATATGCATCGCCTACAACCCGCTTTCAGCCTACAAAATGATTTCCACACTACAAATCCCTAAATCCTTGAAATCCTACTAGTGAAACCCATTCTTTAACCTCTAAAACATCCCAAATCCCTTCAGAAATGATCGAGAATCGAAGGAGAACCCTTGAAGAGTGGAAGGACATCCAGCGACAGTCCAACCGGATTAGGAAAACCCCATTCATTACCGCTTGTGTCAAATGATTAATACCAGTAACTTCCCACGTTCTCCATGAGTTCTTGTCCAATCGCCTCGCCCTAAGTAGTGTTGGATATTCCTCGATGATAGCTTTCTGTAGATACCAAATTTGTCCAGAATTCGATGTGTGGAAGAGGAGATATAGGGAAAATACGAAGGAGCCCAATATTGACCGGGCTTTCTTGAAACCTCCATACATATTTCCAATGAGAGGGTCCATCCCCCTTTCGGCAGAGTCTATGGAAACATCCTAGGCATCCGTACGTCGCAATTCCAACCCTCCAAAAGGCCCGGATAGACTTCCAGAGTCAATCCCCCCTTAAGATCCATCTTGACAAACTTGTTCTCGGAATTACTCCATCATTACTGAACCGTTTCCTTCGATTCCAACGGCGCCGCAATCTCCTCATCCAGACCTTTCCAACGATGTATGATACGTCCCAGTAGCCATAGTTTGGAGGATGTAGAAAATGGGTTTTTGTAAATCTGATCAAAAAAGCATGCCAGTAGTGGGACTCCTGACTTGTAATGACTGTGATGTTCTGAGGGCCAAAACTGGCTTATATAGGCGGGTCACACCCAGAACCATTATCCCGCCTACAGCGCTTCAATTGGATGAGTGGGAGAGAGATGGAAACCTGGCCATGTACAGGGGATGTGTGTATGTCCCAAAAGACCCCCAGCTCCACTGTAGATGCTAGGATCTGAGTCTCCATGAATCCAATATAAGCACCACCAATCTACAGGAGTAGATTGAAGAACAAGGCCAGCCACAAGTGTATTGCAGGAATAGGTAGTTGTACCATCCATAAATGTTTGAGTGTGTACAAGCGGGTGTCTTGATCCAGCCCAAGGCAATGAGAAACCTCTTTATGTATCTTCTCAGGTGTAACCCTAGGTAGAAGCTGACTCGCAACTTG
>DASWFI010000010.1:0-46510 GCA_036394315.1 Patescibacteria group bacterium
TCTCATTGCGATATAGAGTAGTTTGCAACCCATGCTATACTATTCATACCTTTGCAAAGGATTAGTCTCCTTAGTTTGGCTTCCTGGTTAATTTGACACTCTCACTACCACCAGGGAGCCATCATATTTTACAGAAAGGACATTCATATGTATGCAACACATCACGTTAAATAACATCCGTGTACAAAAGGATTATTACACGGTACGTCAGGTAAGTGAGATTTATCATGTGAGCATGAAGACTGTGAGGCATTGGATTAAAAATGGTTGGGTACAAGCTCATATGCCAGAACCTGTAACCAAAGGTGCCAAGAAATCACACTGGAGGGTATTTCCACAGAGTATCGAAGATATGGAGGTTAATTCTGTGTATCTCACGGAAGCCAGTAAGCGATATTGGCCTTATCTGTGGTCACAACAAGTAAAAAGATATAGGGACTCTCAGTTTTAGAAGTCATGTTTTAAGGTTGATTACAATAATCTTCCGCCTTGAGGCCATTCCCAAGGAAATTTGTTTCCTTTACTTGTGTTGCATGTAGGGCATGCTAATACTAGATATTCAATACTATTGGCAGGGATGTCAGTACCAGCAACACGAGAAATAGGGAATGTATGTTCAATATGATATTGTGATTGACCTTTAATTTTATTGAATTTTTTCTGACAATAGTAGCATTTATGCTTTTGTCGTTTTAGTTGATCTTGAATTTGTTGTGGGGTATGCGTGCCTTTAATAGATTTTTTACGAGCACGGTAGGCGTGTCCAATAGCATACATACGTTCACGTATTCCAGGTCTAAGCATGTATTCTTTAAGATATTTTTGCATATAAGCTTTCTTGCGTTCTTTCATTCCTGGCCGATTATAGTATTTTTCAATGTAAGCTTTTCTATGTGCTTTCATTCCTGGTCGATTCATATATGTTTTGCGGTAATTTTGTTTATGCTCACGTATATCTGGTCTATTTAGATATTTTTTACTTTGGTTTTTTCTGTGTTCTTTTATTTCAGGAAGATTATAATATCCTTTATGTTGATTTTGAATATATTCTTTGTTGTTTGTGTAGTATTCTTTGTTATAAGTTTCTCTATGTGTTTTCACTTCTGGTTGACTACTGTATTCTTTCTTTTGAGCAAGAATACGTTCATGTACATCAGGTTTATGGTAGCTATTTTTATTGATTTTTAGTACTTTATTGCGTTTTTCTGGATCGCTATATTGATTTGCTTTTTCTTCGTTTACGCATGCTTTACACTTGGCACAAAATCCATATTTACCTCCATTTTTGCGATGCCAGTATTCAATAGTAGCAGGATACTCTTGTCCACACGCGCCGGTGCATTTCTTTATTGGAATATCACTCATGATTTTTGTCCTTTTATTTGTGTGTATAAGTGTTCATAAGTGATTATAGCACATCTAGACAGAAGTGTGCAAGGGTGTTAGTATGTGTGTATGGAAGAAAAAATATACAATGCAACTGAGTTTGCTAAGCTTGTGGGGGTTTCAGTAAAGACTTTGCAGCGTTGGGATAGGTTGGGCATACTTAAAGCTAAGCGGAAAGCTTCTAATCGTAGATATTACACTGAAGAAGATCGCGTAAAGGCATTGTCAGCAAAAGAGTAGCAAGGCATCAAAGAAGTATTGGCCTTATTTGTGGAGTCAACAGGCAAAGAAGTATCAAGATTAGTTTTGAAAGTGTGCTATACTGCTCATGGCTATTGTCTCCTTTCTTGAGAAGCAAAAAAAGAGCAACTGTTTGCCAGAGTCCAGTTGCTCTTTTTTCATTGGGCATGTTCCCAAATAGAGCTTTCATTTCTCACAAATTGGGCAAATATTCCCATGAATTGAATGAAAGTTCCCACAAAAAAGAGCCCCCGTTCTTGCCAGTAAGGGCTCTTTTTTGTTTCCTCTTGAGTCGGTACCATCATGCGGTTTCCAGTATAGCAGAGATGTCAAGATGTAGATAAATCCCATATGGTTTGGCCTGAAGTGAAAGAGTTATTTTCAAATGCCAGCGTAAATTGTTTAGTAGTGCTCGGTACTTCAAAAATGAGTGATCCCTTGGCAGGATCACCAGGTTCTACTTTGCCCTCTGGAGCATTGGGGAAATCAGAGACATAGGCATTATTGTATTTTTGTCCTGATGTATCCTTCAGAGTCCAATCAGCATCTCCATAAAGGCTCTCTTCTTTGTTGGAGATGTTCTTAAAGGTGACATCAATGCCTGTGTAGGCATCTCCAGACTTGAGTGTGTCAAATTGGCCCGGTGGTACTGTTCGGACGTTGCTTACGACAATTTGCCAGATAGAGCCGACGTTGACAGTATCACCTATCTTGAAGTGCTGAGTTGGTTTGTTACTAGCGTTTGTTGTAGTGCTGCTACCAGTATTGTTAGCAGTTGTGCCTGTGTTACTCTCTCCGCAAGCCAGAATTGTTCCTGTAAGAATGATCAATCCAAAGAGGAGCATAAATTGTTGTTTCATGCTTGAAATCCTTTCAAATCTTGTATAAAAACTACACGTTTTAATGCATTTATTGTAACTCGCACGTCAATAGGGAAAAGCACAACCATTGGGCAATGATGTCTTGTGTAACTTGGCTTAATATTTATAAGAGTCTTCCACCTTCTGCCCATTCCCAAGGGAACTTATCGCCTTTACTGAGGTTGCAAGTAGGGCATGAGAGCACGAGGTAGTCAATGCTATTGGCTGGTATATCGGTCCCTACTACGCGGCTGAGTGGGAAGGTGTGTTCAATGTGGTAAATGTATCTACCTTTGATTTTTCTAAGTCGAGCTTTGCAGTAGTAGCACTTGTGCTTTTGCTTTTTAAGCTTTTCTTGGATTTGTTCATGGGTATGGGTACCTTTGACTGATCTGTTAAGGGCACGTTTGGTATGATTATAAGTACGGCTCATTAATTGTACTTCTGGGCGTTTGTTGTAATATTTTTTGTAGGCACGTCTGCGTTCTTGTATTTCTGGACGGTTACGGTATTCTTGAAATTTGATTAATCTTTTTGCGCGTATATCTGGACGATGGTTTCTTGCATTGTCTCTAGTTCGACGTTTTTCTCGTGCTTCTGGGCGTTTGCGGTATTCTTTGCCATATTCTTGATTATAAGCATGTTTTCGTTCTTTCACTTCAGGACGATTATGATAAGCTTTATCTATGGCAAGTTTTCGTGTTCGATATTCTGTATCGTTATGGTAACGTTCTTTTTTACGTGCAGCTTGTTTTGATCTGCGCTCTAAATTGCTTTTATATTGTCTTGTGCGTATTTTTTCACGTTCTTGTGCTCTTAGTTTTATTTCTGGACGTTTGTTACGTTCTTTGCTGTAAGTACTTAAACATTCTCTACATCTAGCTTTTAGTTTATATTTTCCGTTTTTATCAGAGTTGAAGTACTCAGAAGTAGCAGGATACTCTTGCCCACATGGTCCTGTGCATTTCTTCATTGGAATGTCTTCAGTCATGGCTCTATCCCTTGTTCGTTGGAAGCTGTAAATAGTATCGAACATTTTAGAATATTATTGTTCAGTTGTCAACGGTATAGGATAGTTTGCATACCACCTTGCGAGGGGAATACCTTGTGTAACTTTGATGGCAACAAAAAGGGACCCGTCTCCTTCCAGGTCCCTTGACTGATGTTTTATTGGCTCCGGTAAACTACACGAAAAATCTACAAGCGGTTTGTGGATGGATAGGATCTATCTTTTGCAAGAGTCCATTCTTTACCATATGCATACAAATTCGGGCTATGTACACAGTAGGCATGTCCTTAATGGTGTAACATGATCGTAGTTGGCTAGCCATAAGTTGTACTTTCTTAGTTGAAAGGTACTCATAAATTGCTTGCTCAATTGGATCACTACTCATTTTTCTTGGTGTAGCTTGCTCAGGATAGAGAAATTCTTCATTCATTTGGAGCAAGGTTGCCTCTTTCTCCAAGATTTGAACGTCGCCTTTTAGTCCTTGTATCTTTCCTTCATGAGATACGATTGCTTGACGCAATTCTTGCGGATCACACAAAGCACGGATGAATGTACTCCTTTGCAGTGTGAGTTGTTTCTGCTCTGCCTCTCTTGTTCTCATTACAAAGTAAGTTTGAGCAGCCGATATTTCTGGTTTACGAGGATCGCCGTTTAGTGCTGTAAGGTAACAGGCATAACGAGTAAGATGGTAGTCTTTAATATCTTGCTCTCTTCCTTTTCCTGAAATTATTGGCTTCGCGGCGTTGACGAAATGACCTGAAGGCTCTTCTCCGCTATTGTTACAGGCTATTGATGCTCGTTCGAGA
Organism: Patescibacteria group bacterium; assembly: GCA_036394315.1. Lineage (GTDB taxonomy): Bacteria > Patescibacteriota > Doudnabacteria > UBA920 > O2-02-FULL-48-8 > DASWFI01. The sequence goes on from DASWFI010000010.1 coordinate 4,302, forward strand.
GCGTCTTCAAATCTTTCCCATGTTAGGTATCCAAGCAATTCCTGAAGGTCACGAGCTGACCAGTATTCATTGCCTTGCTCATCAAAGAGACGGATAGCATCAAAGGGCAATGCTTGGAAAACTGCTAGGGCTGTGGTAGACTGATGCTGACTGTAGTTGTTAGACATTTTCACCTTTCAAAGAAGCTGTTGCAACAGCTTCTTTTTGTTGTTCCTGTTTAAGGAACTGTTCAACAATCCATACAACTTCTTTTGTGAGAGAGCGTCTATTAACTTCAGCTCTCTCTTTGAGAACTTCCTCTATGTCACTTGGAAAATTAATAGAGGATCGGCGAAGGATTTTGCTTTGATCCATTTTTAACCTCCTGACATTATTATAACACAGTATGAGTCAAGTTGCAAACTAACCAGTACTATTAACACAATTTGGTGATTGCCCACAACTATCCACCAACTTTGCCCAAACAAAATGCCCCTCCATAACCCCTTGCATGGGGAAAGATTAGGGACTAGTTTTGGAGCATGTATTCTGGTAGAATATTGGGCAAGGCTATGGCTGGCGATGTGTATGCAGTTTTTCTTGTTGGCATCGCCAGCCAGGGCTATGCTGCCGGATTATCTTCTTTGGGTTTTTGTTTACGATCCCTCATAGCGTTATAGAGCTTCAATCCTTCAATATTTTCTATGGTGAGATTTTGCCCTATTGCCTTACCAAGGGCTTCTACTACTTTTATTGCAGTTTCCTCATTGGTATGGGTTTTGCCCTCTTCTATTCGGACGATAGTAGAGTCAGATACACCAGACAGTAAAGCTAGTTTTTTTCTGCTGATGTAATTTTCTTCTCGTAGACTTCTCAGTGTGGGCATGAGCCTTGTTTCTCCTTTCTTAGAAACTTAATTCTAAGTGTACTTCCTATCAGGCTAGAAGTCAAGGTTTTTATCAGTTTTTATTTCTATGTTATATTCGTGATAAACTGCTTGGCAAACCCCTTGACAAAGTGCATGATGTATGGCATAATGTGTATGTGAGGTTGAGGATACAGAGACGAGGGGCATCGAGAATAGCGAACTTTCACTCTAGATTTCGACACACTGGTTACTTCGGTAGACATGTCCCGATGAAAAACGTACGAGACGCGGAGATGCTTAGGGCAAAGGAAGTTGCAAAAAAACATATTTAAAGTAGTTCAAAAACACAAAAGGAGAAAATACCATGGCAGTAACTTATGCAATGTACGCAATGAACTTTCTTGAAATTTCAGAAGATAGCAAAGGTTTGTATGTGGATGTTCCTGGATATGCAAGCGATTGGTTTCGTGTTCGTGTCGATGAGTCAGGTATAGTTCCTGTTGCGACACATTGTCGCTGTTCTCACCATCAGCACAAAGGGACATGTGCTCATACGGAAATTGTAAATGCATTTTATGCTCGTATTTATAAAACCAACATCGTTAAAGCTCAGGAAAAGCAAGTCAAGCAAGCTATTCTTGAAGCTGAAGAAGTGCTCTCTACCGGAGAGGTTGCAATTGCGGAGCAGATTAGTACTACTGAAAGCGTCAGACACTTTGAAAGTAAAACATCTGCTCCTCAAATTGTTGCTCCTAAGATTATAAAATTAGACTATCGTAGTGCGTACACGGCAAGCTTTCTTAGTAACTTGCCAAGTAGAAGAGTCGCCTAGTCAGCGACTCTGAAAGGAGTATTTATCATGAATACAAGAAAAAGGTTATTCGTGTTGGTTGGTGGAATAGTGGGGATATCTATGATGTGGATAATTACGGGTTAGGTTATGGAATGCTTTTCTGGGATGATTTAATTAAAGAGTCTCAGGCAGGATCAAAAATCATTGATAGTGAAACAGGTAAAGAGTTGTCAGTAGAGTACATGCAATCTCAGATTGCAAGAAGATAAAGAAGTATTTATCATGAAAAAGTACAAAGTTACACAGATGTATGCAACGGTGAGAGATGTGCATTTGAACAAGAAACTTGAGAACAAGATAGTTCATGGCATCATTCAAGCGAAAGATGCACTTTCAGCTATTCGAATTGTATCCTATCAAACAGATGTGTCTGAGATTTGTTTAATGGCTCAGGAGGTGAGTGAGTGAATCAGAAGAATGCAGAGGCTAAAGGCCGTGCTGAAGGGCAAGCGTATCAGCGCATGCAAAGGGGTTTGCATGATCTTATGAAAGGTTTGTATTTCCTTCCAAGAGAGGAGTATGAACGTCAAGGAAGAATAAAAGCTCAAAGTGAGACGCGTTCTATCCAAGTACAAAAGCTTTTCATCAAAGGATGGAATGATGTTTGGAATCCTTCTAAGCCAATAGAGCACAATCCTAATTCTCGTTTTTGTAGTTGTCCTGAGTGTATGAAAGGATAATAGATGTCAGCACAACGTTATTATTGTTCTGGATGCAAACAAACCAGACATGACACACGTCAATACATTCTGCTCTCAACATATCAAAAATTGTACTTTTGTGTAAAGTGTGCAGGAAAGATGACAAACATCAAACCTGCTACACAAATTCGTGTCCCTTCTAGATTTAATAAGGAGTAATATCATGCAGATCACATCCAACGATTTTGAGTACTCAGCTTCAATTAGCCAAGATACAAACACAATTGATGTGTGTGCTTTTAGGCATGGAGAATTGACCATTGCTTTAAATACTGGCTTTGGTGCTCACAAGGAGATCACACTTTCTCCAGATGAGGCTAGGCAGTTGCGAGAACATCTGAATGATCCACAGACAATGGCTATCTTGGGGATTTGTGACATTACTGATGTCAAGTGTCCTGATTGTGAGAGAATGGTTTCTGACTTTCAGAGACATTCTTGTACTCAGTAGTACTTTGGAGCTGCATTATGATTAGATGTAGAGTATGTGGTAAGCCTGTAGGTGTTGGGCTAGCAAAAGGTGGTGATTATATTGCTTGTGCCAGTTGTTTAAGTAAAGATTCACCACCTGAATTGAATATCCCTAACAGTGCGTATCATGAAAGAATTAACGAACAAATGAGAGAGACACGTGCTCAAAAGGGAAGCACAAAGCGTCGTAGATGGAATGGCTTTTAGTACTTTGTCAATGTAGTATTGTGCAGTTGCATGCATTTGTGGTAGTATTCGTAAATGTTATTGTAGTTTCAGATAGTTTGAAAGGAGTAGTTTCTATGAGTGAGCTTTTGACTGTTCGTGAGGTTGCCAAACAGCTTCGAGTTGATGATACGACTGTGCGCAGATGGATCAAGAATGGAGTATTAGAAGCGATGGCTCTTCCTCATGTAGGAAAGCGTCAAGCTTATCGGATTCGGCATGAGACACTGGATGCGCTTTTAGTATCTACTGCTGTGTTAGTGTGATGTAGTATCGTATTTAGATTAGTGTGCCTACAGGTTTTTACATCTGTAGGCATTTTTTGCACTAAGGAGATACCTATGTCTATAGGGACAATCTTTCTTATCATTATATACAGCGCTATTCTTGTTTGTGCCATACAATTTACTTGTTCGCTGAAAGGAAAAATACATGTTTGTAGGTATACCATGCAGTTGCTATTGTAGTATTCCTGCTTAGTGTGGTACTACTCATATTCAAGAGTTAAAAAGGAGATAGTGTGAAAATAGGCATAATAGGCATGATACTATCAATGTTTTTCATAGTATTGGCCTACTATCATCTGGTAGGACCTACTATAGGCATTTGCGCGATAGTAACACTTACTATAGGTGTGCTGGCAACAATTGTAACAGTATTTGATAAGTCGTAGTCGCTAGAAAGGAGATAGCACATGCTTGAAGGATTTCTATTCGTAGCTCTTGCAATTGTGCTCTGCATAGTAGCTATTCGCTTTCTTGCGTAGAAAGGATACGCCATATCATCGTGCTCGCTAGTGGCATAGGCCGACCAAAACTTCTGCCACTAGCCCATCACTAAAACCGGAGTCCTAGCTGTCTCCATTTTATCAGAGTTGACTAGGACTCCTTTGCACTAAGGAGATACCTATGTCTACAGGGACAATAATCCTCATCATTATTATCGTGGCCTTTGGCTATTTCGGCACCCAGTGGGGTAGCAGTCGTGGCCCTGGCTCAGTGCGAAAAGATCTGCTCCACCTCGTTGTGTTTATCATCGTCGGCGTCGTGCTGTGGTTTATGTGGGCAGGTGCTCATGTAGCGGTGGTGAAGCCATGAAGGAAGCAGCAACTTTTTTCGTTATGTGCCTCATCGGTCTTGCACTTGCTTGTGCGTATATCGAAGCTCAGGGTGGCAATCCATTTGCCTCTGCTCAACAAAGTGATACTGACTACCGTAGTATGGCAAGGCAAGATGCTGTGAATGCTGGCATCCCTCCTGACTACTTTGTAGCTCAGATTAATGAGGAGTCAGGATTTAATCCAAATGCAGAGTCACATGCAGGAGCTATTGGTATTGCGCAAATAATGCCCGATACGGCTTCGGGACTTGGCATCGATCCCTGGAATCCAGTACAATCTTTGGCAGGTGCATCCCAATTGATGTCTCGGTATTATCAAAAGTATGGAGACTATGCCAAGGCTCTTAGTGCGTATAATTATGGTTATGAACGTACAAATAGTGTGATAGATGAATATGGTGTTAATTGGAAAGGCCATATTCCAAGTGAAACACGGGCGTATATCGCTATCATTATGGGAGAATGATATGTTCAAGCATTCATTGTTCTTTTCTGGTCCAGGTAAATGTTCTAGGGCTAAACGCTGGATACGTGATAATGTTGATGGCATAAAAGATGATGATGTGTCATTTGATGGCAATGCATTTTTCTTTTATACATTATTGCCATTTACAGAGCAACGGAAGCAGATTATTAGCGACGCACTAAAACCTATATCTTTTCTATCCGAAGAGTTGTAGGCAGGAGGGCATAATGTCGAATCAGTCCAATCAATCTGAAGTTGCTTTTCTCATGGCTCAGTTTGACGCCGAGACACAGGCCGCTCAGTGGGCACTCACAGGCTTGGCTCAGGGAACTACTCAGCATCAATTCATCACGGCTCGTATGGAACGTATGGGACAGATTGGAAGTGCTCTTAAAGAGCTTGTGGGTGAGGAGGAGACTGCTCAACTAGTGGTTGGTGCAATGGAGAAAGCAGTATTGTAGAGATGTTAAAATATCAAAACACCTTGGTGATGTGAGCACCAAGGTGTTTTTTTGTGCAGTTTCCCAATGACATTTGAGGTAGTAGTTTCAAGTCTACCTTGTCATTTGGGTAAAGTCAATTTTTGTTGTTCTCGAATCCATAAATCAACTGCATCTCCGTTAGGTGTTGGATCAGGTTCATCTGGCTCATTGTCTTCATCATTGTCATGATTGTCGATATTAGGTAAGAAAATCATGACAAGAAGACAAGCAATATCAATGAGTATGCACCATATGTTGTGATACCAAGCATCAGCAACTAGAGAATACGTAAGGTAACTAATCCAAGCTGGTCTTTCTATCTTGATATACCATTTCCAGATTGTAGACAGGAATGGGTTTTTACTTGCCCAATTTCCAAACTTGATGAGTTGATCAAAGAACCATCGAATAGGCTTAACACTTACGAGGATGAGAGCAGCTTTATCTACTATCCGCCTTAGTTTCCACTTCACAGTAAAATCTCCTTTGCATATACTTTCTAAACTGCCTTGAATTATATCATACCGCTAAATACTAGTCAATACTATTGATAACCAACCTATACAACACAATACTATTGACAATTATACCAAACTAGTCTATACTGTTTGTAACAGGTTGTGTGATTAGGTTTTTTCAACTCCTTGATGTTTTCCAGAGTCACACAACCGCCATTTGAAGAAGGAGCATGGCCATGACTAAAAAGAGAAAATACAAAGTTTTACAGATTTATAGGAATTTAGATGACATGCATGAAGGGCGGAAACTTGCTAATCCCAGGTGGTTAAGCACATATGAAACATTTAGTACTGTTCGTGCAATTTATGAAGCAGTTGTGGAATTTGATGTTCCCTTTAGTCTATTGACCACCGAGTTAATAGAGGAGTCAAAATAATGAAACAGCTCGAAAACAAAATTATTGGTTATATGCGTAACGCTATAACCAATTTAGACAAAGATGACTCTATTGTGCATGATAATATGTACAATGCGCATGATCTTTTTACAAGACATTTGATGGAGTGGTCTAATGATTTTTGTATTCTGTACAATTGTATGCTTGAAATATATAGAGCATATAATCCTATGCCAATAGGTCATTTTACTACAAAGCATATTGAAGTAGGATATAGCTCTTTTCCTATTGTGACGTGGATTCCAGATAAAGAACAACCTGCAGGACCAACATCAGTTGAATTGTTGAAACGTTTTACTGATCTATTTGCAGATGTAACAGAGGGAGTAACCCATGCCCACACGAGCTAAACCCAAATCCCCCTTGCAAGGGGTGAATTGGCCTATAGAGCCGTTCCTAGTGGCAACGTTGCCACTTCCTCCAGGGATTAATGGTTCTTATAACACAAATCATGGAGCACAATTCTTTTCCTCAGTGGAATTGAAGCAATTCAAACAAGATGCATTAATGGTTTTAGCATATTCTACTGATAAAGCAGTAGTGAAGAATTGGAATGTTGTTGATGCTATTAGAATAAGTAAACAGCATATTCCATTGGATTTTAGTATTGATTTTTACTTTAAGACATTATGGAAGAGAGATATTGATGGAGGTATAAAAGCAGTGCAAGATGTGGTATTTAAGTATTTAGATTTGAATGACAATTTAGTTGTACGGTTGCCTATTGAGAAATGGGCAGATAGAGATAATCCGCGCTGTGAAATTAGCGTGAGAGTGTGTACAGAAAGGATTGGGGAATGAGCAAGCCGATTGTCTGGTCTAATGGACTTGGAGTGCAATCAACTGCTATAGCTGTTCTTGTTCGTCAAGGGCGATTGCCTAAACCAGACAGAATTGTTACTGCTGATACTGGATGGGAATTCAAGCGGACATGGGAATATACAGAGCAGTATGTTTCGCCCATGTTAGCTGAAATTGGATTGGAGATTGAGGTAGCGCCTCATTCTTTGTCAAAAGTAGATTTGTACTCTCACAAGGGAGAAGTGCTCATTCCTGCATTTACTCAGAATGCAAAGCTTCCAACTTTTTGCTCTTCAGAGTGGAAAATGTTGGTGGTTCGTCGGTATCTTCGGTCAGTTGGAGTCAGGGAATGTGTTATGTGGATGGGTATGTCCATAGATGAAATTCAGCGTCTTAAGCACTCAAGTGTTCAGTGGATAGAGAACTATTGGCCTCTTTGCTTTGATGTGAAGATGACTCGTGGGGAGTGTGCTCAATTAGTAAAAGATTATGGACTGCCTGAACCAATTAAGTCTCGATGCAAGATGTGTCCTCATCAGTCGGACAATGAATGGATTGAAGTTCAAAATGAGCCCGATGAATGGAAAGAGGCCATCAAAATTGATGAGCAAATTTATGCTAGTCATCAAGTGAGATTGCACAAAAGTGGCAAGCCATTACCTGAAGTGCAATTTACAGCAAAAAGTACAGAGGGGGGGGGGCTTGTTCGATGTGTGTGATAGTGGATTTTGTTGGACATAGATTTTTAGAAAGGATTTAATTAGTGTTAGACTATCAAGATTTTCTTGCCAGTAAACGGACAATTGCCCAGACATCAGGGATTGAAGTGAGCTTGGAAGATATCCATGATGGGCTTTTTCCATTCCAGAAAGTGTTGGTACAGTGGGCATTACGTAAGGGTAGAGCAGCAATTTTTGCCGACACTGGACTAGGCAAGACAAGAATTCAAACGGAATATGCGCACTTGATATCTATTCTTACAAATAAGCGTGTTTTGATTATTGCTCCATTGTCGGTAGCTAGTCAGACGGTTTCTGAAGCTGCAAAAATTGGGGTGCATGTTGTGTATGTGCGTGATGGGAAAGAAGTAGACAGCGCAATAAGCATTACTAATTATGAGATGATTGACCATTTTAATTTTGATGACTTTGGGTGCATCATCTTGGATGAGTCGTCGATCCTCAAGAATTTAACAGGTGCGACGTGTCAAAAGCTCATTGAGAAGTCGAAAGGCATTCCATATAAGCTTGGTTGCACTGCAACTCCAGCCCCTAACGATTTTGTGGAATTGGGCAATCATGCCGAATTCTTAGAGATCATGACAGGTCAAGAGATGAAGTCACAATTTTTTGTGCATGATGCTAAGTCGTCTGCACATGGGGGATGGAGACTCAAAGGGCACGCTACTGATGTTTTCTATCAGTGGTTAGCAAGCTGGAGTATGAGTGTGAAAAAGCCATCGGATCTCAGCTCAACATTTAGTGACGAGGGTTACAATCTTCCTCCATTGCATGTGGAACGGGCCATAGTGACTTGTGATTATGTGCCAGAAGGTCAGTTATTCTTCTCAGGACTCAAAGGTGTAAGTGATCGTGCCAAGGTTCGCAAAGGTACTTTGGAGGACCGTGTAAAAGAGGCTGTCAAGCTTATTGATAATGATGAAAACAATGAGCAATGGATTATCTGGACTGGTCTTAACGATGAGTCGTCAATCGTTTCTAGGGCTATTTCTGGTGCTGTAGAGCTAACAGGAAGCGACTCACCAGATAAGAAAATCCAAACTATTCAGGACTTCCAAGACGGAAAAATTCGTGTCCTCGTGACAAAGGCCAAAATTGCAGGTATGGGAATCAACCTCCAGAATTGCCACAATCAAATCTGGTTAGGTCTAACTGACTCATTCGAGATTTACTACCAGGGAGTTAGACGTTCCTTGCGCTTTGGTCAAGAGTATCCTGTATGGGTGTACATTGTATTATCAGATATTGAAGAAGAGATCTTTCAGAATGTTCTCAGAAAAGAAGAGGAAGCAAAAAAGATGAGTGATGAACTTATTAAAAATGTACAGCAGTTTGAAAAGGATGAAATAGAGCACAAGCAAGAGAAGAAGTTTGAATATGGAGAGGATATCATCAAAAATGATGATTATACTCTTATGCTTGGTGACTCTTGCGAGCGACTAAAAGAGATGGCAAGCAATTCAATTGATTTATTGGTGTCTTCTATTCCTTTTGAGCATCTGTACACATACACTCCTACGGAACGTGATCTTGGCAATAGTAGGACTTCAGAGGAATTTTTCACTCATCTTGATTATATTATTGATGAATTGATGAGAGTGATGAAGCCAGGTCGCAATATGTGTGTTCATGTGTCTCAAATACCTCTCACGCTTATCTCTGATGGTGTGATTGGCATTCGAGATTTCAGAGGTGATGTGATCAGAGCATTCATAAAGCATGGATTTATCTATCATAGTGATATCACTGTAGATAAGAATCCACAAGTAGCTGCTAGCCGTTCTCATGCCAAAGGATTGGCATTTCAGCAACTTGAGAAGGATACATCTGAAATGCGTTCAACGTTTGCAGACTATGTTCTTGTCTTTAAGAAACCTGGAAAGAATGTAGTGCCTGTAAAGCAGCAACTTACCAAGGACGAGTGGATAAAATGGGCAAGTGCAGTCTGGTATGGGATTAGGCAAACTGACACTCTTAATGTTAAAGAGGCTAGAGAAGCAAAAGATGAAATGCATATATGCCCTTTGCAGCTAGATTTAATTGAGAGGCTTCTCAGATTGTACTCTAATCCAGGTGAGATGGTTCTTGATCCATTTGCTGGTATTGGGAGTACTGGATATGTAGCTCTAGGACTGAACAGAAAGTTCGTTGGAATCGAACTCAAGCCATCATACTTTAAAACTTCAGTTAAAAATCTTAATCGTGTTTTGAAGCAACGTACACAGGGTACTTTGTGGGATATGGCAGAGGTGAGCTAATGCCAAATCCCATTATGCCACTTGAGAAAGTTGGAGCCCGCCGTAGCATTCCAGGCGGGCAACCTCAAAAATATTTCTTACGACCTTCCGAGCGTCAACTTATTATTGATTTGTATGATGGATCTCCTGGGCGGACAAATCAGATACGGGCAAAAATGCCACATATCCCACGTCGCATGATATCAAAATGGGCAATGCAACTAGGATTAGTTTCTCCAATTAAGGATAGCTGGACACTGGAAGAAGCAGAATTCTTGCGAAAAAATATTCGCAAGATGAGCTTGGCAGCATTGTCAAAACAGTTGAAAAAAGACAGAAATACTATTAGGCGTAAGGCAACTTTATTGGGATTGTACAAGGAAAAGAAACTTGATGGGTATAGTATGAATGATTTGATGCTAGGCTTTGGAATGAAAACTGAAGAGAGAATTATGAGATGGATAGATAAAGGATGGTTGAAGGGAAAAAAGATCACAACAGAATTTAATAATGTTGCATGGATTTTTACAGATAGAGCTATTCGAGATTTCATTTTTGCTCATCCTGAAGAACTTAATCAGCGAAAATTTGATTGGTTGTGGATTGTTGATATCTTGTCAATTTATGGCATAGGTCGCTTAGATGAAGATAAATTTGCAAGAAAGGAAGAATAAGATGCCTACAGTATCACAGCGATGGGATATTTTAAGTTTAATTCAACATTATGCCAGTATTGATATTGTTGGTAAGGCTACTGTACATGGAGTGCTCGAATACCACTCTAATTGTCCATTTTGCCCTGGAAGTAAGGATAGTTTCATAATGCGTCCAGAACTAGGTGATTATTCACATGCTATCAGGTCAAGTGGTTGCGGACGCCATGGAGATGCATATGATTTTTTAAAGGAGTACTGCAATATGAGTCATCAGGAGGCATTAGAAGTGCTAGGACTTGAAATTAATGGTGATTTTGTTCCCCCCAGCCCCTCTATATCTCAACAGGATAGCAAAGAAGATCCACCTAATAAACAGTGGCAGGAGACAGGCAAGCTGCTTGTGGAGCGTGCTGCAAGGTGCTTATGGTCTCCTACTGGCAAGGATGCTCTTGACTATCTGCATAGTCGAGGCCTCGGTGATGAAATCATCAAGAAAAAGAAGCTTGGCTATGTCCCTCTCCAGAAAGATGGCAAATATTATGAGTCAGAATTGGAAGACTGGGGACTAGATCCTGAGCAGGTAGCCAAGGATAAAGTGCGTGTTCCAAATGGTATCCTTATCCCCTGGTTTGAAGGTAGTACGCTTTGGAGATTAGCTCTCAAACGTCCTGATCAGCCAAAGGGAAAAGACTATGGTCAGGTAATTGGGAGCGGTGAAGGGCTTTTCAACGTTGGAGAAATCCAGTGTGACTTTCCAGTCATGATGGTTGAGTCTGAAATATGCGCAATGTCAGTGGAGCAAGAGGCAGGAGACCTGGTGTCCTGTGTAGCCACAGGATCGACAACACGCGGTCGTCTCTCCAGATGGCTAGCAGAGTTACAATTAGCCTCTTGTGTGCTCCAATCCTTCGATGAGGACGACTCGGGTGACATAGGATCAGAGTACTGGATGCAAACTCTGAAAGAGAAATGCCAGCGTTGGAGCCCGTATGTTGCCAAAGATCCAAACGATATCCTGCTGAAGAAGTTCTTATCTGATCGATGGGAATGTAGTTTGAGGGAATGGGTAGAAGCTGGTATAGCTACTCAGAGAGAATACACACTCCCTTTTGCCCTACCCCTGCAAGCCGGTGAACCTGTCAACCCCCTTGCAGGGGGAGAAGTGTCTTTGCTTCAAGCTCGCAATCGCTTGAAACCTTGGACAAAAAGGGATTTACAGATGCTTGATGGGGCATTTGCTCATACAAAATGGTATGGGCCCGAAGCAGACATGAAAGCTTTGACAATACAAGGGCATATTGAATCTCATCTTGCTCCTGGTATTTGCCTTAACAAGAATTGTCCCTGCGAAGAGGTATGGGGGGAATGGGTGACGAAACAAGCACTCAGCAAGAAAAAATAATTGTCCATGTGGGACATAAAGAAAAGAGCCTGGATATGTTCCAGGCTCTCATAAACTACGATTGATTATATAGCGCGATCTGAACCCCAGATCGCTTTTTGTATAACTCTTTCTTTTCCAAGAATTGCAATGCCAAATTGAACTTTATCGCCTACATGCTTTTTGTAGAACTTAATGTTCATTGGCTTGCGTTTACCTCTGGTGAAAGAATTCTCAGGATAATTTTCTTTCTCGATTTCTTTGAGCAATTTGCGTTTATCGCTACTGGCAAGCATTAAATCCTCATAAAATTGTATTGCTTGACGCAAAAGATCAGGATCATTTTGTAAGTCTAGATGTGCTATCTGCTCATAGTCTTGGAAGTTTATTCCATCTATTGAATAGCTTCCAGTTTTGAGGATAGTAGGAATAACTTCACCGGTAATCCAACGACGGAAAACTTTTGCTTCTTCCTTTCGACTGTTGAAAATGAGATGATAGAGACCTGACTCAGTAACACAGAGCATGTTCTGGTTTCCGCCAAGGGTATATACATTACATATACCCTTTTCGTCCTCGTCAAGGTTTCCAATTGCTTGGCTAACGTTTTCAATATCCAACACTTTACAGGCATCAGCAGCTATCCACTGAGTCTTATCGTCTATTAAGACGACGCGAATATCTTGTCCTTTGAAGTTGAAAAGTTGCAATCCTGTGTTAGACTGTTCTTGGTTATGGTTTGCCATTTGTTTTCCTTTCAATGGAGTCAGTTACTGCTGACTCCATTTTGCTTTCTTGTACCTGTTTTACAATTCTTTGGTGCTTGTATCTAGCATCTCGGCTAGAGCTAGATGTGTAAGTCGAGAAAGAATCTTTTTTCCTTTCTTCAAAAAGATCTTTTAGCATACGGATAACTTCCCATGTGAAGGGTCTCTCATCTTCCTCTGCATATGCCCAAATGATTTTTGCCATTTCGGACGGGAAACTGATGGATACACGGTAGGATTTCTGTTTTTTGTTCACATTGAACCTCCTTTAAATTAGTTGAACCTACCTGAACAGTATATGTCAGTATTGGATAGTTGTCAAATTGCTCAATACTGTTTGCTCATTTTGTCCCTTTCTCCGACTTTACAGCGAGTGCAATAATACTGTATACTGTCTGTAATAGTAGTAGTTGTTCTGCTAGATTGCGTGCAGTTTTGCAAATGAAAGGAAAATATGATGCCATTCGATCAAGAAGAGATTAGGCCTTCGTATACTGACAAAGGTAGAGAATATTACAATCGAACAAATAGTGCAAAATATGTGCAAATGACGGATACGGGATTTCGTAGAAAAATACAAAAAATTGAAGCGGAAAATGGTATTACCATTCCGATGATAACAAGAGGGGGACAGCAGAAGCTTGTTGATAAGCGGATTTTAGATCAATTTAGGAAAGGCATTTATGTTGGGGAGGAAGATAAATGGATGGAAGAACTGAAAAAGATCATTGACCAGATCTATGCTGAAAGGTAGCAGTAAGGGCTCCCAAATTGGGAGCCCTTTTTGATTAGAGGAACTTTGAGCGTTTGAGAAGATCGGACAAGAGTCCTTTCCCTTGAGGTGAGATATGAAGTTTTTCATCTAATACTTGCTCACCATCCTGGTAGGATGCATGACTGATACAGGCCGGATCATCACCTGCTGAGGAAAGAATAGATAAGTCAGTACGAATTCCATTTTCGTTGTACGTGTACGATTGTTCTGTGTCATTCTCAACATATGTCACATTTTCGCTGTTCCCCATGGTCCTAACCTTTCTGACTTGGGAATATGATGTTATACAAGGCTATAGATACTTTCACTATGTCGAAAGCATATTATATTAATAATGTGCAGTTATGTCAATATGGTAGGGCTAAAATAGGGGAACTCCCTAGTATCAAATCCCTAGCGATTCTTGCTTAGTTGCTTCCCTGGCAGCTTTGCGAGCTTCCTTGGCTTTCTTTTCTTTCTCTTTCCTCTTCATGTATGCATCGATTAAATCTGAAGCTTCTCCCTTGGTCATCTCATCGGTGTAGGGTATTTTTTTCCAATTCATCATGTTCTTCTGGGCTTCAGTGATCAGATCGGCTCTTCTAGGACTTGGATGAACTTTATCTAGCCAGTGAACTGATTTGGGCTCTGCCAGGATCTTGCGAGCTTCTTTTTCAGCTTCAACCTGAGCCCAATCGATAGGAAGTGGGTTTTCAGAGAGGTATGTTGCATTGTCGCTTGCAGTGTTGTAAGGCGCTCGTTTGAAAAGCACATAGTATTGCTCAGGATTATTTCTGGAAGGTGTGAGAGCTATTTTGTGTTTCTCTGCTCCAACCTCCAGTAAGAATGCTCCATTTGGCAACTCTTTCCATTCAAGCTTCTCGAATAAGTCAATATGAACATCCTGCAAGCGTTTCTCTTTAAGCTTGCGAACTTGGATTTGCCTATCCTCATTTTCACACTTCTCACGTTCTAAAGCTTCTAGTAATGTCTCGTTATCATTAAGGTGTTTGACAAGTACCTTTTTAAGGTTTTGAGGTGATAATCGATGATTAAGACAATTATCAGTTATGTCTAGTAGAACACATTCTTTCTTTCCAGGAGCTAATCGAAGTCCTCTTCCAAACATTTGTTTGAAAAGTCCTGCGCTTTGCGTTGGGCGTGCTCCAATAATAACTTCTACGAGGCACTCATCCCATCCTTCAGTCAACACCATCACGGTACAGAGCACTTTAATTATTCCTAGATGGAAGTCATGGTAGATACGCTTGCGTTCTTCGATGGGAGTCGTACCTTTGATGACAGCAGCAGGTACACCTTGCTTGTTAAAAGCAGAGCAAAGGTCCTCTGCATGGATGACAGTAACACAAAAGCATGCCGCTCTTTTTCCGTTTGTATGTTCTTGATATTTCTGAACAATGAGGTTATTCCTTGCAGGTGTATTAACTGCATTGTTTAATTCTCCTTCATTGTAGTCTCCCATTGAAGTTGTTACATTATCAAGGCTAATGTGTGTTTGGATGGCAATAGCCTTGAAATTGCAAAGATAACCTTCTACAACCATATCAATGATATTTTTGCTGAATAGTGGTTGTTTGCCTTTTAAGATATCTTTTTTGTCAAGTCTTTCAGGAGTGGCAGTTACACCTAGCACAAAAGCATCTGGCAAGATTTCAAGTACTTTTTGATATGACTTGCTTGCAATGTGATGTGCTTCATCAACTATGATGAGAATGAATCCCATTCTTTGTAGCTTTTCTAGGTGTTCCGGTCGACTGATAGTTTGGATGGATGCTACTGTTATTTCACATCCATACTCATGAACACCTGAGCCAACTTTTCCTATAATGGCAGTAGGTTGGATCATTCGGTACTTGTCAGCGGCTTGCCCAAGTAATTCGTCTCTATGTGCTATTATAAGCACATTTCCTTTGTGCTCTTTTTGTATGTCGTGTGCTGCTTTTCCAAAGCAGATCGTCTTCCCGCCACCTGTGGGAATAACTATTATTTCGTATCCATTCTTATCTTTCTTGTATGCATCAAGAACACGTTTAACACATTCCTCTTGATAAGGACGTAATTCTATAGACATATAACCTCCCTGTTATGCTGTTTCTTTGTTTTTCTTGTAAGCTTCCCATTCTTGTTTATTAATGAGATATTTGACTTTGCTTACTTTTAAAGCAATTAAGTTACCTCGTTTAATCTCATCTCGAATGAACTGAGCATTCATGCCAAACTCACTAGCTGCCTCTTGGCAAGAGAGATAGTTTGATCGATCAATAGTATTCATCACTTTGCTCCTTTCTATGAACTAATCAAGATTATACCATACTAATCATAATCATTCAATACTCTTGACAATTATTCGATACTAGTCTATACTGATGGTAGTTAAGGTTACATGGCACAAAAAGTTGTAGACCGAGTCTTGTTTTGAGCCTAATCGTGCCATGTAACCAACGATTAAATTAGAAGTCCTAGCCATGTCTAGGCAAGAAAGAAAGAAAATGCAAAGTTTACGACACATGCCAGCAGAAGAGGCTTTTGACAGAGCAACCGAAAGAGCAGAAAAGGCTGCTGAAGCAGCGAAAGCAGCTAAGGCTGGTGGAAAAAAGCCTTTATTCTTATGGTTGAAACCAGGGCATAAAGCTTTAATCCGTCCTCTATGCCCTCGATTGTCAGGCGGCGTCAAGTTGATGAAGCACAATCAGTGGAATAAGGACAGAGATTTGAACATCTCATCAATTTGTGCCTGTGAATTAGAGCCAGCAAAGCCTTGTCTCTATTGCGAGATGGCAAAGGAGAACAAGAAGTTGACTGCTGGTGAGTGGTTCTTTTTGCCTGTCTATGTATATCAGGTGACAGATTCGAAAAATAATATTGTCACGTATGAAGAGAAGCAAGAAGATGGTTCTAAGGTAGAGAAAGAAGTAAAAGGAGTTGTCCGACTTCTAGAATTGACTCCGTTTGGTAGAGTTGGACCTCTCTTCCATTACTTCAGGAAGTTTCCAAATGATCCTGATAATTGTTTGCTTAATGAGTGCGATTTTACGATTGAGCAGATTGGTGAAGGAAGTGAAAAGAACTTCCAGCCTATTCACAAGAACGCAAAGCCTATGCATGACAGGATCAAGGCTATATCAGCCCAGGTGACGGAACAGTCAATGTATGAGCGGATCATCGCATTTTGTCCGCCCAAGGTTTCAGAGGATAATAGCAATCCTTTTGAGGATGCCCCCCGCAAGGGGAAAGCTTCAGATGATAATCCTTTTGAGGAGAACATGTCAGATAGTGATTTTGAGTTGACTAAGAATAATGGCAAAGGAGTAGACTTTGGAAAGCATCTTAAATCTGCTCCTGTAGCAGAAGAGCCTCTTGACGACACCATCACTGATTGGTAATTTAGATAATTCGGGCATAAGTACACACTTATGCCCTTTCCTTTTGCAAGGAGACAAAACAAGATGGAACTGAATAAAGATGCAAAAATCAAGCTAGAACTTAATTTTATAAGCGCTACTGTTTTACTGGAAATTGTTAATGCCAGTTTAGATAAACTGCTAGAACAATCATCTATGGAAAGCTTACTTAAATATATGATAATCAGGGAAATTGCAAAGGAAATACTTGATCAAATTGTCTCGCAAGAAGAACAGGAGAAAATTATAAAAGAACATGAAGAGACACTTCTTCAAGCCTTGAAAAAGGAAAGAGAGAGCAAATAATGAGCAAGAAAACACAAAAGTGGATAGAAGAAACAAATCTTCAGAAGGGCAAAAAGGTAGAAGTCATCAATGAACATTCTCATTTCTATAAATGGATTGGAGTCTGTGAAAAACCTGGAAGTGGAAGAACAGGAGGAGCCGGATGGTATGTTCGATTTGAGAATGGTCAACTTGCTTATATTGATTATGGATATAGATTTCTTGAGGAATGGAGAAAATCATGAACCTCAGAACTGTAGCTGCTTTATGGAAGCAAGATGTACTTGAAATGTTCAACAGGTGGAATGAAGACAAACCACTTAGAACAGGTTTTCCTCACGCTAGCAACATTCTTGCTCCTGATCACTCCTTCTGTATGCGTCAACTTGTTCTAGCAGCTCACTATCCAAATGAGTGTGAAAGACCTCCCACAAAGCCGTGGGACACACTTACAAATGCTCGTTTCAAAAGTGGATGGAAACTGCACGAGAAGTATCAGGAGTTGTTTCTGAAATATGGGAAAGTCGTGTATTTCAATGATAATTTGACGACTCCTGAGCTGGACTATTCTCATTTTGATGATACGCGGTTGCTATGGTTCTCTCCAGATGCCATTCTAGAGGTTGAAGGAGAACGCATGGTCATTGAAATCAAAGGGTATAAAGCCGAGACGTTTGATAAGATGGATGAGTCTGGTGATCCTCCAATTGATGCTCACAAACAAGTAAATCTTTACCTCCATTTATTGGAATTGAAACATGGCCTGATCTTGGTTGAGAACAAGAATACCCAGGAGCCGAAAGTCTGGTGTGTTGAGTATGATAAAGAGCTTGTACAACCATACTTGGATAGGATCTATCAGTTTAAAGGCGCTTTGCTTAGAGCTGAGAATGATAGAGGACTGCCTAAGCGAATATGCAGTTCTTCCAGAGATAGAAATGCAGAAAAGTGCTTGTGTTGTCAAGTGTGTTTTAAGATGAAAGGATAAACAAATGGAGATTGAACAGAGTAAAACAACTTCAGGCAATCAAATGATTGAATTTGTTGATCAATCAGCAAGTGATTTAAGCATGTGGGTAGAAGAGCGTTCAAAGCAAGGAAAAAGTACAAAACTTCTGTTCTTTGATACTGATAATGACTATTTCAAGTTCACACAGAAGGATATCAAAGCTCTACTGCCCTATCTCCAAAGCTTTACCGAGACGGGACTACTAGAGCCACTCTCCCCCTTGCAAGGGGGAGAGTGAGCAAATTGCTATGGCTGCTGTAACTAAAGATCCTGTCAAACGCATTGAAGCTATTAATAGCTTGTTTGATAAAGTAAAAAAGGAAGCAGACTACTACAGGCGTCAATGTGATCAATATATTGATCACATTGCAAATCTTGAAGAATTGATAAAAGATTGGAGTAGTCTTTTTGAAGTTGTTTCGAATTCTACATTGGAAGATCTTCAAGAAAAAACATCCAAGCTTTTAGGAGAGGAGACACCATGAGCCCACATGACCTATTTAGATTTGTGCAAGCAGGAGGAGACATCACCACTTTCCTGCTAGACTTGCACGAGCGCAATACTGGCAAACTGCCAGCTATTGCTGATACTCCAACAGTTTCAATGGCTACAACCTCAAGGTCACTACCAGCAATCCCTAAGCGATTCTATATCGATGAGGATGGCAGACGATGCTTTAAAGTTACTGATCTTGTGTCCTCTGCTAATCAATTGGTAGAGGAAACTGTAGACCGTTTCTATCAAGCGCTTGGGGACTACCCCCACGAAATTATTTTGTGTCCAAGTAGAGCTATATTGAATCCGCATATCCAGTACAGCCCTAACGAATGGACGTTAATCCCATTTTCTAAGTCTTTTGTATTTCCGATAGATTATGATGTTTTGCTTAGGAGGTAAGGATGCTAGTACTTAAAAGAAGAGTAGGAGAGGTTATTTTCATTGGAGAAGATATTAGGATAGTTGTTCTTGGTATTGAAGGAGCAAAAGTAAAAATTGGTATTGATGCTCCTAATGATGTTGCTATAATTCGTGAAGAATTAGTAAAAGAGGAGGTTTCAAATGTTCAGACAACAGATTGAAAAAGGCGCTGCACTCCTGGATGAAAAAATACCGGAGTGGGAGTCAAGACAGAAACTTGGATTACTCAATATGAAAAGCGGATCGTGTTGCATTCTTGGCTGGAGTGAAGATGTCCAAGACTACTGGATAACACTTAAGAGACTTTTCCTTCTAGCTCAAGATGAAAGAGAATTGTGCGAGATCGCTTACGAGCATGGATTTAATATCAAACCGCATGATGATAGATATGGTTTAACAGAGGAAGGTGAGAGGTATTATGCCTCTCTTACAGAAGAGTGGAAGAAATTTATTGAAGAAAGGAGAAAACAAAAGAGATAATAGGCATCTAGGGCAGTTTTGATACTGCCCTTTCTTTTTTTGCCCCAAGCTCACTCTCTTCTACGGTCTTCTCAGAGCCAAAGAGCCCAAATAGGGCTCTTTTTTATGGAGAGATTGCAGAATACCACTCTCCCCTTGCAAGGTGGTTTCTCTGCCATCTGGTGAAGACAGGGATAGGCGGAAAGTATAGGGCAGTTTGCAATCTACACACTTACAGTCTTAACCATCCAGAAATCACTAGCCAAGTTACTGTCTTGTAGATAGGCATAAGACATACTAAAGTATCCCGTGCCATCAATACCCCATCCAGTTCCCCAACTATTTCTGAATAGAAACCTTTGCTGACTATCGTCATATCCTACACACAAAACCGCATGGCCGCCGAGCACTGCTTCATCTGGTCCTGGCATCGGGACTATACCATCTTGTGCTACCTGAGCAGATTCAAAGCTGGTGTAAACACTGAATCCAATCACGAATGGATAGCCAAGGGCTAATACTGTTTTCATCTGCATAATGTTCTGCATAACGCGCTGGTAGACAATCGCCCTATCCTTTAGTGCGTCATTGTAGCAGGATTGGGGTGGTTTTGTGGTGAATTGGTTGAGATCGTAGGGCCATTCTAGCTCAGGACAATCCCCAATCTTGGCAGCCGATTTGATGGTATCTCGAATTGTTGCACCTGCATCCACCGACTTTGTGTTCTTCGATCTGCTGTTGTAGTAGAGGAAAAGATGAGAGGTTGTGAAGTCAGCTAGCCCTTGGATTTTTCTAGCTACACGAATAGCTGCTCCACCTGCAAAGGATGTACAGCTTCCAAGTTGTCCTTGGTCCTCTACCGGAGGACACAAATCTCGTAAGTCAACAGATGTTGGCAGTGTAAGTCTTTCGGCGATGGCAAATTTCTTATCTCTATGGTCTGGCAAATCAGGAATGTAACCATAATGATGTGTCATATTACTTCTCCATTCCAGTGAGTTGCCACCGGGTTTCTAGTGCCCAATGAAACGCCTGCTGA
The DNA here is from genome assembly GCA_036394315.1 of Patescibacteria group bacterium. GTDB lineage: Bacteria > Patescibacteriota > Doudnabacteria > UBA920 > O2-02-FULL-48-8 > DASWFI01. The sequence goes on from DASWFI010000010.1 coordinate 24,851, forward strand.
AGCTGAGTCGTCACCAAACTATTCTCACGCCCTCCGGGTCCTCTGTTCAGATCGTTAGAGAGCTTTCTAGATGCTTCAATGGCTACATTGATCTGCTGTATCAATGCTTCATTATCTCTTACTAATCCTTCATTGCTTGTATTTTTCATTGTCTAACCTTTCTACCGTACAATAACGGTAATTATCTGTTTGAACAGCAGTATGCAAAAATTGGTGATTGTGCATACTGACAACAAAAGAAATACTCCAATACCAAGCCATATGCCAGCAGGCTTGCTAATGTTTATGTTGATCGGCGCGTACACTAGTGGAGGTGGTTTTTCCTCTGGTAGTCTGATCCTTCTCATCACAGGCATATTGGGTATGGTAGTTATCTTGTCGATGGGATTGGTTTTGTCTTCCAAGCTGTACCTCCTCCTATGGGTGATTGCATACCGGATCAGGATGAAGGATTCCATCCTGATCATCTGCATGAGTTGCTGGTAGGGATTTTTAATGTCCAAAGACAATAAAGAGAAGAATGACAAGAAGAATAAGCTCCATTATGATCCCGTTGTTCCGACTACAGGTGTACTTGTAGTCGGCAATTGGTTTACAGCAGCTTCTATAAACGAGCTGAGAATATCGCTTGAGGGCAAAGGCAAGTTGAAAGCCTTGAAAAAGCCTGAAAGCGTATCCATAGCAAGCTGTTTTTTCTCAGCACTTGTTTTACCTGCTCCAAATTGCTCAGCTTTCAAAACTGCAACATCTGCCCATTGCGTAATATACGCTCGTTGTTGCGCAGGAATATGAACAACAACAATATGGCAAATGTAACCAATGATAAGAACAACTAACGGTACGGCGTACTGCGCTAAAGATGCAATAAGTACATTCATGAATTTAATCCTTTCTGTTGAACAAGATGAAGTAACATGTTTGTTTGCTTGAGTAATTCAGCATCTTGCTCATAGAGATGCTGAATAAGTTGTCGCGTTTCCTCCTCTCCTTTCAGATTTATTTGGTAGTCGTGTTCGGATGCCAAGCGATCCTTTGACGCTTGCCTGTTCTGACTCATCAAAATAACAGGAGTAGCAAATGCAGCTTGAAATGATAAAGCGAGATTTAATAGTATATAAGGATATCCATCAAAATGCACAATTAACGCAATAGTATTTATAATTATCCAAATGATTAAAATGATGCTTTGAGTGATAATAAATCTCCAACTTCCCATGATTGATGCAACTTTATCTGATACTTTTGCCCCAACACTTAACTGATCGTCATGAACTTTATTGATGTTTTTAATTTTATATATATGGGGTTTATGCTCGAATAATTTCATTCTTTATCCTCCATGCGTATAATTGTACTTTTCCCATTATCTGTGATATCTATAATATCATCCGATATGGTGATAACCAGGCCTCTATTTTTTAATGCAACTTTTATTGTTTGTATTGTTTGTTTTAACCGACTATTATCATTTCCAATATCGATCAGCTTGCGACGGATTGACTCTATTTCTTGCTGCATTGCTGCAATTGCATCATTTTGTGATTGGTTGGTTGCGTCCCCCACTTTGCTTCTCACCAGTGAGCGAGAGGCAGCATAGGCAACCCCAAGTGCAACAATCATACTTACTAAGCCTACATAAGCATTCAGACCAGAAATAATAACATTCATGCATTTGTCTTCGGAAGCAAGAAGACAGCAGCCTCTATTGCTATACTTATTGCTTTAGGAGGTGGAGCAGGCAATTTATACATTTCAAACAAATCTAATGTATTTACTCTTGCAAGTTGTTTTTTTGCTTCTCCTCCAAGTTCCTTGTTTTGCTGTTCTACTTGCCATACTGCCATATGGGCAAATTGCTCTAATCGCACAGCAATATGTTCAGGCATTTTTTGCTTTTGAATATTGGCTAAATGAATAGCTTCAAAAACACCAAATGTTGTACCAAATACAAAGATAAGCGTATTAATTGTTTGTGCCCAACTCATATCAACCTCCTACCAAAATGACCCATGCCACAATTGCTAATATTGCAACAAAAACCCACAATATCCATAACCAACTTTCCTGACTTCTTGGTAGTGCATACCCGAATAAGCCTGATGCTGTTTTAATGTTGTTTGTAGCAGCATCAGGCTGTAAGCAATTCACGAGAAAATGCATCATAATCTCTCCTACTGAACTTGGGCAAGCTTCATGATGGTATCAACATCATTCTTAATGCTTTGTCCAACCGTTTGAATTTGCTGCATATTGGCAACAATGGGTAACGATTGAAGTTTGGCTATCTCCCCTTGCAAGGTGGCTATCTGGGGATCTTGTCCTAGCCCACTACTGATTTGAAGCGTATACACACGATCTGCACCTGGTGGATAGCTGATCACATGATCAGGATCAAAGATAAGTACCCCGCGTTCAAATCGTTGAGTGACAACTCCAGGATGGCCATTTACGGGTATCTCGTTAGAGAGCGGAAGCCCCAAATGAGTCAGTCCACACAAATCGTTTCCTCCAAATCCCTGGTAGAAAGCAAGGATCTCACCATGTAAGGTGAAGCCTGTTTGGATGCACGTCCAAGTTTTCGTGTCTCCTTTGAAGAAGTTTGCAACGGCTCCATTAGTAAGGTCAATAGTCACGGGTTGTTCCTCCGGTGGTTGAATAGACTTTGGAAATTGGGCAAGTATTTGATCAAGTAGTCCTGGATTTTGAATAGCAGTTCCATAGTGCCAAATTGAGATTGCACTGCTTCCTCTATCATGAGCAACTTTGGCATTGACAACAACGTTGTTTGGTCCTACATCTTGCGTCATTTCTAGCGTTGGCTGGAGGCATGCTCCATTGAATTGTCCCCAACAACTAACTAGAAAGTCGTCATATTGTTGAGGCATGTAGGCATCAACACAGGGACTGAGAGCGCCTAGAACCGATTGCCAGTTCTGAAGATTTGGATCAGCCCAAGTACTCACTAGGAACACTCCTGGTGTAGGATGGATTTTGCTTGCGAGATAGCTTGCCCATGAAACTTGCCCATTCCACTCTGTTTCCATATCAGCACACACAATACCGTCTTCTGCCATGAAGCTTTGGAGAATACCAATCTCAGCATCCAAGCTATTGTAGGTGTTCCCGTAGGAATATGTGTAGGGGATGCAACCAACACCCACTGACTTGATGATGTCCCTCACTGGTCGGTAGCCAATCATACCTCCATACCATAAGTTTGTCCCGTCCGCCACTTTGACTAAGAGTGAATCCACTCCATGAGCTTTTGCGAATTGGGCAGCCTGTTGGAATTGTTGGATTGACCATCCTGCTGTGCTTGTACCGAGGAACAAAAGGTGCTCTCCTGTGACCTTGGCAACGTCTTGACATGACATTAAACAGCATCCTCACTTCCTTCAAGATCAGGTGTCACATATGGATTTTTCTTTGATCCATATGCGCTAGACACTTCCGTTGCTATTTTATTTAATTTTTGTTCTACACGATTATCTACATATTTATCAAGTGCCTCTATTAAAGCATCTATATAGCCTCCTTGAATGCAATTATAAATTTCAATAACTAACTCTCTATTGTCAGTAGTCATACATTTACCTCGCAACTATTAAAGTAGCAATTGCCAGTATTGTTATGTGACACACTTGATCACCCCAGATTGCTACATGTAACGCTACATCTCCACTGGTTGTCTGTTTGAAAAATCCTCTCCACCAGACAAGAGGAAATCTTAAATCAATTAGCAGATGGGTGATAGCAATAGGAATTGCCATCCACCAGGGAAAAATAAAAAATAGCCCTAGCAGATGGATACCAGAGTGTACCCATGCTGCTGGATGAGGGATGAGAAATAAAGGCCCATCTCCCTCTTTCTTTTGCTTAGGTGGATAGGGCACATAATTTGCCTTGTTTCGTGCCATCCAATCGGATTGAAAAATCCAATCTGCAAATAAATGCCAAACAAATGCCTTTTCAAAAATATCCAAAGTTCTCTCTCTTTTGTCATCAGTATACCCTAATTGGCAACAATTTGGATATTGCCTTGTACTATCCACCTACAAATTTTGAAACTGCTTCTCTCCTAGCTCCACAAGGTACTAACTTCTATAAATTAATATTAGTTGCAATTAGAATACTTCCCATGCCAATAAATGAACCTTTTACCTCTTTTTAAATTGATAAGGACAACATGATAAGGGTACTTCTTCCTTTTCTGTCTGATTTGAGACTAGTGATACATACATCTTTAATCTAGTCATCTGTACAACCATGTATATACATAATTCACACTCCAGCAGGCAAAGTATTTATCACGAGCACTTTGGGATTTCCAGTCCCATCATCCACATGTACCGGCTTGCCATTTAACACAATTTTAATCCACATGTTCTAACTATCAGGAGTAGCCACATCAGCAGTTTGGTAAGTATATGATGCTTTTCCCAGTACATCATGCTATCATTGCAAATCTCCCGTTACCTAACGGATGTACAGATGGGCCAATCGCCTTACCTGCATTGTAATGTGCAAGGAATCGGGCAGATGTCAGTGCCGCATTCACAAAGACTGTCGGACCAATTAGCCCAGACCAATTGGCTCCCTCGACGCCTCTGCCGATATATGCCGCGCCATACACCAGATTTAGTGCAGGCGTACCCTGATTTTGAAAGACACCGTTGACATAGAACTTTGCCGTTGTGCCGTCATACGAGCATCCAAGCAGATAGATGGTACTTGCAACAGGTGCCGCTAACGCTTGGATTTCGCCCACGCCACGAGTGAGGAACACCAATCGCTGCGCATCCCCATCAAGACCAAGACCAATACCCTGACGCGTGGCGTCGGTGCCTATCCCGAGCGCCATCGGGTAGCTTCCTGCCCCAGGCAAAGACGATGGCATTTTTACCCACTGGAGGATACTGAAAGATGCGCCTCCCGATGGAAGTCCGGTTGTGTTGAGCGTGATGGCAGAATTGGTGCCGTTGTAGGACTCCGATGTTCCCCAGGAACCGACCAAGAGATCAGATTGACCGCGAATCACAGTACCGCCAATTGTCGTTATGTGCGTGCTCATCAAATCATCGCCATAAGCAAATGGCGCAGGATCATCCAACTTGTAGAGATGAGATGGGCTATCAACCATCGCCTCTCTAATATAGCGCGAGGGCGTGGTAGCAATGGCCTGGCAAACAAGCGGCCAAAGTACAGCGGCATTTGGATCTGCTGCTTGTGGCGCATAAGCACCTCCTGGACCTCCCCAGACATAATAGTAGCTAAACCAGAGGATAAGTTGAGGCGTCATGTGTCCAAGTGCTTGATGCAACATGGCCTGCATATCAGCAAGTGTTGGATCAATGCCAGAGAAATTGAAGCCTTGTAGAACAATAGCCGATTTGATGCTTTTTGAAGTGGTAAATGCTTGAATATCCGCACTCATCAGGCCAATCGTAAATCCGGTCACACTTCCCGCCGCTAGTCCAATTGGGTATGTATCATCCCCTCCGACAGAACATGCGTCATACATGTTAGTACTGCTATTCCAGAATGTGCCTTGTCCTGATGATGTGTCCGACGTGCAAATAATCAAAATAGGCTTTATGTTATCCGCTGCAACAATTGCATCATGCATCGATTTAATGACAGTATGCGACGTGTTGTACGGCTCGTCTGCAAGGTAGTAGCCCCACGTACCGGGCAAATTTTTGACCTGATTGACTACGTATGTCGCAAACGCATTGTAAGCCGTTGCGCCGGGACTTCCTGCTTCAACGTACATCGTCGGAAACAACGTAGCAAGATTCGTAGCTGTCCAGACGGTATGGAGTGCTACTGCTACTTTCATCCCTTTTGAGGCAGCATAATTGATATAGGCAATCATATTGCTTGTATGCCCATAGCAGATGCCATAATTTATCAGGACTTTAAATCCACCCGCAGCCATCTGATCAATGCGAGGTCCCCAAACTGATTGACCTTGATCGGGATTGATATCCTCATACGTGCCGTGCCCATCTGCTGGTTGTACTATGCTCATGCAAACGCCTCCACAGTGATACCGCTCTGTCCCCCAAACGACTGCTGTGCAGGACTGGAAAAATGCAGCACGATTCCCGCTCGATCAAAGGCGAATGCCTGTCCTGGTGCAATGACATAGACCTGATTGCCGCTTACGGTTGTGCTTTGATCGAATGCAAGGTAAACATTGCTCGGTGTGTTATTTTGCCCGCTTACATGATTAAATGAGGTAGTACCACTTGCGCCAAATTTGTACTGTGTATCGGCACCATTACTAGCAGTTTGAACAGGATTGCTCCCGTACGGTGTGAGGGCAGGGCCAGCAGCAACTGACACTATCTGATCAGAGGGAAGCACTACAGGAATAGAAGCTACTTTTAATGCCTGTCCAAGCGTGAAAAGTACATCTCCAATCTGCTTCAGATTGAAATTGACAGGGGTAGTTTTATTGTTATTGCCATCAGTAGTGGTATTTGTTGATCCTTGTGCCAATACAGGATCAAAAGTACCAGGAACAATAGATGTTGGTAAAGGCATCGTATCAGTGCCTAGTGGAGTGTTTCCAACTCCCATAATACTCTCCTTCCCCCTTGCATGGGTTACACTCCTACGGGAAGTGCATTTACTACAAGTACCTTAGGATTACCAGTTCCGTCATCTACATGTACAGGTTTTCCTCCTAACATGATTTTAATCCATATTTGACTACTGCCAACAGTATCAACATCAACAGATTGATATACATAAGAAGCTTTTCCATTATCTCTAGAGTCAATTGTCCAGGGTCCTGTACATGTTTTAATGGTATTTGTTGCAGTATTAAACAACTTCATTGTAATAGTAGTACCTAATATACTCATAAACCCATTTTTATGTGCAACATAGATAGAAAATGGGTTTGAAGTATCGCCCACAAAAATAGGACTATAATCATCTACAGGTATCACAGTCGTCATACATCACCTCTCGTATAATATTATATCACCACTACGTGTATAAAAAGTAACATTTATATCAATTGGAATGAGTGGAGAAGGCAATGGGATAATTCCTCCAACAACCCTTGGGACATATCTCTTACCAGTCATATTTGACAAAAACACAGGTCCCCCAATTACTCTTGGTACATATCTTCTCATATCGCCTCTTTCTCCCCTTGCAAGGGATTATGGTGTATTCCCCATTGGAGGAATTGCATCTACAATTGACTTTACAGTAGGATGAGTCCCTTCTAACGCTTGTGTTTCAGTTGCAATGTATTCTGCAAATGTTCGCAAGAACTTTGATATCACCACAACCTTATCAGTCTGGGCTCCTGCTGTTTGAACCTGAGAAATCAAGTTAAAGCCATCAGTTGAAAACTGATTTCCTTGAATCTTGGCAATATCATCCTGAGCTTGCTTTCGTTTACGAAGCTGCACAAGTGCTTGATCAAAATTGCTTGATGAGAGCGGTCCTAGAGCAACTAAAGCTGCCTCAGCATCTGCTATATCTTGTTGATCTGATTGGAGTGTCATAGTATCAACTCCCATTTAAAGCTTGCACTAATGTCTTTTGCCAAGAACCAAGTGATGGTCCCTCTACACACGTTATTTGCCAGTAGTAGAGCATCGATGCTTGATTGCCTACAAGGGTTATTTCTGGATGAAGATCCATATTTGTGATGAGCATAGCCGCGTCGTTTAATTTATGCTCAGGAATGAACACGGCAATATATTGACCTACTGAGAGTCCCGTGCGATTGGTTTTAAAGATAAGTGTGCGACCAATCACCCCATTCTTTTGAAGCAACCCATCTCCATAGGCATTTGCAGAGGGTACATCAAGCTGCATGGCTGTTATGTCTTCAACATTCTCAACAATGCCTGAGCCGCCTGTGAGAGCCGCGTACTGTGTCTGTGAAGTCGTACCTGGAAATTGACCGGTGTTGTTACGCACAACCTCCGTTGTGAATTGGCCTGTGTAGCTAATGGTGAAACTATCAATATTAGACTGGAGAATTGTCCCTGATGAATCTTGAGCAAGCGACGTGCTACCAAGGGCATAATAGAAATCTTTCCCTATATCGATACCTTTTTGACCGATGGTTTTTACTTCTCCATTGAGAAAAATTGTCGGGGTTTGTCCAACTACAGGAAACTTGAGTGTCCAGGAAGTTGATTTTCCATCACCTGGATGTTTCTCACTCATTGCCATTGTTGCTAATACACCTGTTAAGATCTCCCTATTTCTATAGAGATCTCCTGAATTCTCAACTGAAAGCGACGCGCTCCCATCGTCTGGATAGAGCACATCCTTTGATGTAAGTATCCAAGGAGCAGGAATGGCAATTCTAGGACCAGCCAACATATTAAGATTAGGATCGATTTGCCATGTCCAATTGGCTTTCTTGGCTATATCATCCATATTTGCTGAGAGGTAGGTTCTTTTATAGTTGACCGTTGGAATAATTGGACCAAGTGCAATATTGGGATGAAGTGCTACAAGCGTTAAATCTGTTAATTGAGGCGTGACTGTTGGATCTGTTGAAGTTAATGTGACTTTGCTATAAAGGTTGACGCCTGCGAGAGATTGCCCAAGAGGCTGCATTCTGAAGTTATAAAAATGGGCATTGCCAGAAACATTGATCATGCCAGACTTGCCAGGACCAGCTAGAGCACTATCAGTTGCAGTCAAAACAATAGATCCATCAAACCAGATAGTGATGGCAGTGCCTACCATTGTCACCCGAGCGCGGTATGCTACACCTCGTACAAACGTGATAGCAATTGTAGCGCCGATCTGAGTCTTGACATTTGCCACAACCTTATATAATTTCAAAGCATTGGTTGATCCTGCACTGGAGGATGCATCAAAGATATCAAGCTCGTAGAAATTGCTAGCGTCTGTCTGTCTCCAGACAATCCCTCCGCAATCGACTTGATCAGTGTCAAAAATCCAATCACCATCTTTGGTAGAAGTTGTTGGTTGAAATGTAAGTGCTCCAAGGGAGAGAAATGTAGAGGGAGAACTTTGATTGTTAAAAGATGTTGTTCTCCAACCAGCAGTTCGCACGCTATTTGATATTCGTATTTCATCTTCCAAACCAAGATAATATCCAAATCCATCAGTACGTCTTCCAATATTAAAAAGAGAAGATGTACCTATTGATAGAGAAAGACTTCCATTATTGGGAACTGTCACTCCATTAACATCAAGTGTTACCGCATGAGTGGATGCCGTATATGTACCTTGCAACATAAGCCAATTACCAGTAGGCCATGTTTGATTGCTTATAATATGCTGTCCTGTTGAGTCATTCACAGCAAAAGCAATTGTCCCTCCTCCAGCAGCATCCAACACAAATTGATAGACATTGGTACCATCAATATTATTGATTAATATCCTTGGATCAGAACCATTAGCATCAAGCGCAAAAGAATCTGTGTTTACCCATACCTCAACCGTCTTATCACCTATAATATCTGTTACAGCCCCATGCGCTACACTAAGATATTGTGTTAATCCATCAAACGTAAGACTTCCATCAATTTGACCAGCCCCTTGCAAGGGGGAGTTGTGCTGTGTAGCTGTTACAGCATTAGAAGTTGAGTCACTTTGGTTTGCTCCAGTAGCCTCATCCATATGCCAGACAGCTTTATAATTGCTATCCCATACAGCAGTTACATGCTCTTGAGTTGTTGATATACCAGGATTACAGAAATATATCCAAATTATGGTATCTACGGTATGGGATAGTGTTGGTATTAACACATACATTTCTATTTCACCAGTAGATGCATTATAATTTTCTATTTCATGATTTAATTGTGTTGTTTCATCTGCACTTACAAAGATAATATCAAATCCATTCACATTCTGAACAAAACCACTGGGAATAACGAGATTGGGATCAATGAAAGAAACCAATAGAGGATAATTTGAAAGATCTGCACCTCCAACGACTTTAGTATGATCGATAATTATCTGTTTCTTCACTTGATAACCAGTATTAAACCAGACACCAGTATACAACTGCATATCGTTGCTACCACCTGAAGCAGTAACTCTTGAATTGGCAGTATCCCATGTCCAAGTGGATGCTGATCCTCCAGTCCTGGCAAGATGTGCATAAGCAGGAGAGTCATTGGTTGCAAACGTATCAAGAATTGGTAAAGGTTGTGTTACAAGGCCAGAGATAACAACACCAAGTAAACCAAAGATACCTGAGTAGGTGATGTTATCTAGTGAAGTGGCAAGTGCAAATGATGTGTTTGGTGGAGTAACCACATTCCAGGAGGCCGTTGCACTCCCACAAATAAGAGCAGGTGCCAAGGATAGTACAGGGGCTATTCTTGTCCCTGTACTATTGAACTGTCCTAGAACACGACACACTAAATATTGAATTTGAGGCATAATAGCAGCCGATTGTGTTGAGAGTGTCACTCTAAGCTGTAGATTAACACCACTAAGGGATTGACCAGCAGTTAAATTTGGAATAGGACCACCGTTTGTACACGTTTGCCATGTACTTCCTCCATTAACAGTACTCTCAACAAGAATAGTGGTGGATTGAGGATTAATTGAGACATCTTTCCACGTGACAACAGAATTGCCATATGTCCCCACGCTCGTCAAGCTTGTGCTTGCAGATACCCACGTCCCTGATAATCCTGTTACAGTTACACCAAGATTATTAAATTGCCCCTGATAGCCTGCGCTTGAACTTACATTTGATGTTCGTAGTCCTATATTTCCCGCTGCCGTATATGTTGAGTCATTTTGATTAATATAAAGAACGTCATCAATATATATTTTATGATTAGATCCAACAACTAATACTTTTAATCTATGCCATCCACCAGTGGCAATTGGAACACTGGCAATGACAATTTGTGTTCGTGTCCCATCTGATGAAGCTGATGTATTTGATCCTTTTTGAAGTGAAACGCTACCTGGATTGCCTTGTATAGCTTGCACTGCATAAGCATAATCAGAATCCCAATTCGACCAGCCAGTAGTGCGGTATACAATGCCGTTTATCCCAAAGCTAACATCTAAATAGAGATCAACTTCAAGCAAAAAGTCTTGCCACGAACCAAGAAAATCAAGCCGAGAACGACCTTCAATACTAATCCCCATCCCAATCCAGAAAGATTTATAGTTCACGTGTTGATTAAGATTTGTACCTGGACCTGTACCTTTATTGCCAAAAATGGTCATTCCACTGAGATCAGCACCACTCCAATTGCGTACTGCTCCAAGCAATGACAGGACACCATTATTTACCTGTGTATTGGTGAGGGTTCCTGCATTCCACTCTCCAGTTGTTGAAGCTGATAATTTCACATCTGATTTTGTTGCTGTATACGATGGATTAATAACTGCTTCCATAAAGCTGAGAACTGGTGGAGTCTCAGGAGACGCGCCTGATGTTTGCTGAAATGTTTGCCTGAACTGAATGGAAAAACCAGCAACAGACAAGCCAGCAAGCAATGAAGGCAATGCAGCATTATTGGTGCACGTAATGTATGAGTTACCACCATCAATGCTATATTCCATTAATGTGTTTGTTCCTGCTGGATTTGTTGCTATCCAATTCAGAAAAGAATTTCGGATGATCTTTGCAGCATCTATACTGTATGAGGGACTTACACGCTGAGAAAGTGAATAACAATCATAGGTATTCACAATAGAAATTGAAACATTAGAATAACCTGAATTTTGCAATTGTCGTGGAGGATTAACGTTAAATGTCCCATTAAAGAATGTATTAACAACTGATGTTCCATCAGTTTCATAGATGTTTTTAATATACGTTGTATACGTACCGCCCTTATCTCCTTCAAACACTACATCCACATGCGAAATAGTTTTCCCACTTAAATTATCAAGCAAGAACTTCCGATGTCTCCACTTTCCATCTGCATATCCTTGCTGGTCATACTTCGGATGAGGTGGTATATTCTGATCGTCCCCGTAAGGATATGGATTCCCGCCTACGGAGTCTCTAAGCGTCGTACCATCAGTACAAATAATATCAACACCAGACTTTATTTCAGGCGATTTCGGATCAATCCAGATATCATATTCAAGGTATCTGCCTGAAATAATGCCTATACTTCCTGATGAAAGTATTTCAATATAAGCATAAGCATTTCCATCTTGCGTAAGACTCTCAGTACCAACAAATTTGATAGTAGGAGTGGGAATAGGAATAAGAGTATTTCCTGAAACTTGACAATTAACAAGTGTTCCTTGCCCAAAGATAGAGCCTGTATTTTCAAAAATTGTCACCTGACTACCAGCAGAAGCAAGTTCAAGATCACCTCCAAGATTGATTGTTGCAACTAATCCATTTAGTGTACCCTGGCTAAATTCTACTTGTGTATTATCTTCTCTTATAGCATAATTTGCTGTTACCCCTTCTGATGATATTGTATCATTTACCATTCCTGCAACGATCACACCTGCATTTTGATTTATATATATTTTATTGGTTGTTCTCTCATCTGCTGCTTGATGCATATCATCACAAACAATATCGTGATGCATCATAGTTCCAGTTCCTATCCTATACCGTAAAGCAGTACTGACTGTTCCTGTAAATTTAATAGTTGATGCTGAGTCTGTGAGTGTGACTTGTTGACCTTTTTGAAAACTAAAGACATTGGTAGGATCAAGAACAGTAAATGTAAGTTTTGAACGTTGTTCTACTTGCGGATTAAAATCAAATGATCCTTCTTTAATATCATACGTTACACCAACTATTTGAATTGTAAAAGTGAGGACACTCATTTTTTCAAACCATGTCCTCTCAACTCTTTCTGAACACGCTTCATTGTGCTATTGGTGATGTCTTTTCCATCAAGAGTGATGGTGATGTACGTATCACCATGATTCCCCCCTTGCAGGGGGGTGCCTGTGGTTGCTGTACCTTTCAATCCTAGTGAAATGGGCTTCGTGAGGTTATTCATAGCACCTGTAAGCAGTGGTGTACCTGCAAGCATTCCCTGGGCAATCTGGTTACTAATCTCAGTACCTTGTTGTTGAAGACCCACAAGAGGTCCAACTTTAGCAGGAGAGTGGGGGAGATGTGCAGATATCCAAGAAGTCACGTTTGTGACAGCATCAGTGACAAAATGAATAGCATTTGTTATTCCCGTTCCAATAGCTTTACAAATATTGGCACCTGCACTTAATGCATCACTTACAATAGTATTCCATACATTTTTAATTGTACTTACTATATTGTTAAATATGTTACCAATACTATTTAAAAGATTTGTAAACCACGATATTGCACCATTTACAATATCTGGAATAACTGATCCCCCTATCAAAAAATGGAATAGCCATGTAAAGAAATCTCCTATCGCATGACAAACCGTTCCTATCAACCACCCTATCCAGTTCATAATATCCCCCCAGTGCATAATAGCCAGGATGATAAGTGCAATAATTCCGATTGCTAACAAAACAGGCCACATAGCAAAAAGAGTTGCAGCACCAGCAGCAAGAGCAGCAACCGCCCAAGCGCCAAACGCAATAACAAGAGGAACCCCAATAACAAAGGCAGCAGCTAAAAGGACAGCTTTTAGAGCATCGGCAGCTAATTTATTCTTTTCAAACCATTGAACAACACTTGTAACAATATTAATCACAAGAGTAAGAGCATCGGTAACAAGCCCAATAGCAACAGTAAGAATAGTTAAAGCGATATGCCAAAATGTTGTATTAGAAATGAGTGGCAAGAGAACTTGTCCTAGATGCTGGAGTGCAGTCCCTAATGCTTCAAATTTTGGCTTAAGATAATCAATAATTGGCTTCAGCTTATCCATGATGTCGTGGGCAGCTTTTCCTGATGTAACCCAACTGCCAAAGGCAACAATAAGAGGTGTTATTGCAGTGAGTAGATTGCCAAGTGCAGGAAGTAACAATGTTCCTAGCTGAATAGCTACAGATGCTACAGCAGCTTTTGCTTGATCCATTTTAATATTGAAGTTTGATTGCGCCGTCTCCCATCCAAGTACAGCATTCTTATTTTTCTGCATAGCATCAAGAATAAGAGCCGAATTCTTTGTAAAATCTTTCATATGATCGCCCGTCAACGCTGAAAATGTCGAAAGTGACCGCAAACCTCCTACCATATCTGCAACAGCTCTGTTAAATGGCACACTTCCCTCCGGTCCCACTTTCTTTGCTGCATCAGCTATCATCTGCAATGCGCCTGGAAGACTCACTTTCATTTCATCGGCAACGGCAACACTATTCAACCCTAATAACTTCATCTCATCTTTGGCCTTGCCTGTAGGATTTTCAAGTGCCATCATCATAAAACGCAATCCAGTTGCAGCACGAGCAGCAGGTATCATAGCATTCGTTTGTGTCGTCATAGCTGCTGCCATATCATTAAAGGAAATTCCTAGAGATTGAGCAATTGGATCAACAGGCCCCATAGAAACTGCCAGGTCCTCCAGCGTAATTTTACCTTGCTGTACAGCAGTAATAAGTCCATTCATATATTGCGTAGCATTAAATGTTTTTGTCCCATAGTTAGTCATTACTCCACTGAGTGTATTTGCCACCTCCACTACATTTGCTTGTTCAATTTGAGCACCTTCGGATGCAACTTTTAACGTATCAAGAGCTTGTCCCCCACGTTGACCAGATGAAATAATGAGATACATAGCAGAATTAAGACCCTCAGCTCCATTGGTAAGTACTCCCGTAGCAACAGATGTTGCGAGAATACCCTTGCCCATTGTTGCCATGTTGTCAGTGACATCACCCGCGCCTGTTTTTAATCTCGTTACTCCTTGCTCAAAATCACCAGCCATCTTGACAGATACAGCAGCAACACCAGCAGCAGCAACGCCAAGAGCAGCAAGTGCTGTTACAGCATTGCCTAATCCTGATGTTTCTGCTACATATTCAACTACCATGGTCGCTAGTACTGGCAATTAATCATTCTCCCGCTTGATCTGCTTCAATTGCTGCAATCAACTCATCTGTGATATCCTCGTCATCACTACTACTGTTTGATTGTCCTTTATTTGCTTTCTCCGCTTCCTCATCTTCTATAGAAAAAATGGCAGCCCAATCGGTGATCTCTTGGCTGCCAATACGCGTTAGCATCTCTTCTACCGTCATACCTCCTATTTCACGTGTTATTCGATAATGAAGGCGTCGCTCTCCACTGTTCTTGCTTCTAAAGAAGGTTTTTTTTCCTCAACATCTTCTGGTCTCAGTCCTGATAGCTCTGCTGCTGGCTTATTTAAAAGCTCAAGAATGTTACCTGGTCCTGCATTCAAAGGTCCCATATCTGCAATGTTATTGAATATAGGCTTACCTGCACGAGGATGCTTAGGTTTTCCATTAGCTCCTGGGAATTCATGAAAATGGGGGTGATCTAATTCAGGTAGATTAGCAGGATCAGGATAACGAACTGACAAAACAACCAACATTGGATACAACTTCTCAAGATTGACCGTTGCTTTCTTCCCATCAATCTCTGTACACTGCTGAAGCAGTTTTGATCGTTGTGAGCCCGTCAATTCACGAACTGTTACCCAACGGTTCCATCGCTCGACCCAGAATGGCCGTTGCTCTAGTGGCGTCTCAAATGCTATTTGTCGATAATCATCAAATTGTTCTTCTGTCATCTCTATAAGCTTTCTAACAACTAAAGTAACAATAACAGTAAAAATAAATGCTAATAGCACATTCAACATAATTAGCTCGTTGTAAGCACTAACTGACCATCAATAATAAAATCAAGATCCTCCATTTCAATCTCTTTTAATGGAATTTTCATACCATCCTTCGTAAGTTTTCCATATGCCTCTAATCTTGGGAGTCCCGTTGTTGCATCTTGTACCATGGAGAGGATAAGCGTATCATCAGTGCTGATTGTGAAGAGATTGGCATAGGTGTTATCTGCCAAGAACTTGTTTATTTTGATGCTTCCTCCTGCAAGTCCAGGGAGATATGTTTTCCAGTGAACAGGAGAGCTTGTAACTGTCATACTAGTAGTCTCATGACATGTTCGTGAGACATCTGGAGCCCATTCTAAAATGTCCCCCACTGCTGTATAGGGAAGATACGCACCTGTTACTCTACATCCAGCCTGCGTACCAAGGAATGCATTTGTAAATCGAACAACTCCACCAACATACTGAATAACGTTGTTACCTACTTGAGTTGTCCAAGTTGCTCCACCTTGTGCTCGCGTGATGGAAACTGAAGGAGACGAACCACCTGTCAAGCTATTAGTTGTTAGTGTGATAAGAGCTTGCGATGCAAAGCCAAGCGTAGACACAAATTCCACTGTGTAGGGAGTAGCAGGACCAGGACCTCCTGTTACCAGACATTTTCCTGCTGTAATACTTGAGAGAGCTTGAAGTCTTGTTTGAACCGTTGACGCTGGATCATTCCAATTGATCGTAGCAGTGGTTTGACCACCAAAGGTAAGCGTATAAGTTCCACCAGTAGGACTGCCTGTTACTTGGATAGTTTGAACCTCGTCATACTCAGCTTGAACAGTCCAAGACGCCGTGCGATCCCAATACCGCTTGGTTGGAATGGCAGAACTATTGAAGTTCTGATGATCACCAGGATCAGTCAATGCCTGTGTTGTAAGTGCAACATTAGGAGTTGATGTAAGCAAAAGTTGCGCTCGATTCCCATGAACAGCAGTCATGTCAAACTCCTACGTGTAGGTTACTGCACCTGTTACCACCATATCCCATGACACTGTTTCAGGATCTTTCAATGGTGCTTTTGCTGCAAATTTCTCAACAAATGCATTAAAACCAAAGTTATGCGTTGCACTCAAGTTGAGCACCATTGCAATTGCAGCATCGGTTGTCAGTGAATTAAAAAGAACAACTTGACCATTGGTATCTGTCATGTCAAGCCGTCCTTGAAACTTGACTTTTGCGCCAACGAGACCAACCATAAACGCTTTCCATGGGAGAGAGCCCAAGGCAAACTTGGTGATGTCATGAGAGGTTCGATCTATGTCCAATTGCCACTCATCAATTTCTGCTACCGTGGCAGCAACAACTAATACATTTCCACCTTTTCCGTGTAACGCGGCCATTTAAATTGCCTCCGTTAAAACTCGATAACGATCAGTCATATGCCATTTATTGATATTTGACGTGTTATCTGGTAGTATTTGACCATTATCATACAAACAAGCAATAGATCGAAATACACCTCCTAAAAGCGTTAAAGTCGGAGGTCCTGATTGACCGTCATCAAGTACATTAAATATCGCATCGTGCATTTTTAATATCTCAGTTTTTCCTTGGTATTCACTCCATCCATGTATTGTTGCAACAACATCTTGACCTTTCTTTCCAAATACATTAGCAGGAGTTGACACTGACTCACCAAGTACAATATAAGGTGGATTAAGACCTACTGGTACATTATTTTCATCAAATACTGCTGCTTTGCCATCTGAGTATGGAAACACTGCAATGCAACCCGCGTCATTCCTAAGTGCAAGATATATTGCATCCCATACCAATCCTTCAGATGTTATTGTTGGCATTTATACACCTGAATGTGCTAATATCATTGATACCCATTTATTTTTATTTGCTTCAGATGCATTAAATAAGTATGGACGAGCCTTCATTTTCCACGTCCCGTTATGGACAAAAATGCTATACGGCACATTCATATTGCCTATTTGACGCTTGCCAGGACTGGCATAGACTTTGATGTCATCTTGGAGTGCTCCGGTTGCAACGGGACAATTATTCTTGGCATCGGACTGAATAAGATCTGCAATCTCATCTAAATCATCCTCAGAGGCCCTTATAATTTCAGCATTTGCTGCAACTGCCAAAGCCGCCAAGTCCGGTCCTGTAATCTTAGCAATCATATTCATATCAATTCCCCTTGCAAGGTGGTTAGAGTACTACCCATAAAAATCCGGTTCATAATGAGTAGCAACCTCTTCAGCACTTCTTGGATGGTTCCAGGAATGCTTCTCAGGACTGGTATTATGTGGTACGTCTACCACTTCAATTGGGTAGCTATCAATAATTATATCAAGACTTGCCTCTCCATTTTCATTGACACTCTTGATAACTGCTTCATATATTGCGCCATCCTGATCAACATAGAATGCCTTATCACCCTCGTTTGTTTCTTGGTTGTTCACCATCATGCCATTGTCCTCTTCTGTATGATAACGCTCGTAAATATCTGGATCGTCTTTTCCCCATAGGGAGCAAGTACACGATAAATCACATTATTAATTGTTACCTCATCATTTACCATGATATCCGTTCCAAATGGCGTGTGCAGCGTTCTTGCATCTATGCCAACATTTTGACCAGCCAACATTGACTGCACTGGCATTGACAATCCAACCATTGCGCATGGAATATTGTCTGCAATATCGATATAGTTATCAGGACTTCCACCCTTACTATCAAATGTTTGGCTATCACGCTTGATGGTGCATTTCTTGTCAAATACAACTGCATAGGCATCTGTCCTCATTTGAGCAAGTTCAAGAGTCATTAAAGTATTCATGTATATTTATCCCTGTTTCGATCCCGAGCTGTAGTAGTCAATATTTCGAGGCTCAAGATTCAAGGCTTGATTAGCCTCGCTTGCAACAAAATCACCACGTTTCATTGTGATGGTACGAGGCCTCTGCTTTCTTCTGTAAGTTTTTGCAAGATTTAACAACGCCATTACAGCTTGCCCCCGTTGGATGGTCTGACCATCCACCGTCATGCTCACACGCAATGCCCATTGTGCAGCTTGGCGCTCTAGAATATCTGCTGCACTACGATAGACATCATATATCTTTCCAGTGATAAAAACTGGAGGAAACTCATTTACAGCAAACTGAAAATGTCCTGCTATCGGCTCTACAAATGATGGTGTGATAGCTACTGTCAAGTATTGCTTCAAAACATAGTCCGTTTCCCATCCTCCATATTCACTGAAGTAGTCCAAGTACTGAATTGTACTTCCTGAAAACGTTGGCTTCTCAGTTAAATGACCGTTGTATACATCTATACGCCCCTCGTCTAATACATCCTGGATTTGATTATCAGACCACACTTGCCCACTGCCAGCAGGCAAGTTGTCGTTGGTCAAATCCCGTATTCTTGAAATGAGAGCAGCCATAGATGCACGTGCCATACTTACTCACTTTACGTTCACTAGGGACGACCAACTACCAATGCACCACTATATGTAGTGGTAGGAGTAGTTGGTGATCCAGAAAGAGTTGCTGACAAACGGATTTGAGTTCCATTAACAACACTAGTAGGTGAAATACTAAATGGAATAAAGATTTCACCACTTTGAGCAGAAGCAGTGAGCGTGATGGGAGGAGCAACAAAATCGACATTCCATGTAGTAGGGACTCCATCATAGCATACGTCTATGCTGAAGGTCCATACTCCACTTCCTGATGCCTGTTGTGTTGCTGAATAAATCACACGTGCTACAAGTCCCCTACGTGGTGTACCACCAGGAAGAATAATCGCTGCACCATTAAATGTAGCCGTTTTAGTCACACTTGCTTGTAAAATTAGGTTGGAATCTTGTGGCATAATCGTTTCCTTTCTGGGCTACCCTTTGCCCTTAATTGAGAGGGTAGTCGTTAAACTACACCCAGAAGAAACCACTAAATCAACTTGGATCTGATCTCCAAATGAAACATTTGTAGGAAGCCCCGCTCCCACATTTATTGAAAAAGTATCTGCTGGTGAAAAGTTATGAGTCCCTATTCCAAGAGTAGTCTCATCCAATTCTAATATTCCCTTGAGGAAATAGAGATTGCCATCAGCACCAATTCTACTAAGATTAAAACTAACACTATCATTAACAGCTACAAAAACTACTTGAGTAACAGACATATCTATCGCTAACTCATACAAATCTCCAACATCAAGAGAACTAGATGAATAAGATGATACAACCGACAGGGATGTATTCAAAACTGTACGTGTATCTGATTTCATATGCCTACCCTAAGTTCAAACCATACAATCTTGCTAAACTACGTGTACTATTATTCATCATACCTACAGCCCATGAAATGCTGGTTCTATAGATTACATCGTTATTCAATAATCCAAGATCACGAGCATTTATTTCGCTAAACTGCCATGCATGCATGTGGTCTGCGCTTGTGTTTACAGCATAAATACTGGTGTAGGTAGTACCTCCAGTATTTCCGTTCACATCCTCATTCTTAGGAATTATTCTGGTAACCTGATCTGCTTTATAGCCAGGATCACGAATAGTGGCATTTTTGTACATTTCAATACTGCGATCAAACATATCTTTCGATACATCAAAACCACCACTAGTACCCAATGCTCTAATCGCAAAATTAACACGACGCCTTGCTACTTCATTCATGTAAAGAACAACACCTGTACCCGTTGGAGAGTCTACTGACCACAAAAGCTGGTCAAGGAATTCAATGAGGATGTTGCCATTGGAGATAGTAGCAGCAGTGGTAAGAGCTGCTTGCGAAATGTCTAAGCCTGAAGTACCGGCCTTGATACTGTTCTCAGGACGTACACCAAAGATCCCGCCATTGTTTATCCTAAACTTAATACCTACTGGAGCGTTGGCATTTCCTGCAATATGATCGTTGTTAAAAAACTTATCGTTCATATCATAGGTATATGCCTTCATGTACGCTTCTGTTTGTGTTGCACGCGGATCTTGAATACTGTTGACATCTTCAACGTAGAGCTTATCTACATCGATATAGTTTCTGATGACATACACTTGCTCTGCATACGGGGTCGGCGTACCACGTGTGGTCACGCCTTCAGAGTTGAGTGCAGACCAATTGACGCTTGGAAGATTGCCTTCGAACCTGACACCATTGGCTATCATGGTTGCCTGTGTCAAAATAGGCATATCTTGAAGGACGTTACCCGATTCTATGAGGGAGTACGTAATTGCACGTACCATCGGAGAGTTGGAATTAAGAGCGTAGTCCGCTAGACTATACGCATTGGAATCAATTGCCATAGAAAAAGGCTCCCATTTACTTTCAAGTAAAAATGCTTCTGGGAGCATCGCGCTACCTGAAGTTAATGAGTGCCTATCGCAGGCTTTCATTCATACCCGTCGCAGGTATTTATGAAGAAACTATGTGGATCTTGGTCGAGGCCCGTACGCCTCGTTAAACGTTATTTTTCTACCTGACTGAAGTGTGTTCGGTGCTGAGATACTTGAGCGACCTGGATTCATGGCAGGCGTGCTAGGCGGTCTCTGATTATTAGCAGTTTGAGCAGGTGTTGTTTGCTCGGGTGGCAATTCTTCCTTGGGTTTCAGCAAAAATGGATTGGACTTAGCTAAATCCTCCAACGCTTTCAGTAGATTCGTCGGGAGTCCATTTTCGTCATACTCAAGCTCAATCACCTTTGCAACAATCTCAGGATTGATAAAATCCATCGATTTTGCTGCTAACTTTACCTCTGCCATCACAAGTTGCTGTCTCAACTGCTGAACTTGTGCCTCAACTGCTGCTTTCTCTGCTGTCGCTCGTTCAACATCTTTCTTTGATTTTTCAATCTCTGAAAGCGTTGCCTCACTAGCTACTCTCTCTTTTTCTTTGTATGCTGCTAATTCTTTCTCAGCAGCCGTGAGAGATTTGCCATG
>DASWFI010000011.1:0-1814 GCA_036394315.1 Patescibacteria group bacterium
GCAATATAGTTGTTGTTCGTATCTCGGACTTCCTGAAGCATCCATTTATATATTTTGGTTGAGTCCAGTGGATTATCTTGTCTGGAGGAAGCAGCAGACCCAAATGTATACTTAGTTCCTTTTTTATCGTAAACAACCCAACCGCTGCCGCTCAAGGAATAATTCAAAAACTCTCCATTATCAATCTTAGAACCGTATAAACTGCCGCTAATATAATTCAGTTCACCCGTAAGCGAGGAATTATAATAGTTCGTTGCATAAAGATTGGCGATTCCGGTTTTATCAATACGTTCAATGTATGGAATATTAATAGACCATCCATAACCAAATTGGTTGTTTGGATCTCTGTATTGACTGCTGTAACTAAGCTTAAGATCCGGAGCTAATTTATTGCGTCCGGAAGGGATGGTAATTGGGTACGTAAAATTCAGAGCACCTGAATTTGAATCAATACTCGGAATCAATGATGTTGCTGCGGGATTGATGGGATTAAGAGTCTCAATAAAAGGCGAAGGACTAGGAGTAGGAGCAGCAGGAGCTGGGGCTACACTGGCATCAGGAGGGACAGCAGTAGTTGGAGTCTCCTTAGTTGGTGTTGCGGGCGCGGTAGGATCGCTTGGCGTAGAGATTGGAGATGCTGTAGGCGTAGATGGTACCGGGGCCGCTTCCTGAGCAAAGACTGGGGCAAAGGGGGTTAATATAATAAACAAAGCTAACACAATAGCGGTTAACTTTATAAAACGGAAGCGTTCAAATACCTTGATAAGTCGTTGCATATATACTAAGGTTAAGCACTATCTAATCATAAACGGCAGCAATAAATATAGCAAATAATAGATAATTAGTTAAACTGCTAGAAAAAATCCAAGTTATATAGATATTAATACAGAATTTATTCTCTAATGGTTATAGAAATGAGTGAAACTCCATACTTCTACGATAGTTTTCGCAAACAAAAAAATCCGCATTGTTGCGGAAGTTGTTCTATAAGGGAGGTGTTTTGACGAGTGTCTTACGATCAATAAACTATTAACAATTTTAAAATTTCTGTAGGTATTATAACTTCAGTTAAAAAATAAATCAAGTAAAAAGTAACGATCCGAGGCCTTACGGCCTCGGCTTTTTTAGAACTCAAGCTTTGCTTGTCCGCTGTCTTCTTCGCCTTGGTACTGGATGTAGTTTTTGATGGTGAGTTCATCGACTCCGACAGTGGAAAGGAAATACCCGTCTGACCAGAATCCAAGGTGACGGTCATAGAGTTTGTTGAGAAATGGGAATCTGCGCCGCATGGCTCTTGATGTGTTTGATTTGATGATATTGATGGCGTGGCTGATTTGCCACTTTGGAGGAATTGAAATTAGGAAATGAAGATGATCTTCATCGGTTTTGGCTTCATGAAGCTCCAAATCAGGATAGTTCATGCAGATGCGGCGCAGAATTCCCACGCAAAACGATCCCATGCCTGCTTTGAGGGCTTTCTTTCTGTACTTAGTGACAAAGACGATGTGATAGCGGGTGTAGTATACGCATTGTGCTTGTTTTCGAAATTTCATACTGGCATTGTAGAACAATGCAGCGGCTTGAAGCCAGCGGAACCCAGCTCTCCTCCCAGGCCTTACGGCCTGGGTTTCCCCGCTAGGGATGAAGCTCCCCGCACTCCCTTCGGTCGTACGGGGTTTCTTTGCTTGAGCTGGCTGCACCTCGCCTTCGCTCGGGCTCAAGCTAGGCTCATGAGAATTCGGAAGACACATCAACACCGACATCGTCTCCTTGCATTTCAATGTACTTTCGAATCTTAGCTTCATCCAAGCCAA
>DASWFI010000012.1:0-2955 GCA_036394315.1 Patescibacteria group bacterium
TTCGACAGGTGGTCGATTGCGTCTCGCTATGAGTGGTGGTGCGGCGCTATCTCGTGAAACACAGGAATTTTTGTCGGTGGCCGTCGTTACCATTCTTCAAGGTGCGCACTCTAGTGGCAGAGAGATCCACACCGATGACTCATGGCGGGACCTTTTTAGGTTATGGGATGACTGAAACGTGTGGGTGAGTATTATGAGTAAGGTATTGGGGCTTGCGTTGCTAATTGCTTTTTCAGAATGTGTACGGTCCTCACGCCCGAGCAATTTGTTTACGGATCTGTGGGCACACCCATGCCTTCCGTTGAGATCAAACTTGTTGATGTTCCCGAAGCTAATTATCTCACATCGAATACACCTCAGCGAGGCGAAGTATGGCTCAGAGGGCCTAGTGTCACTAGTGGCTACTTCCAGCGGGATGATCTTAATCAAGACTCGAGTATTTTTACGTCGGATGGATGGTTTAGAACTGGGGACGTAGGACAGTGGAATGCGGATGGAACGTTGAACATTATCGACCGGTGCGTGGGCGAATCACTCCTCTCTCCATCAAGCGTCCATTGAAACTTTTAGGATATAGGATCAAAAATCTTGTGAAACTCCAAGGTGGCGAATACATTGCACTGGAGCGATTGGAATCGATTTATAAATCGTGTCAATACGTCGGGAATATTTGCGTCCATGCTGTCCCTGATGCTCGTCAACCTATGGCTTTGGTCTTCCCTCATGAGGCGAATCTCCGACACACCCTATCCACTTCACCACCATCTGGTTTCAAAGGGGATGCGAATAACGCTGATCTTTCGGTCCTTTGCGCGGATAAGAGCGTGCAAGATTTGGTGTTGAAAGAGTGCATTGCCGTTGGGAAAAATGCTCAGTTTAAGAGTGTAGAGTTATTGGAGGCCGTTGTCCTGACCCCCGATGAATGGACTCCCGAATCTGGGTTAGTCACTGCGGCGCAGAAAATCCAGCGAAGGGCACTCCAAGCTAAATACAAAAATGAAATTGCTGTAAGTTTTTTTTTTTCCGATAAACGGGGTGAATGAAATGTGGAATTCACGATGGGTTCATTTAGGCTGCTTATTCCGCTGCTTAATTGTCTACTTGCTCTAGATGGAAAATTCCTTTGTTCCTTCGGCTTGTAAACTGGTCTACTCATTTTCATGTATGATTCTTTTCTTGAACTACACCACCGTGCCGAGGTGCTTGAATTTTGGTTGAATTCTGAAATTGTGGAATTTCAACACGCTGGAGAAGCGAAATCCAGAGAAAAAAAAACGGTGAAAAACTGCTGAATGTAATCTGGCTGAACTTCAACATGGTACGATGAATAGAGATTCAGATGATTGGAACCGTCGAATTTCGGTGTTGTAGTTTTTGAATACCCAGGTCCCTCTATATAAGCTGTAAATCACAACCTTTAAGTCCTGAAGCTCTCACTATTATGCTGCTCAACCTGTTTTTCATTCCTGCATGGCTGGAGAATTCCTCTACTCTGGTTCATCTATACCCACCTCCTGGTAAGGCTCATCATCAGCCTTTCTTGAATACTGTTTACTTCTGTTTGGAAAAGACTTCAAAATTTTCCCACCCACTGTCAGAGTATGCCTGTGCTCAGGCTATAATGATGTCCCAAACT
The DNA here is from genome assembly GCA_036394315.1 of Patescibacteria group bacterium. GTDB lineage: Bacteria > Patescibacteriota > Doudnabacteria > UBA920 > O2-02-FULL-48-8 > DASWFI01. Next base: position 1,637 of record DASWFI010000012.1, read on the forward strand.
CAAGTCGATTTCAAAGCTGGGGAGTACATCAACCCAGCATACACTATATATACAGGAGTAGGGTACTAAGGCAACTCTACAAGAAGCCAAAGTGTGGGAAATCATGGAGATAGGAGAAAGGTTTCTCTGCTCAGGAGATGAACTGGATCAGATTGGAAAAGGGGGGGATTGGCAGGCAATAGTGATCATCACTATGTACCAGGTCTACCCATAGAGCATCCCATGACACCCTCTGCACCATGAGCACTGGCATTGGGGATTCCATCTACTGATTGCATCCAATGCCCAGGACTTGGGCTGAGTGGAAGCACAAGGCCTCTATCCTTGACAACCAATGGAGACAATTCAATGCTACCCACCCCCAGATGACAACAACAATGAAGAACCCCATTGTCATGGTATGCCTTGTCCGCACACCCCCGACCATCTCCGATCATCTCTGACTCCATCTGCCTACACTCCGGTGTCACTCTGATGCACACTGCATAAGCTCGCACAACCATGCCACTCCTGTCGCCGGACTAAACTCAGATCAATGTCTAATTTCCCCGGACTTTGTCCCTATGTCTCAGGCCACCACCTATTTGTCTTTTTCTCCATATGCTGCATTTGCCTGATGCATTTTCATTGATGATAATGGGTAACCATGCCTTGCTTGTTTAGCTCCTGCTCTCCATGTTACCCGTTTGTTATATATATAGTAGGACTTGGGCAAAATGAGAAGACAGCTTTCTTCTCATTTTCTGCTCAAGGCATTCAGCAGGGACCCATCCCCTTGAGCACCTGTTCCACAGATCCATCGGAGTTCTGTGAGCACTAGGACATGATATGTTCCCGGTCTTAGATGTGCCCTGACACTTGTCTGCTATTGTACATATAACTCCCCAGTCTGAATATAAAGAAACCCGGACATCAAACTCGGATATATGAAGCCCCTAATGCCATGACTCCACCCCACTTCTCTGTCCTACAATATTCGACTTTACCAACCAATTCCAAAGGATAAAACACTCTCCCCTTAAAATCCTACTAATCAAACCCAGTTTTCTACTTCAAAACCACCTCCAATACTCTTGAAAACATATTAGAACTGAAGGAGGACTGCCAACGTCGAGGAGAAAGCGACTAGAACGGAGGTTCCCAAAAAGGAAGGCACCAATATCCTTAATCTAGACCGTCGAGTTAATTTCCGGTAATACCCGACGTCCTCTGCGAGTTCTTCTCCAAATCTCTCGTAACCGGTGGCGTTAGATGCCCCTTGAAAAGAGCTTTTCGTAGGTACCAAATTTGACCAGAATCCATGAGACGGAAGAGGAGAT
>DASWFI010000013.1:0-4432 GCA_036394315.1 Patescibacteria group bacterium
AATTTGATAGACACTGTGATTTAGCTTCCGAATTCTCATGTGAACAGCTTACCACGCCTTCGGCGTGGTGCGCCATTCATCCCCGGACTACGATTTCCTTCGGAAATCTTGTCCGGGGTTTTCTGTTAGGAAATAATAAAAAAAGACCGAGCGTGAGCCCGGCCTTTTTTATTTATACTTGCCCTTTATACTTCCGCTTTAGTTTCAGTTGTTTCTTTCTTGGATTCTGCAGGAGGGGGGACAGGATTGGTCACTGCTCGCAAGGATAATCCTAATCGATGCTCTTGAGGTTCGATAGATATAATCTTAAACTCACGTTCATCACCGATTTTGACAATCTCAGAAGGATCTTTAACTTCGTCGTTGGATAGCTCCACTGAATGAACTAAGCCGTAAATTTCCGGATCCAATTCTATGAACGCGCCAAACGGCATGACTTTGTTGACTTTGCCTTTTACCACTTGTCCAACTTGGTATTTCTTTATCGCCTCAGCCCAAGGATCGGGCTGGAGTCGCTTGATAGACAATGAAATACGGTCTCGATCGATCGAAATAACCTGAGCTTGGACCTTCTGGCCCACCTTGTAAAGATCTTTTGGATGATCGATTCGGGTCCAGGCGAGTTCGGAAATATGAACTAGACCTTCAAGGCCTTCGCCAAATTTGAGGAAGATGCCGAAATCCACGATTCCGGAAACCTCGCCTTCAGTCACTGTTCCGATAGTCAGCTTGGAGATTTTCGTACGAAGCGCTTCTTCTCCCACAGCTTTTTCCGAAACAATCAATTTTTCGTCATGGGCATCAGCGGTAATGACCTGAACGTCAAAAATTTTACCGACATAGCTCTTCAGTACTTCCAAAATCTTGTTTTTATCGCCTTCTTCCACTCTCGGATAATGCTCGGAGGAAAGTTGCGACACCGGCAAAAAGCCAATCACGCCGTTGACTTCCACCATCAAGCCACCTTTGTTCGCTTCCAAAATCTTGGTCTGGATCACTTCGTGGGCTTTCATGCGGTCCACCAAAGTAGACCAGACTCGTTCCTGGCCGGCTTGCCGGAAGGACAATTCTACATTTCCTTCCTTGTTTTCCGATTCCACCACCGAAGCAATTACTGGATCGCCGATTTTAAGAGTCGAGATTCGGACTGTTTCATCATAAAGTTCCCGGCCGCGGACAACTCCTAAGCCGATCCCTTCGATATCGATATAGACTTCGTTTTTACCAACTGATAAAACTCTACCTTCCAAAACATCTCCGACTTTGGGGACTTTGATTTCCACACCCTCCAAGGCAAGGAGGTCCTGCATGGTTTGAACATCAGCTACTGCTACTGTATTTGCCATAATTTAAGTATTAGGTTGTTCGATGCTACGACAATCCTAAGCTCCTTTTAGCTTTAGGATTATAGGCTAAATAGGCTATAAAATCAAGACCCCCGAGTCTTCTCAAAATCACCAAATTTTGCTATAATAAAGTGTAATTATCTGCAATGATATGACTATAAGTTGGTTCGGTTTAGGAAGTTTCAAAATTACGGGCAAAGATATTACTATCATCACTGATCCATTTGGCTCAAGTACTGGCCTTACTGCTGTGAGAGGCTCAGCAGATGTGGTGATCTGCTCCAATCCTGCGTTGGATTGGTGTAATAACTTTTCATCTATTACCGGCAATCCTTTTATTGTTACGGGTCCTGGCGAATATGATATCAAGGAATCATTTATCATCGGCACCGCGGCGGAAAACAAGGATTTGGGTCCCACTACTATTTATAGCATTGAACTCGAAGGAATCAGGATTGCTTTCTTAGGACCCATCAAACAATCACAACTGACCGATGAACAAAAAGAAAGCCTGGAAGGCGCAGATATCGTGCTGGTGCCGGTAGGGGGCAAAGATATTCTGGATTTTGAAAGTGCTGCCAGGATTGCCACTAAACTCGAGCCGTTTATAGTTATTCCTCATAGCTATAAAACTGCGGGATTAACTTTGAGTCTAGATAAACTGGATAAATTTTTGCAGGAAATGGGTGGCAAGCATGAAGAAATGGAAAAACTGACCTTGAAGAAAAAAGATCTGGTGGGTGAACAAACTTCTTTGGTAATTTTAACGCCGCAAAGATAATCCGATGACTGATTTCATCAAAAAATTGCAGGAAAAACCCTATGAGGTCAAACTTCGGATTCTTTGGGGCACTGTGATTGGCGCAGCCATCGTCTTGGTAGTGATTTTGATTTTTAATATTAAAGATACTCTTAAAAATGTTGACGGAAAAAAACTAATTGATCTGAATACCTCTTCGGGTCGGACAGCGGCAAATACCAACATTCAATACGCTTCAGTGGAAAGAGTGGAACGAACCGCGAAAGTCCTGAAAATTTATTTCAATTTAAACAATCCCACGAATGACATTCTCAATGTTTCCAAAGTGTCGGATATCACGCTGGCGTTTGATGGCTCGGAGGTCAAACCGCAAAGCATTTTGGATCGGCAGGGAAACCCTTTTGTCCAAAAAATTCTTTCTCACACGCAAAATTTCGGGGTCCTGACATTTGCCGCCACCAGTGCCAAACTCGCTACGCTGACGCTGGATCAGATGTCTATGGAAAAAAACCCGAGCAGTATTTTTCAGCAAAAAATGGAATTAGACCTGGATAAATTAACCCAGACTTCGAAAGTCAGAAACTAGCATGGCAAAAGAAGAAGTTAAACAACTCAATAACATTGGCAAGATAAATCCGCGCGCGATTGAGCGAGAAATGGAAGAATCTTATCTCGATTACGCCATGAGCGTGATCGTATCCAGAGCTCTGCCGGATGTGCGCGATGGCCTAAAACCCGTGCATAGACGTATTCTCTATGCGATGTCCGAAATTGGCTTGCGCAGCAACGCAAAATTCCGCAAATCGGCCAACGTCGTAGGCGAAGTCATGGCCAAATATCATCCTCATGGGGACGTGGCTATTTACGACTCTATGGTCCGGATGGCTCAGGAGTTTGCCATGCGCTATCCGCTGATCGACGGCCAGGGAAACTTCGGCTCGATGGATGGCGACCCCCCGGCTGCCATGCGTTATACCGAAGCCCGCATGATGGCGCTGGCCGAAGAAATGTTGAGCGATATCGATAAAGAAACCGTGGATTGGATGGATAACTACGACGCTACGAAAAAAGAACCTAACGTCCTTCCAGCCAAAGCTCCAAACTTGCTGCTCAATGGCACGTTGGGCATCGCGGTCGGTATGGCTACTGACATTCCACCGCATAACCTGGGCGAAGTGGTGGACGCCACTATCAAACTGATCGAGGAACCTTCTTCGACCACGGAAGATCTCTTGGAATTCGTCAAAGGCCCCGATTTCCCCACTGGCGGCTTTATCTATGACTGGAATACGATCAAGCAAGTTTACGCCACGGGTAAAGGCCCGATCGTCATGCGCGCCCGGACCGAAATTATCGAAGAAAAAGGCCAACAAAAAATTATTATCAATGAGATTCCTTATCGGGTGAATAAAGCTACATTGCTCGAACAGTTTGCCGAATTAGTGAAAGACAAAAGAATCGAAGGAATCAGAGATTTGCGCGATGAATCGGACAAAGACGGGGTGCGGATCGTGGTGGAACTCAAAAAAGAAGGCTTGCCGAATAAAATCTTAAACCAGCTCTTCAAATATTCATCCTTGCAGGAAACTTTTCACGTCAACATGCTGGCATTGGTGGATGGCATCGAGCCGCAGGTTTTGAATCTGAAAAATATTTTAGAATACTACATCAAGCATCGCCAGCAGGTGATCACCCGCCGCACGGTGTTTGAACTGAATAGAGCGAAAGATCGCGCTCATATCCTGGAAGGCTTAAAGAAGGCCCTGGATCACATCGATGCAGTCATATCAACAATAAGAAAATCGGATACCACGGAAGAGGCTCATGCTTCCTTGATGAAAAAATTCAAGCTTTCCGACAGACAAGCCACCGCTATTTTGCAAATGCAGCTGCGCGCATTGGCCGGGCTGGAGCGTAAAAAGATCAATGATGAATTGAAGGAAAAATATGCTTTGATCGAAGAGCTGGAAACTTTGCTAAAAAGCGAAAAGAAAATCCGCGGCGTGATTAAAACTGAACTGCTGGAATTGAAAGATAAATACGGCAACGACCGCAAAACCACTTTGGTCAAACAACCCATCGGCGAATTCAAGGTGGAAGATTTGATTCCAGAGCAGCAGGCTATGGTCATCATCACCAAATCCGGCTATGTCAAACGTTTGCCACCAGAGACTTATAAAACCCAAGGCCGCGGCGGCAAAGGCGTGATCGGCATGACCACCAAAGAAGAAGACGTGGTGGAATGGCTCTCGACCACGAATACTCATGACGATATTCTTTTCTTCACCACTAAGGGCCGGGTCTTCCAGACGAAAGTTTACGAACT
>DASWFI010000014.1:0-12411 GCA_036394315.1 Patescibacteria group bacterium
ATGGTAAGTATTGGCTAAAATCATTTGTGCACCCCAAAATTTCAGTTCTTCAGCAGCAATTGACTTGATCGCGCCTTTGGTGCCGATAGGCAAAAACACGGGCGTATTCACGTCCCCGTGTGCGGTACGGATCACTCCCAGCCGCGCCTTCGTCTTTTCGTCTTTTTTAGTAATGGTAAACATGACATTTATTATCGCAGAAATTTGAATAAATAAAAAGGCCGAAGGTTGATGATCAACTTTCGGTCGGAATTACGCGAGAGAAGCCGCGCGATGTGCAATCAGTTCGTGGCAATTAACAGGAGAATTATAGCAAAAATTAGAAAAAATAAAAACCAGAACAAATTGATTTTATGCTACAATTTTAATTATGACTGAATATAAATTATTTTTAGCATACCTGGCAATCGCATTAGGATTTATCGGGTATGTCCCTTATTTTCGTGACATTATAAAAGATAGGACCAAACCTCATTTTTTTACTTGGTTTTTATGGGGACTCACTGAAGTTATTATTTTTGCAATCCAAATAAATCAAAACGCTGGGGCCGGAGCCTGGGTTACAGGATTTACGGCTTTGACTTGTTTTGTTATCGCTGGACTATCTCTCAAAAAAGGGACCAAAGAATTTTTACCCATAGACTGGCTATTATTCACGGCTTCTCTCGTATCACTTTTCCTATGGTGGATGACAAAAAATCCTCTTACCTCGGTGATTCTGATTATAGTCACGGATGCTACTGCATTCGCGGTTACCATTCGCAAAACTTTCAAATATCCTTACAGCGAAACCTTAATCACTTATTTTTTTTCTGCGCTAAAATGTTTAATCGCAATTTTTGCATTGGAAACTTACAATCTAAATACTTGGCTGTTTTATGCATACTTATCCTTTGTTAATTTCTCGTTTGTATTCACAATACTCCTCCGCCGCAGGTATTTGAAACAAACTTAGAAAAAGAAAAAAGCCGTTGGGATTAACGGCTTTGGTTGCTCAAGACTGCGGCAGCGAAGGGTAGCAGTATCAAGATGATGAGAAAGAACCACGTTAGCTTGTGGTTGTGCTGTTCGATCTGATCCATGGTTCTATCTCCCAATTACTGAAGGTTGCTGAATGAACGCTTGGTGTCCAACGTGTTCAGCGGGATACCGAGTGCGATCAGGGTCCGTGCATCACGCGCGCTTCCGCTCCGCTCCCACTTCTCGTACGTGCGCAGCAGGTCGGTGCTTGATAACTGACCGGCCCGTTCGCTGACGTCGGCTAGCACGTCCATGAATCCGACGAATTTGCGCGCCAGTTCACCGAAAACTTCGGTAAACACGTCTCCCTCGCGACGACTCAGCGATCCATAGGCATACTTGCCCATGGACACGTAGTAGTCGACATCAACAGTTCGACGACGGAAGCTGTCAGGAAAAAATCCGCACCTAAAAAGCGAAAGATCTCCCAAGCTGCGCAGACGAGCGCGACGCTCTGATCCACCTGCTTCGAGGGCACGTGCCAGGCGGAATGCCAGTGGCTGGGAGCCGCGCGCAAAATTCTGCTGCATATCAGGTCGCACGAACTGGCAGAGCACATTCACAAGGTAGTACGCGGTTAGATCGCCGGCCTGTACATGCTGGCGGGCGAGGGCGGATTCAACCAGTTCCTTGAAATACTCAGCTGGTGCTTGCTCCATCGGCATTTCCTCCTTCCTCGAAAGATGGGGAAGATCTATTAAAAAAATCGTAGCAATTAAATAATGTCGTGTCAAAAAAACCGCTGGCGAACCAGACGGTTGAAAATCAAGAGGTTTTCTTGTAGTTATCGCGACACTTGGAAAAATATGGTCAGAATTCGAAGCGAGCATCTGGTTGCGAAAAATGCGATTAGCATTTCTGAAGCAATACCATGGGGAGTTAGCGAGCTTCGGAATTCTGGCAGATTTTTCCGTGGCGCTACTTTTTTCTAGAAAAAAGTAGCTAAAGATATTATCTTATTTAGCCCTACCCTTCATTATACGAATGGGTGGCCCTGGATCATTTTGTGCATCCAGAACTTCTTTCACGATTGGTACCACCACATTTTTCATATATATATTCGTCGGCGCGTTGGTGATGGGGAAGATCAGGCTGGGCACAAACAATTCCTTGCTTTGATTGTTTACATTCTGCCACAGACGGACATAGCCGCTGACAGGGTCTCCCAATTGCACTTCCTCAGTTTTGATGCCAATTTCCATCATTGGATAATAATTCTGATAACCGCCTTTTTCTGCGAGAGCCAAAATTCTTTTCACATCTTTTTCCGTGGCGTAATCCGAAGCCTGGTAGCGCTGGCTATTGAGTTCCCCGATACTGGAAACTCTTTTCGAACGCACGTCTATAGAAACATACATGCCGGTCTTATTGCCGCTCTGATCATAAATTTCATGACCTTCGATCTTAGTCGGGTATATCACTGACAGCATTTCCGGAATATAATAAGCGCTCTTCATGCTCATCGGGCTCATCATATAATTAACTTTCCAATTATCTTGCACGAATGGCGCGCCAAAGCCGTTTTTATCAATTCCATAATCCGTCAGAAATTGATTGGCCAAATTTATGGCTTCATCATTGCTGGGCAGCTGACTTTCTGTAATCCGATTTTGCTCATAACAGGCCTGGTCAGCGCAACTGGCATAAATGTTTGGCCAGCGCTCCCAGTTTTGCCCAATGTAAACATTGCCTTCTCGGAAATCCATGTTCAAAGTGTAACCCTTGTCCTGGTCCTGGGTGGCGGTCAGATTGTCCAGCCTGGCAGAATTGAATTTGCCGATATTAAACGAGCCAACATTAAAATTTTTCAGAACGGTGTCCAAATTTACCGCAACGCCAAACCCTTTTTGACGTTCGTAAACCGGCATTTTGTCGGGATCAATCGTGAAATCCTTACCTTTGTACACGAAATTATAATTCACCGGTCGATAAATAAGCATATCACTATTGGCCGTACCGCCGCCCATGCCGCCGACCGTAGAAGAAGGAGCACCCATGGTGGAAGGAGCCGCCATTTTGCTATTGGCTGTGGCTTGTGGAGCTGTAGTAAAAGCATTTGCACCATCCATACCACCCCCACTACCTTTACCGCTCGCGACTGTCAATGTAGCGAGGGAGCCGAAAGCTTTGTCATTAATTTTGGTGACTTGTTGTTTGCCCGGGAGCAAGACAGTACCTTTATTTTTTGGAAGTGCTACGAAGATAAGTGCGACTATGGCCACAGCGCCAATAGCTGATAATACATATTTGAATTTATTCATAAAGTTAAAATTAATAGTAGATTTGTTTTGTTTCTCTCCTCCAAGACGGGAAATTTCCGAATGCAGACGATAATTCAAATCCTGCTTGAAGTTTTGGTCCAAGCGAGCCTCTTTGGGGGAGAGCTTAGCTACCAAAGCCTCAAGCTCGGCGTCGGTCATTCGATTGTTTTTATCTTTTCTCATAAATTTCCATTGACTGCTTAAGATTAGCGATTGCGCGCGACATAGCGACTTTCGAGCTACCTTCCGAAATTTCCAAAATTTCGGAAATCTCTTGATGGGATAATTCATCCCAGACCCGCATAGTCAGCACTTCCCGCTGCAGATCGCTCAAGTCGGCCATTTTGATTTTCACAGTTTCCAACGTCACTGTGGCGTCGACCGCGCGCATAACATTATCCGGCCCAGCCAGATTGTATGCTGTTTCCAAATCCTGCGTGGGTTTGATACTACGGGAGTTGTCGATCACTGCATTGCGTGCGATCCTGTAAAGCCATGCGGAAAAAGGCGCCTCCCCGGATTTGTACGAGCTTAAGTGCTGCACGGCTTTAAGAAACACCTGCGCGGTGATATCTTCCGCAGTTTGCTTGTGCCGCGTGCGATAGTACACAAACTGGTAGATTTTCGGCAAGTAATGATCATAAATACTGTCGAAATTCTGCCAATTCCCTGCCACACATTGGGCAATTATCTCTGATTCATTTGATTCCATGGATTAGAAGCTTCTATCTATAGTTACGGATTAGCCCCTGAAAGGTAACTGAAGTATATTAAGAAAAAACCATCTGGGCAAAATAAAAAAGGAGAGAAAACTCTCCTTGGACCCAAAGCGTCAACGAAAAGAATAGTTTTTGAGTTCTTGTTTGATCTGCGAATAGTTAGGTATGGTTTCCGCCACAAGGTCCCAAAATCTTTTTGAGTGATTGAATTCCCGCAGATGGCAGAGTTCATGGACTATGATGTAGTCAGCCTGCCCCAAAGGAAGATCGACAATTTTGTGGTTGAAGTTGAGATTTTTCCGTGCCGAACAACTTCCCCACAAACTTTTGTGATCTTTTATGCTGACTTTACCCATCAAAAATCCGTAATGTTGATTGTATAATTCAAGTCGCGATTTAACAAAAGACAAAGCTTCGGTGCGACTCTTGCTCCGAACCAAACCTAGTGACTGAATTTTCCGATTTTTATAGTAATCCAGTTTCCGCAGTATCCAATCCTGTTTGCTCAACACAAACCGCTCAGCATCAGCCACAGCCACTCGCTGGGGTTTCGTCACCACCACCGAGCCGTTGGAATAAATGGAAATCCGTAAATATCTGGCACGAATGCTTGTAGTAATTCCATAATTAATCTTCATCCTCCAATTTTAACATATTTAAAACAGCCCTTCGAAGGGCTGTTTTAAATTTATTGAGGTGGTTTTTGCTACGGCATAGGCATAGGCATCGACATCGGGGGTTTGGGAGCCGTCATGCCCGGATTCGGCATCTCATGGTCGTGGTTTTCTAATTTCCTGAAATTTGGAGTTTGCTGCGGTGACACAGGGACTGCTTTATCCGATGAGTGATCTTCGAATTTATGGAATTTCGGATCCGACATATTTTGGTTGAAATTCTCCCCTTTAGATTTGGTATTTGGAATTTCCTTGGCACAAAGCATGACCGCAGCCTTCAAATCTTCCATGCTCATACCGGTCAAATCGGTCTTTCCGGTTTTGGCCAAAATACACTTTTTCAAATCCTCTGGCAGGCCTGTTATACCCGGACGCGGAGTTGGCTGTCCATCATGATGCTCTCCCTGGTTGCGGTGGCCGTCGTCTTTATTGCCGAATTGACTGAAGCAGCTACGGGCTTTGTCCGCAATCGCCGGATCCAGGACCCCGCCTTTTTTCATGGCGTCCAAATTCTGGTTACCCACCTGCGCCTGAAGGCAATCTTTGAGTTCCGGAGGCGAGCCATCCAGAGTGTTTTTGTTCTGAAGCTTGATTTCGTCTTTAAATTTATCGCCACACGCCTTAATAACTCCGGCTACGCTTTGCGTAGGCACCAGCTGGTTTTGTTGAATTTTATCCAAAGTGGCCTGATCTAGGCTTTTAAGCAGACAGGTTTGGAATTCCGGATGCTCGCCTATCGTCGAACGCAGCCGGCCCATGCCATCTTTTATTTTCTGGCTATCTTCTTTTTTGATAAATCCGTGTTCTTCGGCAAACTTCAAACACGTCTGCTGATTAGCAGGGTCGTTACAAAACTTTTCGCAGACATCTTTAGTCTTGCAGCCGCCGGGCCCGCCTAAATCCTTAAACTCGTGCGCCATGCGGGATTCGTCCGCAGACATGAGTCCGTTGTCTTCGGCAAATTTGAGGCAAATGTCGCGGTTGGCATCCGCCTGACAAAACTTTTCGCAGGAGTCTTTGTCCTTGCAGCCGCCGGGAGTGAGACCTGATTTCTGCAGATCCAAAAATTTCTTGATATTCTTGGCTTCATCGGATTTTATAAATCCATTCTTTTGGGCAAATGTGAGACATTCGTCAGCATGATCCGGGTTTTGGCAATACTTTTTCGCTTCCCCCGGAGTCTTCGTTCCTCCAGGCAAAACCAGGTTGCCTTTGAATTTCTTGGCAAATGTCCGCGCTTGGGCAATTTCTTCGCCAGACATCAATCCTTGCTTTTCCGCAAAAGTCAGACACGCATCAATATGCGCCACATCTTCACAATAAGTACGGCAAGCCTGCTTGCTAGTACAGCCGCCCAATTCCTGGACCGGGAAAGTGATTTTCTTTTCTATATCGTTATTGTTATCAGCGGCAAAGACTTTGTGTTGCCCCGGCACAAACATTATTAGTAGACCTAAAGCGCAAACCAAAAATAATTTGTATTGGATCTTCATGTTATTCAAATGGGTTAATTTTGGTTTTGGCCAGCGGATTAGTTGCCGGCAATTTGTCGGACACCGGGTTTTGGCCCTGGACATAAATCTGGGATCCCAGGCCTTGGGGTTTGGCAGTCTTGACCACCCGAGTTATAGTTGGACTTACTGTAGCATATGACTGATAATCAGGAGAGAGATTCTTTCCTATAACCACAGCCAAAACCGTAATAAACACCACTAATACGACACCTAAACCTATTTCTATTTTTTTGCTCATATTTATTTCTTTTAAGTGCTTTTTCTAGCTTTTTATATTATACAGGCTTAATTGACTAAATTCAATGATTTATTTTTTATAGGCAAATTTTCATAAAAAAAATAACTATTTTTGCCATCTTGTTTGGCTTGTAACAACGCACTATCTGCTCGTGATAGCAACGGCAATAGTTCTTTTCCATCGTCCGGATATAAAGCAATGCCTATACTTGCCCGGATAAATAATTTATGGGGATCAAAGTTTGCCGCCGGCTTCAACGCTTTCAGCAGCTTCCGCACCACGTGCACCACGTTGGGTTTGGATTTGGGTTGCGAGAGGACGATAATAAACTCGTCTCCCCCGACCCTGGAAGCTATATCTTCTTTTCTTATGGACTTACGGATGCGGGTGGCAAATTCTTTCAGCAACAAATCGCCGATATGATGGCCGTATGTATCATTTATGGGCTTAAAGCCGTCGATGTCGAGATATAGAACGGCCAGCAGTTCATTGTTGCGCTTCGCATGGGCCAAGGCCGCACTCATTCGTTCTTCCAAGGCCTTGCGATTGGGAAGACCGGTCAAAGCATCGTGCAATGCCTGATGACGGATTTGCTCTTCTACTTTTTTACGTCTTTCTATTTCCGTCTCCAGCTCCTTGATGCGTTCGCGGATCACCTCGACCATGACCTGCACACCCATGGCCAGCTCTGTAAACTCATCATCACTTTCGGGTATGTCCACATTTTCAGAATAATCACCGATTGAGGCTTTCGCAAACACAGCCCGCAGCGCAGCGAGTTGTTCTTGAACGTATTTCTTGTAATCATCCAACTCTTGATTTTTCATTGCCTAAGGTTTTAATCCCACTTTACATTGTATTTGTATGTTTTATTTTTTAATTCAGTGGCTTGGATGGTTCCTTGAAGCCCGCAGTATTCCATCCAGGCCTGCAGCAATCCTCTGAAATGGTCGATATGATAATCTGCGTTGGCCATGGTCAGGGCTACGGATTTCTCGCCCAGCTCTTCGGTGGAAAATTCCACTCCGCGGAAAACATGACCAGCCAGATGTTTTGCCCCCAACATCAGGCGTTTAAAATTGTTTCTAAAAAAAGGAAGGACAAACTTCGCCAGGGGCGTGGTAGAAAAATTCACAAAGTGCAATCGTCCCGCTTCATACGACAGTTGAGAGGGATCGATCAGTTTATCTGAGATTATTTGTATGGCGCATTCCAGCAGTTTTATTTCGTCGCGGACCGGCACATCATCCAAATTTTTGTAAGTCAACTGTTTGCCATAACAAAGCTCTAACTGTTTGAGCCCTTTCGATCCCCGGGCCTTAGCCACGGCGTTTATATGGCTTTTCAGAAATACTCCTTTAATATATGGTGTTGGCTTACTACTCATAATATAAGTATAACATTAATCAAAAACCGCTTATTTCAGGGGATTTTTGGTTTGTAAAATTATTCCATTGTCCCTGTTGTCAAACATTATTTATCTTTTGACTTGTTCAAAATTCGGACTCTGAACAGTTAGATTTTCCATAGATTTTATAATAAAAATAGCGGCAATCGCCGTATAAAACCATTATAACTCTTTGCTCGTGCTTGTCAAATTCAGCAAATTATTTATTGCAAACCAAAAACAGCTCATTACAAGCTGTTTTTGAGATTTTAGAAAACTACAAAATATCGCCAGAGTTGCCGATGCAAGCAGGATTGGTTGGGATGTCTGCACCGCAGGCATTAATCCATATGCCATACTTACCACCGTCATAGACCCAGCCCCAGAAGTCGTAGCTAAAACTATAACCGGGTGTAAAGTATTGGCCAAGCCAACTCACATAGCCTGGGCAATTGCCAGAAATATTGCAGGCATAATCCGTGGTGCCGACATTGCCATGCAAGCGCCATTTGGGTTGAGCAAGCAAGCTGCCGGTGATGATGCCGCGGTAGCCGCCTTCAAACTCGCCGCGTTCTTTGCCAGTCAGTACCCCGCCGTTTCCAGGCGACCGTTGTCCGGCCACAGCCTGGAATTTGCTGTCTTCGTAGCGTATGGTAGCGCAGTACTTGCCAGGACCTGCTGGCCAGACTTTGATTTGGCGGTGAATGGTGTCGAATGCCCAGTAATTGCCCGCCGTGCCCGAATCCACATCATTTATGATTTTTTGGCGGACATTGATTATAGGTTCGGTCTGGGCGTTGCACATTTTGGCTGCAAGTTGTTTTTCCCACTGCAACTTTGGGCCTTTGGAACCGCGGTCCGACTGATTGTCTTTTTGGTGGTTTTGATTATTTCGTTGGTTATTGCGATTGTTTCTAACCTCCTGGTCAGCCGCGTAGGCTGTGACCCCAATGGCCAACATAACAACTACAGTGGCCAAAATCGTAAATTTCTTCATATTTGTTGTATAATTCTTAATTCCCAAAATTTATTTCCAAAGACCGAGGATGGCGCCACCTACCAGTAATGTCACCGCGGTGTTGCCGATACCCAGCCAAAACAAAGTCATCTTCCCGCCCCAAAGAGCCTCACCCAATTTGAGTGGAACGGCAAACCCAAGCCAGGCCCAGAAGGCGGTTTGGAGAGCGCTGGAGACCCCAGCTTTGCCAGCCCAAACTATGAACATGGCCAAAACATAAAACATTACCAAGCTGGCGATAAATTGCCAGACATACATCATAGTCATGCCCTTTTTCATCTCAGCCTGCTTTTCCGGGCTCCAAGCGTCCATGCCCATCTCGTGGATAAACAGCTTACCAAACAAAGGCCCAAACCAAATACTGCCAACCACCATACTGGATATGGCAGCTGCTAATACTGCCCAAATATTTACATGCATTATATTCACCCCCTTCCAACTAAATTATTTTTTATGATTTCTATAAATATTGCGGATAAAACTTATAATATATCTAAACTTCATGCCGTGGGCGCGGACTTTCTCATGCAGCTCTGACAAATCTTCGCTGATAAGATCGGCTTCCTTTTTCGCCTTGCCGGAAATATAATTGATATCGCGGAGGATCTTGATGAAATAGGATATCATCACCGCCAGTAATACGGCCACAATTATCGCGGCGATACTTGCGATAAAGAAAAACACATGCATCTGAGTAAAATCGTTCATAAGGGTTAGTGTCTGCCTGCGAAACGAGATCCGCCGCGATGCGGCCGGTCATGTCCCCGATCTCCTCTGTCGTACGGGCGATCATCCACTGTGCCGCCTTCTGGCCGAGGAATCATCTGCTTGTGAGAAAGATTTATCCGGCCCATGTGGTCGATCTCGACGACTTTCACATCCAGCTCATCACCGAGTTTGACCACGTCTTCCACTTGACCCACTCGATGCCAGGCCAGTTCTGAAATATGGCAAAGCCCGTCGTGGCCGGGGGTGAGCTCCACGAAAGCGCCGAAGTCCATGATGCGGTTGACTTTGCCTTTGAAAACTTCGCCGATTTTAATTTCACGGGTCAGGTTGTGAATCCACTCGATGGCTTTTTTGGAACTTTCAGCATTGTTGGAAGTCACCATGACCAAGCCCGAATCCTCGATATCAATCTGCACGCCGGTCTCGGCAATAATTTTATTGATGACTTTGCCGCCGCTGCCGATGACGTCGCGAATTTTTTCAGGATTGATCTGCAGAGTGGTGATGCGAGGAGCCAACGGTGACATATCCGGTCTTGGCGAAGACAGAGTTTCCTTCATCACTCCCAAGATATGGATTCGGCCATCTTTCGCCTGCTTTAATGCCTGGTCCAAAATTTCCACAGTCAAGCCTTTGGTCTTCACGTCCATCTGCATGGCAGTAATACCTTTTTCCGAACCGGTAACTTTAAAATCCATATCGCCGTTCGCATCTTCAATTCCCTGAATGTCAGTCAAAACTTTGAATTTACCGGAATCGACATCCAAAACCAAGCCCATAGCCACGCCGCCGATCATGGTTTCGATCGGCACGCCGGCATCCATAAGAGCCAGGGTGGAACCGCAGGTCGAGGCCATAGAAGTGGAGCCGTTGGAACCCAAAGCTTCAGAGACCAGTCTTAAAGTGTATGGAAATGCTTCTTTTTTTGGAATCACAACTTCTACCGCGCGTTCAGCTAAAGCGCCATGTCCAACTTCACGTCGGCCGGGTCCTCGGATAGGAGCGACTTCACCCACGGAGTAACCGGGGAAATTGTAGTGATGGATATATCGCTTCACTGTGCCATCCACGGTAAAATCTTCCATGCCGTCCAAAATCTGCGCATCGCCCGAAGATCCCAATGTTACTGTAGTCAGTACCTGCGTCTCACCACGGTTAAACAGAGCGGACCCGTGAGTGCGCGGTAAAACTCCAACTTGGCAGGACACGGGTCTGGTGACGTTGAGTTTTCGTTCATCCACGCGCAGTTCCTTTTCCAAAATATTGGCGCGTACGATTTTCTTGGTCAATTTATCAAGTGCTAAGTTGGTATGCGATTTGAGGTTGATATCAGTGCGGTCCGCAAATTTTTCCGCGATGTGAGCCTGCGTTTCTTCCCGCACGGCATTGGCTTGCTGTTCGCGGGTTTCTTTGGGGAATGTGCCATACAAAGCTTTTTGCAATTTTTCGGAGGCTATGCTTTCCACTTCACTCAGAATTTTTTCATCCGGCAGCACCCGTTTGACTTCATCTTTCGGTACCCCCACTATTTTTACCAGATCATTTTGAAGTTTGATCAGTGTACCCAAATGCGGCTGGGCAAATTTGATCGCTGCGATCATATCCTCTTCCGTAATTTGTTTCGCCCCTGCTTCCACCATCAGGATATGTTCGGCAGTGCCAGACACTACCAGATCCAGATCGCCCTCTTCGCGTTCTTTGTAAGACGCGTTGAGGATAAATTGTCCGTTGACGCGTCCGACTCTGACTGCGGCGATAGGTCCGTCAAATGGAATGCGGGATATGCTTAGTGCGGCTGATGCGGCATTGATCGCCACCACATCCGGATCATTAACTTCATCCACGGATAAAATAGTCGCTACCACCTGGACGTCGTTGCGCATGCCATCCGGAAACAATGGACGAATAGTGCGGTCGATCAATCTTCCCGAAAGAATAGCCTCGTCCGTAGCGCGGCCTTCGCGTTTAATGAATCTGGAGCCTTTGATTTTCCCAGCGGCATATAACCTTTCCTCATAGTCCACGAGAAGCGGAAAATAATCCATACCCTCACGCAAATTTTTACTCATGACTGCCGTGGCCAAAACCACGGTATCGCCGAGTTTGGCCAAAACAGAACCGTCGGCTTGCTGCGCCAAAGAGCCGGTTTCAAGAGATAATTTCTTGCCGGCCAAATCTGTATCGAGTTTAGCTATCTTCATTTAATACCTTTTGTTTCCGCGATTGTGCCTTGAAGCACAGAAGTTGTAACAGCCGGCCATGATTGACCAACTAATACAGCCTCTTTGCTATCAGCACTTAGCGGAATTAATTATTAATTTCAGGGCCAGGTTACAAGTCCTGAAACCTGTTATTTATTTAACTTCAACTTATCTGTCAATTTATCCCAGCGCTTTTCATCTTCGGCTTTCAGATAGCGAAGTAAGCGTCTGCGGTTGCCGACCATCTTCAGAAGTCCGCGGCGGGAGTGGTTGTCTTTCTTGTGCTGATTCAGATGCTCGGAAACTTTTTCAATTTCACGGGTCAAAATCGCCACCTGCACTTCAGGACTACCAGTATCGTCCTTATGGACCTGAAACTTCTTGATAATTTGCTCTTTTTCCTTTGGAGTTAACATCCAATTCCTTTCTACACATGGCAACTAGGAAAACGTCGCCCGTGGATTAATGTGTGCTCATTCTACCAGAACCTTACCCCTTTTGCAAGCCAACCCTTTAGATATCAAATAGTGTTATCAAGGGATGAGCGGTTAGATAATAATTCCTGTTATTGTAGTTGTATTATGAATATGGCTACAAAACAAGAGATATTAAAAGACAAATTAGCGGATTACCTCTCCGCGGACAAAGCA
>DASWFI010000015.1:0-2326 GCA_036394315.1 Patescibacteria group bacterium
TGTCCCGACCCTCTCAGCTAATTCCGCTGGCATCGTATACATTTCATTCACAAGAGAGGCACCAGGTGAGTATGCGACTCCATCTTTCTCTTGTGTCTTGAAGTTTGTCAGTAAAGAAGCAGATCCTGCAACAGGGGAGCCGGAGGCGAAGGCTCTGGAGATGAGTACCATCTTCTTCGGAAGAAGTTGAGCTGGCTGCAGGTGGAGATTACATCATTCCGAGCTATTCAAATTTCTCCGCTAAATGGGACCGCCTCTGTACAGGCTCGTCGATAACAGAAACGTTCACCCTTTCATCCATGGAGAATATCGAAGGTGCATTATAGCCCATTCGACTTTATCTCTCTTGCACTTACATCCACTGGCAGTGGAGTCTCCTGTGTGCCGCCTTCAATGCACTTGTGCAGCATTAGTCATTCCAAGACCCGAGCGATGGCATTAACCCTCCAGAAGAGAGGGTCTTTATTGCATCTTGGACCAACTATTGCAGTAAGTATGGGATGGGCTATGCGCTCACAGATGGGTTGGTTGACATGCATTTTACAGTAATGACAGTACTACACCCATCGTTCAAAGCACAACACCATCAGAATTGGGAAATCTCAGACCTTGGCCTCATCAAGTATGCTTTTGGCATCTCGATTTCGCGGGACAATGCCAGATACTATTTTGGAGTGAGTCTCCATTATTATGCAGCCTGCAGCTGACTCTGGGCTGACAGAGGACTTTATCATTCCTGTCCCAACCTTCTCTCATCAAACTCCACTAGTGTCGTATATATTTCATTCACAAGAGAGGAACCAGATGACTATGTGACTACATCTCTCTCTTGCATCGAAGAACTGGACCATCAATCTTTCTTAAACAGCATTCATCAACTGGATCATTGATCAATTTGGTCAAATGAAAGCACACCCTGTCAGTACCCTAAAGTGTCCAGACCTGTCAGAGCCCGTCATGGATGGCTCGCACCTCGTACTGCTTGCTCATTGGCAGCCTCAACTACCTTGCTGTTGCTACTCGACCTGACATCCTGTTCGTTGCTGGTCCCCTTGGCTTGGTGCTCAACTGCTACAGACCCGAACACTGGGATGCTGCCATCCATGTTATATGCTATCTCAAAGGCCGCAGGCTTCCTCTCTCAAACTTGGTGGCACCAATTCTATCAAGCCCTTAGGCTTCTCAGACTGACTATGTGAACTGCTTGTCCACCATGCTCCATCAGTGGATACTGCTTTCCCCTTGGCTTTGGCATGGTTTCTTGGGCTTCACACAAACAAGCCCTTACTGCTGATTCCTCATGCTATGCTAAGTATATTGCCCTACATGATACGGGTCATGAACTCATCTTTCTCTGACAGTTCCTTGATGGTATGCCAAGATCAAACATTTCTGCATTTGCTACCACTCAACTAGAGACCTTGTCCCTTACACAAGGTAAGTCCAATATGTCTGCTCATCTGACAATGTCACTGATATCCTTACAAGCTCTTGGTCCCACTGACTTTGTGCGACACTGCAACTACCTTGGGATACATTCTCCACTTACAACATAAGGAGTGTCTGTATTCTCATTTCCTTCCATCTTTTCAATTTCTTCTCCTTCCTCTTCTCCCTACTTCCTTTTAAGGAGGAGCATTTTGATTTCATGTTCTGATTTTGCCTTGTGACTCTTCTCCATGCTGTCTCCTTGCTCTACACAAGAATGGGGACTTTGTACTACTTGTAGCTTGTGTGTTGGATATTGACTTGATAAAAGTGCTTTGCCATACTATCTACTATGTGTGACAGTCTCTGCTTTGTAAATTTGGAGAAAAAAAGAATTGTCCTGGACTAATGTAGATAACAGAATGTAATGTCCCAGACTGTCCAGACCATCTTTAAAAGTATTGTCCCAGGCTATCCAGACCATTTGTAAATATATTATAAATGTCCTGAACTAATGTAAATAGCATGATATACTATTCTAGACCATCTGGACCATCTTTGAATATATTATAGATGTTCTGGACTAATATAGAAAGGATATAATGTCCCAGGTCATCTTTTATAATGTCCTGGGTCATTTATAAATATGCTATATATGTCCTGAACCATTGTTATATTACTTAGACCCTTAGTAAGATATTATGAAAATATATAGACTATCCTTTTTGGGAAAATATTTGTAAGCAGCTTTATAATAGATTACTAAGCAATAGTTATTGATGACTAATTTATATTGGCTTATGTCAGCATTTCAGATACATAATAGTTACCAAGTAATAAATAAGTAGTTTTATTGGATAATCAATATATAGCATTTATAATGCTATATAAGCAGATC
>DASWFI010000016.1:0-2189 GCA_036394315.1 Patescibacteria group bacterium
GCCTAAATAGACCAGTTTTGACCCTCAAGATATAACACTGTCATTACAAGTCAGGAATCCCACTATCACATGCTTTTTTGATCAGAATCTCAGAAACTCATTTTCCACATGCCCTCGAAACTACGACGTAATTATGCCATAAAATGCGCTTAATTCCTACGATTCCAACAGAACCACATACGTCCTAATCCGTGCACTATTGATGGAGATCTGATTACTACATGGATATTTACCGGATTCGGAAAGTCCTTGCACAGGGCAGTCTGGGAAGGCCTTTGACACTGTCTGGAACGTCGTATAAGTGGCTTAGTCATCGTGGAGTCCATCCGAGTTATGGGCCCATCATTCAATTCCCAAAAGAAGACAAGTTTTGTTCAAGATAGCTGGATTTCATATTGGCTACAACTTGTTTGCCCCATATCTCCTCTTCTACTGTACGGATTTCAGTCAAATTTGGTATCCCCGGAAAGCTATTTTCGAGGAGAATCCAGCGCCGTATGTTACGAAGGACGAGGATTACTCTTTATGGAAAACGTCGGCAATTACCGAAATGCGCCACTCGGATCATTCTGGAGATATTGGTGACTATCAAATCCGAATCCCTCCTATCTGGACGTTCCCCCCTCCTGCCTAGGATGTTCTCCTTCAGTTTGGCACCGATTTGGGTGAGATTTGGGTTATTTGGGGCAGAAATATGACTTTCACTAGTAGGATTCCAAGGGTCTGGGTACTTTTATTGTGGAATGGGCCTGTAGGGTTGAGTTTCATCTGTAAGCGACTGCTGATTGTGGAGTCATTGGATATTATTGGCTGTGACTGCCGGTTTTTCTTAAATACCATGTATATGCTTGTATGTACAGAAGAACTTTTATGGATATCAGAATCCCCCCTTCTTTCTTTTTGGTTGTAGACTGTGTGCTAGACCTCTCCTGTGCGAGAGCCTTGTGTGATACATATTGAGGTAAAGTCTCTAGTTGAAGAAATCTTGGTTTGCACCTGGCAGTTGGTATTGAGCTCCAGAGTGGGCACTGGCTGAAGTTTCTAGGTTTCAAACAGTTCTTACTAGGGTGATCCTACTTGGAATTGACACTAGGGTGTAGCTAAGCCCCAGTTTATTACTCCTGATCAAGATTGGACAGAGTCTATATCATTCCAGACTGCCTGTGCCAGAGAGCCAAGTCTGAAGTTTATATATATACATACTGAGAGGTTGCCAGAGCTTGAGAGCCAGACTTCTTCATCAAGACAGTATTTTTTGTGCATCAAGAACACTAGGGTGTTTTGTGCCTTTAGGCTGGGCCTTGCTTTTTACTCTGATCCTCAGTATGAGGCAGGGTAGTATACGATGCAGATCTCACTCTCTCCCCCCCAAGGCCAGGGAGGTGTTGATTCTTTGCCCATCTACACTGTCAAAGTCTCCAATAGGAGCCTGTCATGGTACACCTTGTCCGCTTCATCCACACGCCCCTGACCATCTCCGACCATCTCCGACTCCGTCTGCCTACACTCCAGTTTCACTCCGATACACACTGCATAAGCTCGCACAACCACGCCACTCCTGTCACTGGACTAAACTCGGATCAATGTCTAATTTCCCCAGACTTTGTCCCTATGTCTCGGGCCGCCACCTATTTGTCTTTTTCTCCATATGCCACATTTGCCTGATGCATTTTCATTGATGATAACGGGTAACCACACCTCGCTTGTTCAGCTCCCACTCTCCGTGTTACCCGTCTGTTATATATAGTAGGACTTGGGCAAAATGAGAAGACAGCTTTCTTCTCATTTTCTGCTCAAGGTAAAGTCCCCCTGTGTACATACTGTAGCATATGCATATAACATTTTCTGCTCAAGGCATTCAGCAGGGATCCATCCCCTTGAGCGCCCATTCTGCAGATCCATCAGAGTTCCATGAGCACTAGGACGTGATACATTCCTGGTCTCAGATGCGCCCTGACACCATCATTGATACCACAAGCCACAGTATTCAAGCTAAATCGAAACACCTTATTATCATTACCAAAACCCATGGTCAGCTTGATTATTTTATGATCATGACCATATTATACCTGCGTTTAGAGTTGGTGACAGCAAATTGTGCTCTTTCTGAATGTCACCTGAAGCACAGGAGGGTGTGGACTTCTTCTGTGATGGAGCCGTGTTCATTGGCAGAACCATCTACATTATGC
>DASWFI010000017.1:0-3516 GCA_036394315.1 Patescibacteria group bacterium
TATTATCTGGAAATTATTGATTATCTTGATTGATTAGCATCTATCTTTGATGAAGAACTACTTTGTGTCTAAATTTGATCTTGAACTTTCTACTGTTTTTTAATTTGATACAAAAATTGAAATAGGTTCTTTGAGGATGCAATCCAACCAAGTTTTGGAAAGGTTTTGTTATGTTTATTATTTACGTTTTAGTTGGCCTAGCGATCGGCGCTGGAATCGGATACTACATCCGCAAAGTCCAGATTGCCCAACAGGTCAATTCCGTGGAAGCCAAAGTCTCCAAGGCTTTGGATGAAGCTCGGACAAAAGAAAAAGAAATTTTATTGGAAGCCAAATCAAAGGCTATAGAAATTATCGAACAGGGTAAAAAAACAGAGGAAGAGTTTCGCAACCAGCTCATTAAGGTGGAAGACCGGCTGTCCAGAAAAGAATCGGATCTGGAACGCCGGATTAGTGATGTCGAAAAATTGAAGGAAGGCTTGGCTACCAACCGTGTGGAGATTGAAAAAACTAAGGATGAGATGCGGGAATTGAAGCAAAAACAGCTGGAACAGCTGCAAAAAATCAGCGGCCTGACCACGGAGGAAGCTAAAAAGGTTTTGTTGGATGCCACTGAAAAGAGTGTCCGCGATGAATTGGTAATGCTGACACATAAACTAGTAAATCAAGCACGGGAAGACGCGGATAAAAAAGCGCGGGAAATAGTTTCCTTAGCGATTCAACGTTGCGCTTCGGAAGTTACCAGTGAGACCACGACTACTACAGTTCAGCTTCCCAGTGAAGAGATGAAAGGAAGAATTATCGGCAAAGAAGGGCGCAATATCCGAACTTTTGAGCAGATGCTGGGCGTGGAAGTGATTGTGGATGATACTCCGGATGCCGTGATTATCTCCGGCTTTAATTCTGTGCGCCGACATATCGCCAAATTGGCTTTGGAAAATTTGATCAAAGACGGCAGAATCCATCCAGCTAAAATTGAGGAAGCGACCGAAAAGGCCAAAAAAGAAATCTCAGATATGATTAAGGAAGCGGGGGAGGCGGCTGTATACGAATTAGGCATTGCCAACTTCCCACCAAAATTAATTCAGTTGATCGGCAGATTGAAATTTCGAACCAGTTATGGCCAAAACGTACTTAAACACTCAATTGAGATGGCCAAGCTTGCTGCGTTGATGGCCGAAGAAGTCGGCGCGGATGTGCAAACAGTCAAACAGGGAGCGCTCCTCCATGACATCGGTAAAGCCTTGGATCAGGATATGGAAGGCACTCACGTTGAGATCGGCAAACAGATTGCCAAGAAATTTAACTTGCCTGAGAAAATTGTTAATGCAATTGAAGCCCATCACGGGGACGTGGAGTACACTTCTATAGAAGCGGCGATTGTGGATGCCGCTGATAATATTTCCGGATCCAGACCAGGGGCCAGGCGCGATACTTACGAGAATTACGTTAAGCGTTTAGAAGAATTAGAAAACTTGGCCCATAGTTTTGAAGGCGTGGACAAAGTTTATGCCATCCAGGCCGGCCGCGAAATTCGAATTTTCGTAAAGCCGGAGAAAGTGGATGATTGGACCGCGCAAAAGATGGCCCGGGAAATCGCAAGCAAGATTGAGCAGGATTTGAAGTATCCGGGAGAAATCAGAGTCATGGTCATTCGAGAAACCCGAGTAATTGAGTACGCAAGGTAATATGCTAAAAATATTGTTTTTCGGAGATATCACCGGAGAACCAGGTAGAAAAGTCGTAAAAAAGATTTTACCCAAACTGATCGACGATGAGCAGCCGGATTTAATTTTGGCAAACGTGGAAAATTTAGCACACGGCAAAGGGGTAACAGTCAAAACTTTGGAAGAATTGATTCGCGCTGGGATAAGAGGTTTTACTTCCGGCAATCACATTTTTTCTAAAAGAGATCTTTCGTATGAAGTCTTCGAAAAATATCCAAACATAATTGTCCGGCCCGCCAATTTCCCTGACACTTATCCGGGCAAGGCGGCGGTAGTGCTGCCGACGGCGAAAGGTGACGTGCTGATCGGAAATTTCATGGGCCAGGTATTTATGGAAAAACAATTTCCAGATCCGGTCTCATCTCCTTTTAAAGGAGTGGATGAATGGCTTAAGCTTAATGCGACCAAAAATTTCGCTGCAACTCTCATTGATTTTCACGCTGAGGCCACCAGCGAAAAAATCGCTTTTGGTTATTATCTGGATGGAAAAGCTTCGGCAGTTTTAGGTACTCATACACATATTCCGACTGCAGACGCCAAAGTTTTGGCAGGAGGGACCGCCTATATCACGGATGTGGGTATGTGTGGTGCCGCTGATTCCGTGCTGGGGGTGAAGAAAGAATTGTCTTTGGAACGGTTTTTGACCGGCAATAGGGTGGCTTTTGATATTCCGGAAGATACTTTAAAAGCGGAAGCCAGTTATGTTATTATAGAAGTAGATGAAAAGTCCGGGCGAGCTTCTAAAATATCGTCCCAATACCAAATAATCAACATAAATGAATAAATTTGTTTTTGATCCCACTCGCAAATTTTTGGATCCCGAACGGGTTTTGTTCGCAGCCGGTTTGGGAACTGGCCAAACTTTCGCTGATTTTGGTTCGGGCAGCGGTTTTTATACCGTCGGAGCTTCGAGAATTGTGGGGGAGCAGGGAACTGTCTATAGTGTGGATATTCTGGAATCGGTCTTAGATCACATCGGCGCTGAGGCCCGGCTGAAGGGTCTGCGGAATATTAAAACGTTAATGTGCGATCTAGAACTGGCCGCCGCCTGCAGCCAAATCCCCGTCGGGAGCTTAGACATGGCACTGTTCGGGAACATTACCCATCAAATCAAAAATCGGACCAATTTATTTGCAGAAGCTTATCGATTACTAAAAACTGGCGGCAAATTAGTAATTATAGAATGGAATGATCAACCAGGCCCAATTGGCCCGATAGCGTCTGACCGGATTACAGAAGCTGTAGTATTATCTTTAGCACAAAAATCTGGATTTAAAGTTGCAGGCAGCATCAACGTTGACCCCTATCACTACGGTCATATATTTATTAAATAATTATTCATGTCCAAGAGATTATTCGACTATTACTTCTGGTTTGCCCAGCCGCCCACAATTTTAGAACAGGCAGATAAATACCTGGGTTACATTTTTGCAGGTCTGCTTGTGTTGGCCATTACTTTTATTTTATTAAAAAAATTAAGCAACAATTCGATTAACCGCGGTCTTTTCCAAAAATTTTGGTATTTGACTTTATCAACCGCGATCATGGGTATAGTGTGGCTTGGCATCCGCTACGAAAATACTCAAATTTTCGGCCGACGATACTGGGCTGGGATTACACTTCTGATTGGAATTGTATGGCTGCTGTTTATAGTAAAATATCTTATTTTCGATTATCGCCGGCTTAAGAACGAGTACGAGAAAGAACAGGTCAAGAATAAATACCTGCCCAAAGCCAGATGAAAGAAATCGGAGAGAGAGGCGAGCGTGTAGTTGAGAAAAAATATTTA
>DASWFI010000018.1:0-1989 GCA_036394315.1 Patescibacteria group bacterium
AAAGAAAATACTTTCAACTATAACTACTTTTCTATAAGAACAAAACTTCTGTTACACATCAGAGCCTGAACTCCTCTGCATCTGCAGGGGGTGAGGTCTGAGCAGCTGATCATTTCAATCCATCAGGACTCCTGTCCAGGATGTCACAGGTTGGCCATGTGAGGCTACTATATATGGCAATTTGGGATTCGATGCTGGCTTTCCTCCACTTCATCAATGTTTCAGATTTATGTAGGATTTTTTAAGTAGTCAGGAGAATACATTGAATGGTCATCTGAGTCTTGACCCAGAAGGCCATGTGATGTAAGACAGCTTGTTGGAACAGTTACCATGGATATAAGATCTAATTGCTTGATACATGACCTCAAATATCAATTTTTCTTGCAAGCACTTCTTGGCCCAGGTACTTGGCACCATTACTATGGTTACAATAGTTACAATAGAATTCATCAACTCCACTGGATTCGACACTTGCTCCTTAATCACCTGTCCACATATCTCCCCCTGCATGACAGATTAGGAAGGGTCATCTGGGCAGGGTTTATGCCCCACTTGTGACCACTCACCCAAATTCAAGTTCCATCTGAGTATCTTGCACTAGGATTCATCAGTTGACATCTTCCACCAAATTCCAGTGCCCAGAGACTGGGTCTGTCCAATCAGATGATTTGAAATAAGTTATTGCACTAGTGATCTTCAAGCCAAGTGAAGTCAAAACTTAAGACTTCACTGTTGGTGATATTATCAACTAGTATGTGGTGCTCTGATTTTGAACTCATGGACATACACTATGGGGAATACTACTTGATTTATCCTTTGAATTAAATTTGTTTTTCAATTTTTTCCCAATAAGCTGCATTAATACATCACAAATTCTGCCTGAATTGCACTTGCATTACATTATCTCTCATATCTACTCAGGGATTGAGGAATGGAACTGACTGCTTTTTTGTTTATGTATTTTACCCCCACCATTCTGGCTCTATTCTAGGAGTTATTACACCGAGTGCATATTGTTGAAGAGCGGCTTTTGAAGGGATCTTAGTACAAGCGAGATAACAGATATTGGTTTGGCGGTGTTGGAGATTATTGAGGGACAAATGTTAAGTAGCCGTAGAAAAGGGGTAATATCTGAATAGACAAGCGGGAAGGACTTCCTGGGCTATCCAGATATCTCAAATGAGTAGCTGAGACATCACATCACTGCCCGATGATTAGGAGTGGATCCTTTTTACTGGAATTCTATTAAGCAACATCAAGTAGCTGAGACATCATCACAATATTTACCGACCAACAACCAATAACATGTAACAATGGCCTGCAAATGTTGTCTGTGCAAAGTTTTTGTTATGTGTATCGCAGACTCTGCAGCTCAATGTCTGGTCTGACACTATTATAAGCGGTCTAGGTGGCTGCACATATTTTCAATTCGAAAATATCTAAATTTGGATACTATGAATACCATGATTTCGGCCAACTCCATTGTAAATACAACTAAGGCGTGACTACATTGAGTCATCCTCGTTGGACTGCAATGATTGATAGATACAATAGATACAATCAAATTGGCCAACTCCACCTTAGTTTACAGCTAAGGTTCACAGTTACTTGACATTTAATTCTCATTTTCACTAGACTAATCAAGTGAGTCGAATGTTTGTCTTAGACTGATAAGCTGCCCGACTT
Source organism: Patescibacteria group bacterium (assembly GCA_036394315.1). GTDB lineage: Bacteria > Patescibacteriota > Doudnabacteria > UBA920 > O2-02-FULL-48-8 > DASWFI01. The sequence goes on from DASWFI010000018.1 coordinate 1,687, forward strand.
TTGCATGGACATGCGGTGAATTGTCAGTCGGAATGGAGATCAAATCTGAGACAGCATTGTTTTTGGAAATGCCTGCTTTCCAGGGACAGGGGAATGCCACTTTAGCCCTCATATACCTTTCAATGAGGGATTTTCGATTGTCATAGTGTTGAACGAATAAACGTCCTATACTATTTTGTCGAGTTTCTAGGAAAAATGGGAAAGTTATCTTTGAGTGCTTCCCAGTTTTGTTGACCATAGCCATGGCAGAGTCACCGCTACACTATTAAAGTATAGGTGATTCGGGGACTGCCGCTTGCCGGC
>DASWFI010000019.1:0-2017 GCA_036394315.1 Patescibacteria group bacterium
AAGAATTCTTTGTGTTTGTACCTGGCAGTCAGCCATAAGCTCCAGAGAGGGCACTGACTGAAGATTCCAGGTTCTTTACAGAGTATGTTCTGAGGAACTAGGTATGTCCTAGCAATGGTTCCTAAAAGGGTCACTCTGGAAAGAACCTGGAATCTTCAGTCAGTGCCCTCTCTGGAGCTTATGGCTGACTGCCAGGTACAAACACAAAGAATTCTTAATCCAAAGACTTTACCTTAGTAGGAATCTAGCAAGGTCCTCTCACAGGAGAAGTCTAGTACTCAAGACACACTCAAAAGAAAGATGAGGGGATCTCTAATCCGAAAATAATGATTCAATATGGTACATACAAGTCCCCTGCCAGATTATAAAGGATCCGGCTATCAGACTGTAAATATTAGAAGCCCCTGACGCTAAGTCCACGTCTACAACCGCTGCTATGCAATATCCAACTCTACAAGTCAAAACCAAGAGACAAAACAACTTCCCCTTGATTCCCCCCCTAATCAAACTCGTTTTTCTACCCCAAAACCATCCCAAATACTTCTGGAAACGTCTTGGAACTAAGGGAAGAATGCCTACGTTCAAGGTCGAGCGATTGGATCGGGGATTCCCAATAAGGAAGGCGCCAATATCCGTGAATATATCCGGGTGGAGCAATTCCGGTATTATCTGACGTCCTCGGCGAGTTCTGCTCCAAACTTCTTGAAACCTATGACGTTGGATTCTCCTGGTGAATGGCTTTCCGTGAGTACCAAATACGTCCAGAATCCGATGAGTGGAAGAGGAGATATCGGAAAAACCAGATAGAGCCTTATATTGACCCGGCTACCTCTGTAATTTCCATAAAGATCTTGAATGGAAAAGTCCGTTCCCCCTTCCGTGAGAAGCCATAGCAATGTCTAAGGTATCCGCACGTCGCCAATCAGACTTCCAGAATGCCTAGACAGGGAAATAAAGGCAAATCCCCCTCAGGGTCTAAATCCGTAAAACTTGGTTCTGGATTTCCTCCGCAACTACTGAACCGTTCGCTACGATCTCAACGGCGTTGTATTCCCTTCAGAAATACCTTTCTAACGATGTATAATACGTCCCAGTGCTCTCGGGGGATTCCGAATAAGAGCGATTCTGAGCAGAAATAAGATAATTTCTATTACTCGTCCCCAAAGGCAGCTACTGACATGGGAGTATCATCGTCAGAATCGGACGATTTAACTGCATTTTATGAGATGTTAACGGCGAGTTTTGGAGTACTTTCCCAAAATACTGGATTTTATCCCTCCTTAGACAGGATTGTTGAGACCATGCTCGACCCTTGAATCTGGGACCTGGAGGCGGGTCTTGCAATGAACCAATATCCTGCCTACACTGTCAGTATCTACGACTCGGGAGCTGCTAGCTATGAGAATCTGCCAGCTCTCACAATGTGAGGAATATCTTGAGAAGGCTGCGCTGAGTAGCTTTGAGTCTTGTAACCGAGCAGCCCATGCATACAACCAGAAACATGCTATATGCATGTTTAAGGGTGAATATCAGGCTGGAGAGCTAGTCTTGCTGGCGAATGAATGCCAGCATTTTCAACATGATCTGAAAGGTCAACCAAGATGGTTTGGACCTTACATCATAGTCAAGCAAAGAGAGAATGGTGCATTCATTCTTCAAGAACTAGATGGGACTGTGATGAAGAAACCCATTGCTTGGAAGTGAATCAAGTCCTATCATTTCAGAAAGAACCAAGAACCAATCATACAAAGCCCCCTCAGCATACCAGAGCTAGAGGAAGGAGACAATGGCCTTGTAGCCCTCACTGAAACAACAAGAGCAGATGGACCAAGGATGTTCAAACCTTGGGAGTTAAGAGGATGTCAGGCCAATGATTATTGGAATAAGAAATTCTTGGAAATGGAAGAAAGGCTTAGGATGGGCCAGATCATTGACCTGGACAAGAAGACTTCAGAAGAAGAAGAAATTGAGAGATTTGACAAGGAAGACTCTCAATTTTGGAACTTTAAGCATGAAA
>DASWFI010000020.1:0-8945 GCA_036394315.1 Patescibacteria group bacterium
CTGTAATGGTATGGGACCCATTGGTAGCAGTGGTGGTATCCCATATGATGGAATAAGGGGCTGTAGTATCTTCAGGACCAAGGTTAACTCCATCAAGTTTGAACTGAACTCCTGCTACTCCTACGTTGTCTGAAGCATTAGCTGTGATAAATACCCCTGTACCAGAGACTGTGGCTCCTGCAGCTGGAGATGAGATACTGACTGTGGGAGGAGTTGTGTCAATTACTGTCAGAACAAAGCTCGTGGTCTGAACAGTGGATCCGGAACTGCCAGTCACTGTAATCGTAGCAGCACCCACTGGAGTGGATGAGGTGGTATTAACAGTCATTGTGGTAGAACAGCTAGGATTACAGGAGGTTGGAGAGAAGGAAGCAGTAGCAGCAGTTGGCAGGCCTGAAGCTGTAAAGGATACAGCCTGGGTGGTACCAGATGATAAGGTGGAGGTAATGGTATTGGTGCTGGATGATCCTTGATTGACTGTTCTTGCTCCGGCATTACTCATGGTGAAGTTAAAGGGTGGGGTGCCTCCGGGAATGCCTACGGAGAAGACATGAACTATTGGATCACACTGGCCAGTGCTGCAACTAACTGTCATATACGCAAGACGGGTAGCAGGATCCCAGGCCATGCCGACTTGACTACCGCCAGTCCCATCACCAAAGGCTTTAAATGCCCAGCCGGTGTATGGATAGATATCCCATGGATTCTTGCTTCCATTTTTGACTAGAAGCAAATCATTTATATCATAGGCCCATGCAAATTCGGTATAAGGATAAGCATGATCGCCTTTACCAGAATCTTGCGGATCATAACAATAGAGAACTTCACCGTTGAAGCCAGGTACTGGCTTTCCGTTTAAACTTAAATCAGCAGTCCCCTCTCCATAACAATATCGACCTAGACCTTTACGACCAAAGAAGATTACACTTCTTGTACCGTCTGCAAACAACACGCCATGGATATTTGACGTATTCTCAAAGTAAGGAATCGTAAAATTGCCACGACCATGCGGGTCAGTGATCGTAATATTCGGCACTTGCCTTCCACATACAATTTGGGTGGGTAAATTTGAGTCCCATTGTCCCAAACATGAATGATCGCCATTTTCATAATAAACCAGAGGCTTGGAAGCAATAACTGTGCTGGCAGCAGGTTGGGCCGTTAAAGCATCAGCATCAATGACATGAAGAGATGGGCCAGCGGGAGCACAACTGATAATTGAAAGTGGGGTTCCACCGCTTACTACCTTCCCTCCAAATGCCGATTGCCATTCAGGAGGAATCAGGGCCATAAATCCTCCACCAAGCCAGCGTGCCCCAGCCGGTGAGTTAAAAGCATAAGGCCCAGTAGCTTGGGATGATTGATTAAAGTTAATTGGAGAGACCCAGGCTGATTTAGTCTGACTGCAGTTGGCATCATAAGCTGTCTCTTCAGTTCCAATCAATTTTCCATTATAAATAATGGTATTTAAAGTACCTTCACTGGTTAAGGCTTGGGCACCCTTGCCATTACTTGGATCAGCAAAGCCTTGCACCACAGTAGCTGTGGCAAGACCCGCATCCCCTACTCCTGGTGCATCCGGATCTCTGATAGTGGAGGGGATTTTGACCTGGGCCAGACTTGGTGTGGTAGAAACATATCCTGCAGACAGATATCCTGTGATAAATAATGATTTACCATTGACTGGATCATTGTATACAGCACCGCCTGTGGAGGCGTTGCTGTAATCAAATATTCCATTAGGCATGCCATAAGGATCACCCGGTAATTTGAATGCTCCTACATAGGTAAAGTCTGATTGATACAACAGCTGGGGTCCTGCTGCCTTAACGTTAGCAGGATGAACAGAGCTAGGAGAAATACTCTCTATCCAAACAAAACTAGCTGCTAACAATATCAGGAGCAGCAGCTTGGAGAACTTACTATATTTGTTGATTTTTGTTTCCATTTAGAGTGTATATTTAAATACATTATAGCATAAAATAGGATTTTTGTAAAGATTTAAATCTCCATTCAATAATAATTTAAAATTTCCTTTCTCTTCCTACAATCATTTTCAGCATATGAGGCACCACGCTTATATTTACGGGACTTTTGGCGACGATCAACTCCCCGACTTTTAAATTTAATCCTTGTGGAGACAGTATTTCGATTTGTTTGGCGTGCACTACTGAGGCTTGCGGAATTTTTTCAAAATGGCCTGTAAGTATCTGTTTACGATACTGGATTGTTTTCCATTTTGATAATTCGGGCAAAAATAATATATCCAAGTTTCCATCCGTAGGATTAGCCATTCGTTCTTCCGTTTGCGAATCCCGGCTATTCACAATTATTCCCGCGATAACCCGGAGTGTTGCCTGATACTGACCGTCTGCAGAAAATTTAATTTCGAAAGTTTTACCAGGTGCTGGCAACCATCCGGTTTGTATTTCACCGAAGCTGAGTTTGGATAAGAAATAATAATTATTGTTTACCAAACCTAAATCCATAGCTTCGATGCGTCTGAATGCAATGACTTTTGCTGCTTGAGAAATATTGTTAACACCCAAGATATTTGCTAATTCTGATTGAACCATTGGAATGAAACCAACGACAACTTCTCTTTTGCCAATTGCGTTTATCATTTCATGTAAAGTTTGGTCGCTCCCGACTGCTACGATGGTTTTGGCTTCCCGCGCAAAGGCGTTTTCTACCAGTTGCTGAATCGTCCGTAGCCCTGTAACCCGCACGACTTCTCCCGCTATTTTGTACTCAGACAAAGATGAGTACAAAACATTTTGTACTCGTTCAAATTCTTTCTGTGAAATTTTTTGGGGATCAACAATATAGTAGTACATGTCATTGCTGTGGTTCAGTTATTTGGGATTTCGGCTCAGTCATTTTACAGGCCCCTGAAAAATAAGCGCCTTCCCGAATACCCAAGGCCCCACAGCTGATGTTCCCAATGATTTTGCCTGTTTCAAGAATAAGCAGCACGCCTTTAACTGTTACATTGCCGCGAATAATTCCGCCAATTGTCGCATTGGCAGCTAAAATATCGGCGTCAATCTGAGCACTCGGTCCCACCATCAGATTTTTATTAGTGTGTACTTTACCTGTGATGATTCCATCAATAGTAATATCCCCATTGCTTTTAAGTTCCCCTTCTATTCGCATTGAAGAGGAAACGATTGTTTCAGGATTGTCTTGACTTCTAGCCATGAAGGATTATTTTGCTTTTTTAATTGCTTCCTGTTCTTCTTCCGTGAGTTGCGATTCGGATTTTGCTGCTTTAATCATTTTCGAATAAACTCGCGTGCCTTCGCGGCCGTGCAACGATGAAATAACCACGCCGTCATCATGGGCATTCAGTAAGGCGACAGCGAAACTGACGTTGCCACCGGCGTCATCAAATGGATTGTATCGAACAAATCCGATTTTCTGAAAATTATCTTCGTTGTCTTTATAGAGCTGAGTCAGACTTTTATTCTGAATTTTTAATTCCTGGTTAAATTTTGTCAGAGCCCGGTTCTGATCGATCAAAATTTGTTCCAGGTCTTTCTTCAGTCCTGAGGCAAAAAATTCTTGACGCAACCGTTCGAGTCGAGCCAACCGGAAAGTCTGCCAGATTACCAGGAACAGAAGCACGATGGATAAGCCAGCAGAAAAATAGGCAATAGAATTAGCATTCATGCGGGCATTATATATCAAAAGCAATAGATTGAAAAATAAGGCTGCGAATGCTACTATAATACCGTATTAATTAAACTAATATGATTAAAAACAGTGGAGTTTCGGTGCGTAATGAACAGGAAGAATACGCCCAGATCAGAGGAGATTTGATTTTCGTGGTTATGATGAATGTAGTTTTTTTTGCCGTTCTTCTCGGGCTTTATTTCTACAATCAATCGACCGGCCGTGTGGATCAGTTCTTCGCGCATTTGTTGAAGTTTTAGTGAGAGGAGTGGCGATCAGACTGTAGGATTTTTACGAAGTAAAATGCGAAGTGTCTGTCGATCGCGACGAGGGCCCGTAGTAAAGTGGCATTACACGGCATTCGCATTGCTGAGGCGGGAGTTCGATTCTCCCCGGGTCCACCAGAAAATATGGAAATCATTTTACTAGCCATGCAATTTGGAAATTTTCCGTTTCAAGAAGTTTAATTTTTCCCAAGAGCAAATAATCGAAACTATTAAACATCCCAAACTGATTGATGCAAACGGCCACGTCCAAGTGCTCTATCGAGCCTAGGAAACATCAAATCATACAGCTAAAATAGCTATTTTGTCAATGCCATCGTTATGATTGTCATCGTTATGATAGGCTTGCGCCCTCCAGTTGACATTAAGTGATATTTTGGTAGGATGTATACATGAATACTGAACTAAATAAGTATATAAATAAGTGGGTAGCTTTTGAAGACAGCACTGATAAGATTGTTGGTGCTGGTAATGATGCCGTGGAAGCTAAAAAAGACGCCGAAAAAAAAGGCTACAAAGGAGAATTGGTTTTTTTCAAGGTTTTTCCGTTTAGCCAATACGTTCCCGCAAGTAGATGAAGTTCAGCTATCGAAAAGTTCCGTCTTCAAACAATCCTAATGATCCTTGGATTCCAAGACCGATCGTTAGGGTTGAACTTTTTTATGGCAACCAACACCAAAAAGTTGATGCTCTGCTCGATTCAGGGGCAGACGCTTCACTTTTTCATTCCTCGATTGCCGATCTACTAGGTATTAAATTGACGGATGGCTTGGAAAAAGAATTTTTTGGGATTTCAGAGAAGTCTATTAAGGTTTATTTTCACAAGATTCAAATGCAGATTGCCGGGTTCGATAAACCCTTCGAAGCATTGGTTGGTTTTACAAAATCAGACGGTGTTTCGGGTTTACTTGGCCAAGCCGACTTTTTTGAAAAATATAAAATTACATTCGACCGGAAAAAAGAAGAAATAGAGATTAAATAATCGCTCAAGGGCGATTTTTTAACAAAGTCAGGTTGAGCGCTGATAGTTTTTGATTGATTTGCCGTTTATAACTACAGTTTAATACAACTCTTGGGGTAATAGTATTGATTACTACACTTTTTCAAGCACTTTCTGTAAACTCGGCGAAGCGTTATAATACTCCCAGAATCTAGAAAGGTAGTCTTTAAGCTGGTCCGACGTTTTACCCTCTAAGTCCACCAAAAGAATGAAAAATTTCTTTTCTATAATTAATTGGAAAATAACATTCGCGGTTGCCGTGATTTTAATTATCTCCGCCGTAATAACTATCCGTAACTGGTCGATAGTCAAATACGAAGCCCGCAGATTGAACATCGCCCTTTTCCAAAGCGGCGAAATTTCCGGCGGTTCTGTTACCCTACTGCCCGCCACATATCATCGGCAAGAACATGCTTTAAGTTGTGAAATCGCGTCACTCAAAATGGCACTTTCTGTTTACGGATTGGATATTCCGGAAAGTGAACTGATCAGTAAATTGAAATTTGATTCCACTCCCCGCGATAAAACCACCTGGGGCGATCCTTACACTGGGTTTGTCGGGATCATTGACGGCAAAATGATGGGCGATGGGTATGGCGTTTACTGGGATCCGATCGCGGCCGTGGGCAGCCTGTATCTTAATGCTGAAGTGAAAAAATTTACAGCCATGGAACTGGCGAAGGAATTAACTGCGGGCCGGCCAGTGGTGTCGTGGGGTTATTCCGGACGAGGAAGGAAATATATTTGGACCACGCCGCAGGGTAAAAATATTACTGCGGTTAACGGCGAACATGCCAGAACAATTATAGGATTTAGTGGCAGCGTTGAATCCCCTTCCAGTTTTGTCATCTATGATCCGATTTACGGCAGACTTAATTGGAAGACGAAAGATTTGATGAATAACTGGGCGCCGTTTGATAATATGGGCGTCGTGATTTATCCGAAAATTACTTTAAAATAATAATTTTTAAAAAAGCGATGGAGAAATTCCGCGCTTTTTTATTTTTTCAGCTTTTGTAATTCTTCCCTGGCCACTACTCGATCATCCCAGGGAATATAACCGTCTTTGACTGCCATTTTTTGTTCAGAACCTTTGCCCGTGAGCAGTACTAAATAATTTTCTTTTGCCAGGCTTAAGGCTTTAGCAATTGCTTTTCTTCGATCCGGTTCTCGAAACAAATTTTGTCCGATAACTTTTCCAGCACTCACTGCGCCATCAGCCACGTCATGGATAATTTGCTGCGGATCGTCATTGTATGGATCTTCGTTGGTCACAATTACCACATCAGCATTCTTTGCCGCGAGTTGGCCTAAAATTTTTCTTCGAGCGACATCGCGACCGCCGCCCGTGGAACCGAGCAAATGGATAATTTTTTCATGCTTCCAATTTCGTACAGTGTCATAAAGCTGTCGCAATGATTCCGGCTCCGGCGCATAATCCACCACAACTTTGAAATTTTGTCCTGCTTCGATCAATTCCATTCTCCCCGGAACGTTATAAATTTTTTCTAGAGCTTTTTTCGAAGTATTAAGATCAATATCGAAAGCCTGGGCTGTGGAAATCGCTGCCAAGGAATTATGGAAATCAAAAATTCCCTTCAGTTGCAGGTTGAAATTTATATTTTCTACTCTGAAGCTAATCCCCTTTTCTGAACATACCAAATCGAAACCTACGACATTAGCGGATTTAATCTTGCCGAAAGTTATTATTTGATCCACATGGAAACGCTGAAATTCACCTGAATAAGCATCGTCTATATTTAAAATAATAGTTTTCGGAATTTTTTTGCCGTCAATGAATTTGGGCGGTAGTTTTTCCAAATGATGAAAATACGTAAGCTTCGCTTGTTTGTAATTTTCAAATCCTCCATGCGCTTCAAGATGTTCTGGAGTAAAATTAGTAAAAACCATGCAATCATAAGCCACTCCCACCTGTCTGCTTTGTAAAATTCCTTCTGATGAAGATTCAATTATCATAATTGAACAACCTTCTTTTAGCGCTTGGGCCATGGTTCTTTGTAGAAAGAATCGGCCGGGCATGGTCATTTTAAGCTTGTTTAATTCATCGGACTGTGAAATTTTGAAATTAATGGTGGAAGTCAAAGCGGTTTTAAATCCCGCTTCCTCGAAAATTTTTGCGATCAAATTCACGGTCGTGGATTTGCCATTGGTCCCCGTGACTCCGATCACTATAAGTTTTTTTGAAGGTGAGCCGTAGATAAAATCAGCCAGATGAGCCAGGCTTAAGTGGTAGAGGGTCAAAACGAATTTGGGTGTAAATTTTTTAACGAGATTTTTGAAAGTCATAAGTATTGGGCAATGCTGCAATTAATCCAAGAACGGTAGCAAACATTAGTCTCCCCTGTTGTATTGTAACAAAATAATGATCAAATTGGCTCATAAGCAAAAATAATATTCCTATTAAAACTAAACTAAAGGATAGGGTATCTGAAAATATTTCTTTAATTCTTCGAAAAATTTCAAATAAGATGAAAATAAATAACCCAGCGCCTAAGACTCCCAGTTCCGCGAATATGAAAATAAAAATATTGTGGGGCGGTTGGTGTTGCCAGGGCTGCAATTGATATGTATCCCGCAATGTGTCTATATAGTTCCCTACCCCCACACCAAAAATTGGAAAACGACTTCCTATATTCCAACCAAGAGTATTGAAAAAATACCGGTCATTAATACTGACTTGGTTATTTTCCGTGATCCGAGCTCTGAGCAGGTTCGGATAGAGCACAAAAATTGTTGCACATGAAACCGCGACAACTATAAATATCAACAGCGCTTCCGATTTTTTCTTGTTCCATAAATAATAGCTAACAAAGGAAATAATAGCTAGCGCTGCAGCAAGCCATGCCATACGAGAAAACGTAGCAAATATTCCTATCAATATGATAATCAAGCCCACAGATACGTAAATTCTATTTCGGGTTTCATCCTTATTTTCTGTAGTTTTAATAAAAGAGGATGAAAGTAAATATAATCCGCAAATCAATCCTAGAATTAAGAAGGCTCCTAAAATATTCGGGTGCGGCATTGTGCCATAAGCTCGAATAATCTTGCCCACCGCCGTGTCCAAAGCGGATAAACCGGCCGTACCTTTAGGCGCTATATACTCACCCAGGAAATTCCATCCTATCATATGTTGCATGTGAAACTGTAGCCATCCCATACCGGCTTGGAATACGGCTGATATAAAAATAACTATCATTCCGATATGGAAATCCCTTTTATTAATGAATGTATTCATTATATAGAGAGCGATAAGAAAGAATTCGAGCCATTTTACTACCTGATATATACCTAAATCGCCATGTTTCACATGGAACAAAGTGATCAAACTTAAGATAAGAAAGGCCAAAATAAGGGCAAATAGTCGATTTTTATGTATTTGTTCCTGTTTAAGACCATCAAACATTATCCAAGCGACCAAACAAGCAAAAAGCACTATATCTGATAAATACAAGAAAAAAGCCAAATGATAGTCAAAATACCAACCTATGTATGCCTTTTCTGGCTTATAAAGGATTCGTGTCTGAATCGGTATGAGAAACAAGTATATATAGAACAATAAACGATGAAGTTTCATGTGAAACGTTAAATACTATAATTTCTAAATATATTCAAAGTATAGCAAAACTCAAGCAATTTGGTTTATATACGGTCTTGGAAACTAAAATGGAACCTGTGGAACAGGATACATCATTGTCATTATTTCAGACCATATTTCGGTTATTTGTCAAAAAATGTTCCATATGAAACAAAATGACTTATACCAAAATTTTGACAAATTGGCAATATTTTAATCTGATGAGTTTCACGCAATATATAAACCAAATTTTTAAATAATTGGTAATTATGTTGGGATTTTCCAAAATATCATTGAAACGGCACGTGAAACACCAAAATTTAATAAAATATACTAAGATTTAAATCTCAAATGAAACTCGTGAAACATATTACCGTAATTTTAGCCT
>DASWFI010000021.1:0-3899 GCA_036394315.1 Patescibacteria group bacterium
AGTAGGGGCGGGGCTTGCCCCCGCCCTGGAACACCGCCCACACTTCCTCAAGTCCGCGCCTATGGGGCCATCCCCTTGCGGGTGCCCTTTTCCATACACATAACCTCCGGCATAACTCATTTCATTTGCCAGCGGTATAAAAATCGGGATGGTTCATGCACAATGTTATTACAATGTTTGTGATCTGGTTGTATATTCCAATTTTATTTTCTTTGTTTTTATACGTCTCTATAATAAAGCAGTAAATAATTTAAAAAGCCAAGAAGTACTATATCTGTATAGGCATGAACTACCCAAAATTCCTAATTGAAAAGTAGATACCCTCGTTTTTTGCCGTTCGAAGCAATGAGGAATATGTAGAAATATTGTATATTGTGTGATAGAAGCGGATACTTTGGTATCGCTACATAAATTTTGTATAAAAAAGCTTCAATGTACGAAAAAAGGCTTTTAAACACTAGACAAGAAGATGTATTATCAGGCATACTAAGAATGTGCATTTTTCACGCTGGTTATTAACAAGTAATGCACATTGTATTAACATCATATATTTTACCTGTAACGTCCGAGGTGAGGGGAATTGTAATTCAGTGAGGGACAGAGAGTTTTACCAGTAAGGAGATGGGAATCATGCTTGGAGCTCAGGAACAACGTAGCGAAGTAGCAAGATTGTTATCACAAATCAGTGCGGAGTATGAAGCTGCTCAGCGAGGTCTCACGGGTTTAGCCTACGGTACCTCACAACATGAATTTATCACAGCGCGTATGGAACATATGGGACAACTGCATGGTCAGCTACAATCGCTTGTTGGTGATATCGCCATCGCAATGATTGCCGAGCAATTAAATAACACGCATTAAGCTAAGTGACAAGCCAGAGCTGCAAAAAGGGAAGCGACCTTATAGGTCGCTTTTTTTTTAGCTTTTTTGTAAATTGGAAGAAAAAGGAGCAGGTGTCACCTGCTCCTTTTTCTTCCAATTTACATGATTAATTCTGGGATTTGTGCACGCATATCCATGTGCAGGATATTTCTTGGCGGACGCTTATTCCATGTGCCGGATACAACAAATTCTGTTTCCTCGCTCATGAATGTGGCCTTATCGAGGAAATTCTGGGTATCGTCAAGAAAGCATTGGAGCCAGTTGATGATATCTTCGCCTGCCAGCAGAGGCGCACCTTCACATACAAACCATTCGGCAATGCCCTGCAAATAGACGCGAAAATCAGCGGGAAGGGGGTAAGTACGCACAATGCGATAGCTTTTTTCTTGCACATCTTCGTACCCAGCGGCTCTCAAGTAGCTTGCCAATTTTGAACCGACCCAGCTATCCTCAAAGGGGAAGCCTACACTGACACGTTCACGCTCCCAACGCTCGCGAGCCTGAAAGACATGCGCTTGCAGGGTGGTGTCAATATTGTGGAAGCGCATGGTGCCAAAATCAATGTCTTTAATTACCAACTGCCCACCACACTTTAAATACTGTCCCATGGCAGCAAAGGTGGCACTCGGGTCAGGCAGATATTGGCTGACATTGGCACTAAAAATAACATTGGCCGATCCGCGGGGAAGAGGTAACTGTTCCATGGGTGCGCGCTTATATTGCACCTGCCGATGGTACGGCTTGTCCTGGCTGCGTTGTTGAGCCGTCACCAGGGCCTCAGCAGAAATGTCGACGCCAATGATGCGTCCAGCAGGACCAATGGCTTTGGCTAAGAGGGGTGTCCACAATCCAGGCCCACAACCAGCATCAACGACAAGACTTCCAGGTCGGAGGTGGAGATCACGAATCATTTGCCCACGCTCCTGGGCTTTGCTATTGTGATGGGTTTCCAGCCATTCAATAGCGTTAAGAGGTAAACCATACTCGTTGCTATGTACAAGGTTGCTTGCTGCCATAACATTGCCCCCAACTTCTATAAGTTATAAAAGGCTTCTTTGAAGCCTTTTATGTATGCAAAGAGTATAACAGGCAAAATATAAAAAGGCAATGTATGTAAAACATTGTAGTACTTTCGTAATAACATTTGTACAAAAAGAAAGTAAAAATACTGATCTATTTTTGTAGAATGTTCATGCATGTCCATACACAAGTATTGAAAGCCGTGTTTTCGATCCTAAGCGCCGCAGGCGCTTCGCACATAGTATTTTGTAGGTGGTAGGAGTGTGTTGCCCGCGGGCAACACACTCCTACCACCTACAAAACGAGACGAGCCATCGAGGGTGGAAATGAAGAATTACCTTCTCTGTAAAGGTGATGAGGAGAAATCCTTTTTCGTTCCAGTATGGAGTCCATCTATATATATCTTAACGGAACATGTACAGATGCCATAGTTGGGCATAATGATGTACTTTTCACACAAGATTATACAAGATTATTGTAAGTATGAAACGTTCTAGAATTTACATGACTTAACAAGTTATACAATATATGGTACCATACTTATGTAACCTTGGTGAGGATGTTGTGAAGAAAAAGCGTTCTTCGTAATGCAAAAGGGAAAAATATGGATTTGGGAGATGAGGCAATACAGCCTAAAAAACGCGGGCGGCCCTCCAAAAAGCATGTGCTGCATGTGCAGGAGCAACACCAACCAGTTGTACAGAAAATAGACGAACAACTCGCTCAAAATTCGTCTAATCGCGCTGAAGAAGCAGCAATTTACAGCTCAGGAGAAGAGCCAGAAGAACAGTTATCGCCATTCAGCACTTTTCTGCGCGAGCTTTTGAAGCGAGAGCGAGTAGTGATTGCCGACCTGGCCTGTGAGTTAGAGGTATCTGAAAATACCATTTATCGTTGGATAAATGACAGATCAGATCCACGGCCGATGCATCTCAAAAAACTAGTCGAAATTCTGCCTCAACATCGCGGAAATCTCTTTTATGCTATAAACCAGACCTTCCCCGGCGCCTTAGACGAGTTTATTGCGGGACCACGAGAAGTACAGAAAGATATCTACCAACGGGTGATGGAATTATTTACCACGGTTGTCGAACCCATGACGCGGCGCTGGCAGATCATACAGACGATTTTTGAACATGCTCTACGCTATTTTGATTCTGATCAGCAAGGTCTGGCAATTACATATGCTCAATTGATGCCTGTCCATGCAGATGGCATTTACTCACTCTACGAAGCTGCGATGCGAGGAAATCCACCCTGGTCTTTTACACTTGAAAATAGCATCTACCTGGGAAGTACTACACTGGCTGGAGCTGCCGCTATCCATGACCGTATGCAAATGTGGGATAACCTGGATGAAAGCGAACGATTACAGTACGAAGTCGATGATTTTGAACGTAGTGCCTGTGCCTGCCCTGTGACCTACGGTGGCCGCATTGCCGGTGTTTTGATTTTCTCCAGCACGCAACCTGCTTTTTTTGCGCATCCGGTTGCCAGCCAGGCGGTCGCTGAGTACGCACAATTGCTGGCGCTAGCCTTTCCTGACAATGAATTTTATCCCTTCTCGCTCTTAAATCTAAGGCCAATGCCAGATTTGAAGTGGCAGCGCGAAGAGATCAGCCGTTCCTATGTTAACCGTATCATTGCCTATGCACGTAAGATGGAAATTTCACGTCCGGAGGCAGAGGTATATGTGCGCGCGCATCTAGAGTCTGAGTTTGAAGAGATCGGACGTAGTCATTATGCCCAGCGGCTTGTGCGGGAAGAAAACCGGCAAAAGCAGGTGTAATATACAAGCGAAAGAGCGAGCGTCCGACTACCTCGGACGCTCGCTCTTTCGCTTGTATATATATGTAGGGTGCGTTTCATTTTTTTGCACGAAGGAGGGAGATGGTACAATAGAGGGAAAATCGAGGGGAACGACACGAGGATGAAAGCCAAGAAGAACAAACGGGAACGAAGTCCGCAGATGCGGCAGGTGAGCGCAGGATTGCGAG
>DASWFI010000022.1:0-3558 GCA_036394315.1 Patescibacteria group bacterium
AGAAAGCAATTACACATCGGAACTACGAAACAAACTACTTGCTGAAGCTTTTTACCTTACTAAGGATATTGAGAAATATGGTACCGGATTTTTCAGGATCCGAGAAGAAATTAAAGACTATCCAACCATGGAATTCCACTACCAGGAGCAAGGCAATGGCTTTATCACTGAACTCGCTTATACACAGCAAAAAATCAGCATGACTGTTTTGAATGACAAAGTAAGTGAGGGATTAAGCGAGGGATTAAATGAGGGATTAAATGAGGGATTAAAATCTTTATTATCAGCTGTAATTAAAAATCCTGGCGTACAGGCTAAAGACTTGCCAGTTTTATTAGAAAACAGACCCTTAAAAACAATAGAACGCCAAATAAGGGAATTGGTTATACAACAACTTATAGAGCGGCGGGGAAGCCGAAAAACAGGCGGCTATTGGGCTATTAAAGGGGATGTAAAATAAAAAACAAGCTTTAAATAAAAAACCGGTTATAAACCCCAAGATGGCAGATCTTACCAGCAATCCGTACTTTGTCGAAAAAATAGTAAGTGCGAAGCGATTTTCCGATAAATATGGTACGCCAAAAAAATAAAGAATATCTTATTAATAAGGTGTAAAAATTTCCATCCATCTTTCCGGATGGGCAATGACTGCAAATCCAAACTGGCTGTATAAACCGTGAGCATCGGCAGTAGCAAGGCTCCATCTTCTCAGACCCTGAAGATCGGGATGGGCTTTTATAGTTTGTATCAACCATTTGGATAAACCGGCGCCCCGGTGCACGGGCAATACAAATACATCGCCGATATAGGCAAAAGTGGCCTGATCGGTAATGACCCTGGCAAAGCCGGCCTGTTCATTGGCAAAACCGGCTCGTTCGTCCTGATGATAAATCCCAAAACAAATCGAATTTTCGATGGCCCTTTTCAGTGTTTCGCGGGCAATCCCTTTAGACCAGTAGGACTCGTCATTCAGATATTGATAGATCGACTCAAAATCGAGCAGGCTTTTGTCGGTAGATATGATATATCCCTTTTCCCGGAAGTCTTCATCATTCATAATAATATTCATTAAGCCAGGTGAGGCACACGGAATGTGAAATAGATTCCATAAAAATACCCACTTCCTACAATTGATCCTAATCAATCTGAGCGATTGGTTTATCGGAGTAACTTGCATTTTCAATCTAACGTAACAACAGGACTATGCTTATCAATAGCTCCATAATAGACGATATTAAATCCATCATTAGCCAATCAAAGGAAAATGCCATACGTGCCGTTGATCATGAGCGGGTTCTAATGTATTGGAATATTGGGAAAGTCATTTTTGAAGAAGAACAACAAGGTATGGAAAGAGCCGGCTATGGTGAATACCTGATAAAATACCTTTCTGAACAACTTCAGCCGCAATTTGGAAGTGGTTTTTCACCTACCAACCTGAATCTATTCAGGCGATTCTATAAGGTATTCCCAATTGTGTACACACTGTGTACACAATTGAGCTGGAGTCACTATAGATGCATCATACGTATTGATAATCAGGATAAAAGAGATTTTTACATAGCAGAATCCATTAAAAATAGCTGGGCTGTCAGACAATTGGAAAGGCAGGTTAATAGCCAATTATTTGAACGGCTTCTAATAAGTAACGACAAAAAAAAGGTACTTGCCGTTGCCAGAGGCGAAAAAGAGCCTTCGGACGCAAAAGAGATAATAAAAGACCCAATGGTCTTAGAGTTTTTGGGGCTTAAAAGAGAATCTTCCTACTATGAAAAAAATCTGGAAAGCGCAATTCTTGCACATCTGCAGGATTTCCTGTTGGAATTAGGCAATGGATTTTCCTTTATAGCCAGGCAAAGAAGAATTCATCTGGATGGAGATGAATTTTATGTGGATATGGTTTTATACAATCGCCTATTGCAATGCTTTATCATTATTGAAATTAAAACACATAAGCTTACCCATCAGGATATTGGACAACTTCAGATGTATGTCAATTATTTTGATAGGGTTGAGAAAAAACCCTTTGAAAACCCTACTATTGGCATTTTGCTTTGTACGGATAAAAACAATTCCGTAGTAAAATTTACTTTACCGGAAAACAGTAATATTGTCGCCAGCCAATACCAGTTATACTTACCTTCGGAACAGCAGCTAATTGAAGAAGTTAATAAAGAATTGGGAAGGCTTTAAAAATACCCTTGTATTCCCCCAATTGTGTACGCACTGCGTAAACAATTGTGCCGGAGTCATTATAGATGCTTTATAAGTATTGATAATCAATATAAAAGAGGGTTTTGCATGGCTGAATCCAGGAAAATAAATAATATTTTATATTCAGAAAAAGGAGGATTTATGGCGACTACTACTTTACATAATGGAGAGAATGCAAAGAAACCACTTACTGGTAGAAGTAAGAAAAAACCTGGTATAAATCCTCATATGAAGGATTTTAGCAACGACCCGTACTTTGTAAAAAAGGCTGAAGATGCAAAGCGGTTGTTAGATAAATATGGAGTGCCCAAAAACAAATAATATCTTTTTGATAAGGTACAAAGCCCGTCTCTGATTAGACGGGCTTTGTAGTTTTAAGAAATCTCTTACACACTCGCAATAAAAGGAGCTTTCCTTATAAACTTCCTATCCGAAATCTGTTTAATAAGAAAATTGGCCAGATCCGTCGTACGGATACGATCACCGGGACAGTCGATTAGATCGATCGCCCATTTCCCGCGATCATCCGTCTGTATAATGAAAGGTAGTCTTACCAGGGTCCAGTCAATATTGCTACCCGATAGAATAGTAAATGCCTTTTGTTTATCGGCCATTACTACCGGGAAAGTATGCTTCATGAATGCAGACGCCTCCCGGACCAGCAAACTTCTTTTATCGCCGGGCAGATCAAGGCTCAACCCGGTAATTGAGATATATCGTCGAATAGCGTATTCGTTCATGGCCCTGATAATATGGCTTGTAGCCAGGCTCGATATGAGCGGCTCCTCCTTTTTCTGGCCGAGGGCGCTGATCACCACCGTACAACCGGCCAGCAGGCTGCGGACAGTTTCATAATCGCTGATATCCCCGGTAACGATCTCAACGGAGGGATGGGACAATAGCTGCAAACTCCCGAAGCCCCGGGAAAGGCTGTCCTGTTCCGGATGCCGGAGGAGTACTTTTAAGTTAAACTTCTGGCTTAATAATTCTTTGACGAGATAACTGCCGGCTTTGCCGGTTCCGCCGATGACGGCGACTTTTATATTTTGTTTCATTTTTGGTCTTTATAAAATTGGAAAAAATCATTTCCTGGCCTTTGTATTTGAAAAAAGCCACGCAGAACTACAGGAGTAGCCCGGTTAAATGGAAGAACGATATTTTATAAAGACAGAAAGATGCGCCGAATATACGGAGGTTTTCGTTCTGATCCTAGATCAAACCAGCCGGATACTCGGTAGAGATTGATAGAACCGGCACAATGGAAGAGTTTTGGAATATAATTATTAATTTCAAAACTCATACAATGAAAAGAAAACTCCTGATCCTCCTTTCCTTCCTGGCAAT
>DASWFI010000023.1:0-1910 GCA_036394315.1 Patescibacteria group bacterium
CTTTAAACCGCACAATTTCCTGTTTATTAGATTGAATACTATTGGCCAATTTCTTCACAAATAATTCCTTAGTTCAAACGGCATTGTTGATTGCTTGATAACTTTTCGTTTTCCCGACACATACATTTTTCGTCAAATTGCTGTAAAGCAGCCCGTAAAGCGTGTGAATGCACTTCTGAAGCGGCGTCATTTTCTGCCAATACCTTTTCGCATCAAGGCGAAAATGATCGTTTGCGCGATCCAGCGAGTCGAGAAAATGATGTATTTTGCTACAACGAAAAGATATGCATCAGAGCGTGCCGGTTCTGCTCTTCAATCACCCAAATGCAGCGAAATTTTATCGCCCGGATACGAAAAGTTGCCTGACAAACAACAAGCATCCATTAATGAGGTTTCAACTACCGTTCATAATTGTAGCATAATCAAATTATCTTTGCCAGATGATTATCCATTTTATAACTATATCAGTCACTCGCTCAAGTAATATCAAAGGTTGGTTTAATGGCTCACTACTAAATCGAATATGAGCGCAATGAGTGTCATACCTGGTCAGAGCAAGGCCATGCTGAGTCAGCCTGTTCTGATGAGTGCTAAGTCAGGGAGTATTCCACTAAAATTACAACCGAAGCACCAGTTGAGTCTTGAATGCCGATACTCTATTAGTTGAATGGAAGCGAGAGGACCAACAGACCTGGAAGCTCTGCTGGAAGACCGCAAACAACGAAGGGTCAGTTTTCTACACCAACCCCTTGCTCACACACAGTTCTGCATTAAAAATCGAGCCATCGGCGGCTCCGCGTATCGTATTGTGGCCGAGCAACACAAATTTGTAGCTCAGAATAGGGCAGCGTCGTAACCTTCCTACGAGTAACCGTCATTCCATGTCCTCTATCACTGTGCTGGCTACTGAGCATATCCGTTCCACTATCAGAGAGTAAACTTCATGCGAGAAACCCTAACGTCATCTCTCTGATGAGTAGATGGCAAAGAAAAAGAACCGGTAGAGCCAACATGAGCGCCCTTTTTAGAACGGATATGCTCAGTAGCCAGCACATAGGCACCAGTGTTCCTGCTGTTATGGCTTCAGTTCGTTTTTTAGGATCATCTCTGTTTGCGTCTTTTCTCCCTCATAGATCGGAGATGGATATCGAGTGAGCATTCCATCCCTAGCTTCTAGTACGATCTCGCTCATTCCCATTTTTTCTTGTTAACGGAACGACTTTATACATCTATCTTCCGTACTCTGGACTTTTAAAACTATAGACGCAATAAAAAGCGCTCACCGACTTCTCACGTGAGAAGTTGGTGAGCGCTTGGAAGCAGCGAATGTCTCCTTCTAGTTTAGAAGGACAACTTAATTCCGCAGAGGCCATAATGGGACAACTTAATTCCACGAATACACCAGAAGACTCCACTTATGTGGTCCACAACTTTATCTTCGTGGACACTTAAGTGGATGAAAACGGGGAGGCACAAGAAACACTTCGGAAGTGCTTTACATGTCTCCCCCTATTGTCAGAAATGGGAACGATTTTATTCACATGGGAACGCAATTATTAAAATTCTACAGTTGGTGTATGTGTTAAATAAAGTTTTACAAAATCGAGGGGATGAAGCCCGCGATTACGTACCTAAAACTCCTGCTTAAAAGTTTTACACTGCTCACCGAAATCTCGTTATCCTCCATATCATCGTTTGGTTGCTTAAAATAAAGATATACACCACTGAGCACCTGGGTCATCCGATCGCACATTGTATGAACAAATGTACGAACAGACGTCCCAAGTAGCCAGTACACAGACCAAACAAAAACAAAAAGATGCAAACGGTCAAAAGTAGATGGTCGTTGTTGTCCCTTGATGCAATTCTCCCCCTCCCTCCTGGCTTCACCAGTTACTCAAGGGCTCGTT
>DASWFI010000024.1:0-3419 GCA_036394315.1 Patescibacteria group bacterium
TGAACGCAAATAAGCAATAATGCTATACACGTCCTCTTTATCCATCTGCCCTATATGATCCCAAGGCATTAGTGGAAAGATGGCTTTGCCAAATTTGTTCTCCCCGGTAGTTAGCGCCCTGAATATTTCGCCATCTGTCCAACTGAGTAATTTATAAGGGGTTAAGTTAGATGCGTAAAACTTGCCGGGAAGGCCCATCTGCTGATCAAACTTTTCACCTCCAGCCCCAAAGTCGCCCACCACCGGGCCTCCGTACAAACTCTCATCCTTGGTGCTATGGCAGTCCATACAAACAGAAACGTGGTTGGCCAAATAATCGCCGCGTTTTATTCGTTCTGCTGTGCGTTCTATTTTAATTTGAGGCGCTGTGCCTGTGTCTGGTAATGCTACCTTTACATAAGTGCCGGCGGCAGCCACTACTACCAACAATCCGAATAGAATAAATCCAATTACTTTTACTGCTTTCATACTATGCTAATTTTGTGCTTATCTGTTTTAACGACATAAAAAATAGGGTGGAAACCCTTTGATGTTCTGCTAATTTTTTCACTAACCAGTTCCTTTGCATTCTCGCTAAGCATTGTTGTTTCTTTTTGAATGAGAATATAACTGAGGTCTAGTTAAATTTGAAAACGCTAAGCGTAAAAATGATAAGGAACATTAAGAGCTGAGAAATAAAAAAAAGATCGAGGCGATTTTTTACCTTCATCAGATCCTCTTTTCGGTTTTTTTGCTCGAGTGAGTGATCCTGATGAAAGTTCAATTTTTCCAGCGACATTAACCCTTTCAGTTTCACATCTTGTCTTCTTCCGACCGTCGATCCATTGATGGCTATAATGATGATTAAACCAATTTTTATTTGAAACCAGATTTGTTTGGCAAAGACACCCTGGAAAATTAACAACATTGACACCCCTGACAGAATCAAGAAAATAACTCCAATATCAACCAGCAAGTGGAAATTAAATCCGTCTTCATAGGATGTAATTGCTCTTGATCTGTCGCTCGCGTATAGTTTCCAGAAATGTTTCGTAAGCAAATATTCCACCAGGGTAGTACCGGCCATAAGAGTTATCCCCACAATGTGTGTGATTAGTGCGATTTGATGCAGTGTTTGCATTGCTAAAAAATTAACTTGATTTAAATTGAAACTTGGGGAAGAAAAATTTGAAAATTATCCCGCAATGGGATAAATATTTTTGCTCAAATTCATTCATCTATGTTAACGACTATGGTGACAATACCGACCAAGGGTTCCTCTCACGGAGGCCACACGGGATTTGCACCTCCCAGCCGGATTAATTTTCAGAAATAGTTGGGCTGTTCATATCGTACTTATCGGATTTTACTATATCAACCATGAATTTAGCTACACTTTGCCTACTGATGTATAAACTTGGTTTAGGGAGGTTATTAAAACTAACCTTTAAGGTTTTAATCTTTTTGGAGTCATTTAAGGCAACAGGCCGTACAGCCGTCCAGTTTAAGTTTGAATTTGCTAATAGTTTTTCCTGTGATTCGTGTTCCGCATAGATAGGGCGGAGATTCGTATGGTTAATTAACCATTTGAGCCAAAAAGGAATCTCCTTTTTGGTTTCCCCAACACCCCACGCAGAGATTGTAATTAACCGTTTTAGGTTTTGTTGACCCGCTTCGTCAATCACATTTTTCATACTTTCAGATATGAAATATTCAGGTGTTATTAATTTAGACCAGGGAGCATCTGAGGCTCTGGCGATACTCAAAGCACTTATTATCAGATCACACCCTTGCATTGCAGCCGCTAAATCTGTTCGGCGGGCAGGTGTTCCCTGATATACTTTAATTGATTTTGAATTAAAGGGTATTTTATTTTTATCTCGCACCAAAACATTTAAATCATAGCCTTGCTTTAGTGCCTCTTCAACGATAAGGCGACCGGTTCTACCAGTGGCCCCTATAATGAGTATTTTCATAATTTTTATTTTACTTGTTTGTAATTCAATTATTGAACACAAACCATTTTTTTAATTCTTTAATTTTTGAGTGCCCGTTACAACACTTTATAGATCTGACCGGTTTGTCCGCCCAGCACGCTTTTGACATAAGCCTGGGTAACCCGGCTCATGGTAACAGGAACGTGTCCCGGGAAATATGAAAAATAGGCCGTGGATTCTTCAACTATATTAGGACCGACCGCATTGATACGCACTCCGTTCTCCAGCTCTATTGCTGCGCCCTTCACAAATCCATTAATCGCTCCATTCATCGTACTGATGTTTGCTCCCATTACAATCGGATCATCGGCTAATGCACCTGATGTTAAGGTAAACGACCCCTTCGGATTGATGTAATGCTGGCCAATCAATACCAGATTGACCTGGCCCATCAATTTGCTGTTAACGCCAATCCTGAAATCAGCATCCTTCAGACTTGCTAAAGGCCCGAACTGCGCGTCCCCGGCTGCGCAAATTAAGGCGTCAAATTTGCCGACCTGTTTGTAAAAGTATTCTATCGACTCGGTTGACGATATATCTGCCTGTATATCAGTGCTTTTTGAACCCACCTTAATTATTTCATGATCTTTTTGTAATGCGGCGGTTACGTGTTTTCCGATGGTACCTGTGGCACCTACAATTAAAATTTTCATTTCACTTTTTTTATCAAAATTAATCCACTACTTTACATTTGTCAAGTAATGGCACATTTGTCAAGTATTGACATTTAAGACACTAATACTCATTATCAGCATGTTAGCGGAAAAAATAATTGAAAAAAAAGTAGAACTGGATTGTGATTGCTCCATAATAGGATCGATCGGTATCATAAGCGGCAAGTGGAAGCCCGTTATTATCTGGATGTTATTATCTGGCCCCAAGCGATTTGGTGAGCTTCATAAAACAATTGAAGGAATAGCACTAAAGGTATTATCCAGGAATTTAAAAGAACTGGAGGCGGACGGTATCATTAATCGGAAGGTATATGCTGAAGTCCCGCCAAAGGTGGAGTATACACTCACCGAAAAGGGGATGTCGCTCAACGATGTGATGCAGCTGTTAGCAGAGTGGGGCAAAAAGAATACAGTAGCTTCATCACAAGGGTAAAATTCGCGGCCTTTTACTCCTTCGGAACGGCCCTGGTCGATGCCCTCTAACATTTCTTTAACTTTCGGGAAAGATGCCAGGAAATAAAAAAAGCGACCGAAAACTTTGGTTTTCAAATCGCTAGGTTCGCTAATCGTCTCAGGTCAGCGACGAATTGGTTCGAGAATTGTCCTGCCAGGGCGACCATAACTCAAAACCCGCTCCAGAAGCGGGTTTTATTTTTATCGCTATTGGTAGTTTTATTGTAAAATTCTAGAAAACAACCCAATAGAGATTCGAATCCAGCCAGCTTGTATGGGCATTTATCATCGCTCCCCCGTCAATAGATAACAGCGA
>DASWFI010000025.1:0-28936 GCA_036394315.1 Patescibacteria group bacterium
CTGGGAGTGATCCGTACCGCACACGGGGACGTGAATACGCCCGTGTTTTTGCCTATCGGCACCAAAGGCGCGATCAAGTCAATTGCTGCTGAAGAACTGAAATTTTGGGGTGCACAAATGATTTTAGCCAATACTTACCATCTCTGGCAGCGGCCGGGAGATGGATTGATTGCGAAAGCCGGCGGTCTTCATCAATTTATGAATTGGAAAGGCGGAATTTTTACCGACTCCGGCGGTTTCCAGGTTTTTTCTTTGGGCAAAAATGTGAAAGTCACGGATCAGGGGGTTACTTTCCGTGCTGATCTGGATGGCTCCACTCACACTTTGACCCCGGAATCCTCAGTGCAGATTCAATTAAACTTAGGTTCGGATATCGCTTTGGTACTGGATGAATTTCCCGCTGCCGAAACAGACAAGAAAATAGTGGCGGCTATGGTGGCTCGCACTACCATGTGGGCCAAGCGTGCAATGGCAGAGCACAAAAAATTACTGGCGCATTCCATCAATCCCGGACAAATGCAGTGGGGAATCGTACAAGGAGCGATTTTCGAAGATCTGCGCAAACAATCAGCCGAAGAAATTCGGACTTTGGAGTTTCCCGGGTATTCCATCGGGGGCGTGGCCAATGGCGGCGAGTCGCCGGAGCTAATGTATCAGGCGGTAAACTACTCTATCCCACATCTGGAAGAGGACAAGCCTAAGCATTTGCTCGGCGTGGGCACTCCGGAACAAATAGTACGGGCAGTTGCCTTAGGCTGCGACAGTTTTGATTGTGTGGTTCCTACGCGTGAAGCGCGTCATGGCAAACTTTATGTAAATTTGAAACCGCAAGACGGTGGTGGATACTACACAATGAACATTAACCTCGAAAAATATAAAGAAGATTTCACACCGTTGGACAATACGTGCAGCTGTTATGGGTGCACGAATTTTACAAGGGCTTATTTGCGGCATTTGTTTGCATCCGGGGAGCCTCTGGGCATTCGCTTGGCGACCATGCATAACCTAAGGTTTTATCTGAACCTCATGCAGAACATTCGCGACAGTATCGAAGCCGGAAACTTCGATCAGATTCTGAAAAACTACAAAGATCAGACAATTGAACTCAAGGCTCAATAGTGCTATAGTGCGGGCGTAGATGAATGAGGCTTACCTTGAGGAGGAGGCCATGTTAACCACAACAAAGCTCGTCGATGGCGTACAGGTCATTCAGCTCGCAACCGCAGAACTCGATCCAGCCAACGGGATGCGGAAGGTTTCTGAGCGGCTTCATCTCGACTATATCCTTCGGGAGCTGGCCTTGCGAAACCCTCTGCCGATCATGGTGGATCTGACCAGGTTATCTGATCTGACTGGTTGGGAGTTGGCTGATTTCGTCCATGTACTCAGCTGGGCGAAATCAGCCTACCAACTCGAAAAGTTGGTGGTGATAACTAATCGTCCGAGATGGGGCGATAAGCTTCAGCATCAGTATCGAGACTCTGTCTGGGTTTTCCCTCAGTCCAGCCCCGAAGCGCTGAAAGCGGCTATAGGGCAAGTTGTAGTCAAACAGATGAGGGAAAGAGCCGACACTGGCTGATGAGGTGGTTGCTCGTCTCAAATCCAAGATGAACATCTTGGTCTTTTTTTTCTCTAAAAAATGTGGTAATATGACTTCACAGAAAGGGCGTCGCAGCCAGTCTGGGCAGTCCCAGGCATCCAGCGCCGCTTAAAAATACTATGAAAAAACCAGAAATCGATTTAATGGATAAAGTAGTCAACCTCGCCAAAAGGCGTGGTTTTATATTTCCCGGCTCTGAAATTTACGGCGGTTTGGCTAACAGTTATGATTATGGTCCGCTTGGAACCGAGTTGTTTAACAATATTCGAAATTTGTGGTGGAAAAAAATGGTTCAACAAAGATCAGATATGGTGGGTATTCGCGGACCGATTATAATGAACGCTAAGGTTTGGGAGGCATCGGGTCATATTTCCAATTTTACCGATCCTTTAGTGGAATGTAAGATTTGTCATATGCGCTTTCGCGCTGACAAACCGAACGAGATCGCGGAACATGGAAAAACCCATGCTGGAAAAAAAGTAGAATGGACTGATCCAAAAAATTTCAATTTATTGTTTAAAACATTTATAGGGACTACCGAAGATAACAAATCTACTGTTTATTTGCGGGGAGAAACCGCTCAAACCATGTTTACGGATTTTAAATTAGTTTTAGAGACTTCCAGAAAAAAACTTCCATTTGGAATTGCACAAATTGGCCGATCTTTCCGGAATGAAATTACGACTGGTAATCTGACTTTTCGTATGAAGGAATTTACAATTGCCGAGCTTGAGTATTTCGTCAGACCGGGAGATGATGATCGGGCATTTGAAGAATGGCTTGCGTATCAGCAGGAATTTTTTATAAAAGATTTGGGAATGAAAAAAGAAAATGTAAAAACTGTGGAGCAGCCCAAAGATGAACTGGCTCATTATTCCAAACGCACCGTAGATACTTATTATAAATTTCCTTTTGGTTGGGATGAAATGGCGGGTTTAGCTAATCGAACTGATTATGATTTGAAAAACCATATCGAATTGTCCGGAGCCAATTTGAAATATAAAGACGAAACTGGTGATGAATTTATTCCATATGTTGTAGAACCCACTTTCGGAATGGACAGAATTATGCTGGCAGTCCTGGTGGATGCTTATTCCGAATCCGAAGCGCGATCGGGCAAGGAAGATGCCGTGCACGAAACTGAAGTTACTTTGCGCTTGCCCAAGGAACTGGCACCGATAAAGATTGCGATTCTGCCGCTGTCCCGCAAGGAAGAGCTGATCAAACCCGCCACAGAAATCCTTCACAATCTGCAAAAACACTGGATGACTCAATATGACGAAACCGCCTCGATCGGGAAACGATATCGGCGGCAGGATGAAATCGGCACTCCTTACTGCGTGACCGTGGACTTTGAAACTGCCAATGATCAGTCAGTCACTGTGCGCGATCGGGATACTATGCAGCAGGATCGGGTAAAAGTCGCGGAATTGCTTGATTATTTCCAAAAAGAACTGCACACTTGTTAAGTTAACCATGTCTATACTTTCAGTTTACGAGAAAAAAATTTTAAAAAACGGGCTAACTTTGCTCGCCGTACCCATAGAAGGCGCCGCTTCAATCACTATGTCTATATTTGTGAAAGCAGGAAGCCGTTATGAAGAAAAGCGAATCAACGGCATTTCGCATTTTTTGGAGCACTTGCATTTTAAGGGAACGAAAAATTATCCGAATGCGAAAAAATTATCCGAGACAGTAGATCAGATCGGCGGGGAGTTCAACGCGAATACGGGCAAAGAACATACCCAGTATTTTATCCGCTCGGCATACGAACATTTGCCGTTGGTATTCGGAGTTTTGACCGATATGTTGCAGAACCCGATTTTCGATGAACGGGAAATGGAACGCGAAAAAGGCGTGATCATCGAAGAGATCAACATGTATAAGGACAACCCTCAAATTCATGTGGAATCTTTGTTTGAGGAAACATTATGGCGTGACCAACCCTTGGGGCGCGACATAGCCGGCTCGGCGGAAGTAATTCGATCGATCAAGCGCCCTGATATTTTGGATTTCCGAAACAGATTTTATCAGCCCAGCAATATGATTATTGCCATTTCCGGAAATTTCAATCAGAAACTGCTGGAGGATTTGGTGGAAGAGCACTGGACAGGCGTGCCCAATAAAAAAGCCAGTGGATTTAAAGCTGTGTATGAAAAGCAATCAGTGCCAAGACTTTCCGTAGAGAACAAAGTCACCGAGCAGGCGCATATGATCGTGGGTTTTTGCGCTTACGCTTACCGGCATAAATTGAATTATCCGCTCCGAATTTTATCTACAGTGCTTGGCGGCGGCATGAGTTCCCGAATGTTTCTTCGGATTCGCGAACGAATGGGTTTGGCGTACTATGTTTCGACTTCGTTTAATAATTATTTGGACACAGGAGATTTTTTCGTGCAATCCGGATTGAAAGTCGCCTCCGCTCCGCAGGCATTGGAAGTGATCTTAGATGAATTACGGAAAGTCCGCGATCAGGGCATCACAGCCAAGGAGCTGAAGAAAGCGCAGGAATATATCAAAGGCAAAATCGCTTTGGCTATGGAAGATCCGCATGAAAAACTGGAATGGTATTTGGGTCAGGAAGCGTTTACCGGACGAATCCGTACGATCAAGCAGGCTTTTGAAGAACTGGATAAGGTGACCGTGACTCAGGTAAAACAGGTATCAGAAGAATTGATCCAAAATGATCAGCTGAATATGGCTATCGTGGGTCCGTTTGCGGACAAATCCGTATTTGAGAAAAAACTTAAGTTATAGCGGCAGCGTAGTTTATGATAATCATTCCCACTTATAACGAACGAAAAAATATCCGAATGCTGGTGGGACGGATTCGCGCTGTCTTGGCCGAAATTCCGATTTTGTTTATAGACGATAATTCTCAGGACGGGACAGGGCAGGAAATAAAAAATTTACAACTAACCGATCCAAATATTCATTTGATCACGCGTCCAGGAAAAGCGGGATTCGCTTCCGCTTATCTGGATGCTTTTAAATTTGTGCTCAAGAATCTCAACCCTGAATTTATAGTAACTATGGACGCAGATCTTTCGCATCCCCCTGAAAAACTTCCCGAACTGATTAACATTGCGAAAGAAGGTGACGTGGGTATTGGTTCCAGATACGTAAAAGGTGGGGGAGTGAAAAATTGGAAATTGCGTCGAATAATTTTAAGCAGACTCGGCAATCTTTATGCCAGAGTATTTACTAAACTTCCGGTAAAGGATATCACTGGCGGGTTTATGGCAATTCCAATCGGCTTTATAAAACCACTCGACTTGAATACGATTAAAAGTATCGGGTATGCTTTTTTAATGGAGCTGAAAGTTCGGTTATTCAGTTTAGGGGCGAAATTTGTGGAAATTCCGATCATTTTCGAAGAACGTAAGGAAGGCGAATCAAAAATAGCCGGTTCAATCATAGCTGAAGGAATCAGGTATCCGCTGAACGTGTTTATAAAAAGACAAGTAGAGATAAATTACCCCGCGTGGTTATTGTTCTTAATTTCCAATGTTATTTACATCACGACTTTACCGCGGACAATATTTTTTGGCGACAGTCCAGAGTTTATGGCAAGTGCCGCCACGTTAGGGGTTCCGCATCCATCGGGGTATCCGGCTTATGTTTTGCTGGCAAAGCTATTTACTTTCTTGCCTTTTGGTAATTTGGAATTTCGAGTTGGATTATTTTCAGCGCTTACAGCAAGCTTGGCTCTTGTAGTGTTCTATTTTTTATTTTTGAAAATTTCAAACAACTACTTGGCCGCGTTTGCCACGGGATTAATTCTGGCATTTTCAAATATTTTTTGGTCCCAAGCCATCATGGTCAAAGTTTACGTTCCGTTTTTGTTAGTGACATTAGTAATTTTACTGTTATTTGCAAAATTTTGGGAAACTCATAAAGTGGGGTACTTAATTTTTGCCACTTTTTTGCTTGGCTTGGGGGCCGGGATCCATCTGGCCATTATATTGTTTGTTCCGCTATGGATTTTGGTAGCTTTAGTGTATTTATTGAAGTTTCCTAAATTTTTATCTCAACGGTATAGTCTCCGTCCCTTAATTCTATGTGGCATGGCTTTCTTGCTCGGTTTAAGTGTTTATTTATTTCTTCCTATTAGAACTAGTATGCACGGGAGTTATTATGATTTTAGCAGGATTTTTCATACTAGCCGGCCAAATGCCAGTATTGAGCAGTTTAAAAATTATGTTCTCCGCACTGATTATGCGGATTATAATGGAAAATTTATTTGGAAAGATAAATTTATTTTTTTTGGCGCCGCTTTTCAATATATTTGGCAACAATTTTTTTGGCTTTTACTTTTCCTACCTTTGGGACTAATGACTCTTTGGCGTAATAAAAAATTTCTTATTTTGACCTCTGGCGTATTTTTTTTGAATATCCTGGGTATAATTTTTATTCGTTCCGCCAAGTTTGGATATGAAAATGATGTTTTTTACTCCTACTACTATTTGCCGGCCTATGCTATGGTAGCGCTTTGGATTGGATTGGGATTAACCCAAACTATCAATTGGATTTCTGCCAAGACTTCGGTAAAGGCTCGGGTATTTATTTCAGCTTTAGTCCTGTTATTGCCAGTTTTTCTGCTCGTACAAAATTACAAATTGAACAACCTTACTCATTTCACTTTTGTAGATACCTATTCCACAGAAGTTTTGAAAAGCCTGCCCGATAACGCCGTTCTTCTGGCGCATTTTACGGGCGCTAACACAGATACGGTGGCATTTGGATTGTACTATCAGCAAATCGTCAAGCATTTAAAACCGGACGTGAAAATTTTGACTATTTATGACATTCATCCAGAAATCGATCCGAAAATTGTAGCAATGGTCTATGGTTTAGAAGATTCGGAAAAAGCCAGATATGCTTTGGTCAATTCCACGTTAAAGTTAGGTGAATTTAAGAATCGCCCCATTTATACCACATTCATACCGGATAGTTCCAAGCAGCCGTTGTGGACTTCTGCCTCGAATGGTCTGGTATATAAATTTTACCAGGCACCGCCAAAACAGCCAGAAACCATGCCTCATTACCAGCTAAATTACCAAAAAGATCTTCTGCTTTCCCAATCAAATATGTTTGGGTTGGATTTATTGGCTCAGTATTTTTACACGCAAGCCGCTTTTTATGCTTCAAACAAAGATTTAAAATTAGCCGAGCAAAATTTTATAAGCGCGATCAAATATGACTATAAACCTTTTGGTTTAGATCAAAAGGCATTTATAGAGTATCGAAATCGAGTTTTTGGGAAAGGAGTAAAATGAGAATAGGATCACATGTTTCGATTGCGGGGGGAGTGGACAGAGCGCCTGGCAATGCGGCTAAAGTTGGGGCAGCTGTATTTCAGATTTTCAGTCGTTCGCCCCATGGCGGGCCCATCAAGCCCATCACGCCGGAAGTAGTCAAAAGTTTCCAGGCTGAAATGAAAAAACATAAGCTGGATACATTTTATATTCACACGCCGTATTTTATAAATCTTTCGTCCGTCCAAAATAATATTTACTATGGTTCAATTTCCGTGGTTCGGCAGGAGCTGGAGCGAGGATCGCTTTTGGGTTGCAAGGCGATCATGACGCATTTGGGAAGCTTTGGAGAACTTACAGATGAAGAAGGCCTGGATTTAGTTGCAAAAGCCATATCAAAAGTTATGGAAGGTTATGAAGGTAAGACACAACTGCTTTTGGAAATTTCCGCAGGCGCTGGAAGAATTGTGGGGGATTCGTTTGAAGAAATAGCAAGCATACTCGAGGATAAGCGATTAAAAAAATACAATATTGGCGTATGCTTCGATACTTGCCATGCCTATGCATCCGGTTATGATTTGCGAACTAAGCCGGACGTAGAAAAAACTCTCAAACAATTCGATAAAGTGATCGGACTGGAGAAATTAGTTATGGTCCATGCCAACGATTCCATGGCGGGCTTAGGCAAGCATTTGGATCGCCATCAGCATATTGGGCAAGGAGAGATCGGTTTGGAAGGATTTAAGGCTCTAGTCAAAAATAAAACGCTCAAGAAATTGGACTGGATTTTGGAAACGCCCAAAGATGATCCGCAAGATGACCCAAAAAATATTGCAATACTGAAGAAAATATCTAAATGAAAAAATATCTTTTAGCGTTTTTGATAGTAGCATCCTTAAGCTTTATTTTTCACTTCTTGGGGACCATTCATACTCTGCCGTGGGAATTTACTTATAGCGATGTCGCACCTTTCGCGAAACGGGCGCTAAGTCCCGGTTGGATGTATTTGGACAAAAAAATTGAATATCCTGTAATAACTGGTATGTTCGTGCAACTGATGGGAAGGCTGGGTCGAACCGCTACTGGTTATTTTATCTCAAACGGCATATTTGAAATTCTTTTAGGTTTTTTTACCACTTATTTTTTATTAAAGCTGCGGCCGAAAAATTTGAATGCTACTTGGGTTTATTGGATTTTAGCGCCATCGCTGTTTGTTTTTTTGCATTTTAATTGGGATATACTGGGAATTTTTTTCAGTATCTTGGCTTTCTATCTAATAAAAAGAGAGCATTATAACTGGGCGGGAGTTTCTTTGGCACTAGGTTTTTGTTCGAAATTATTCCCGGTAGTTTTTATGTTGCCGTTGTTGGTAAAACTCAAAACCTGGCCGGAAAGAATTAAAGCAGCCGCCGCCTTTGTAGTAACAACTTTGGTTATCAACGGATTTTTTGTGATAAAAAACTTTGATAATTGGCTTTATTTTTATCGTTTTAATGCCGCACGCGCTCTTAATCCGGACTCAATCTGGACTGCCATCACGCCATTTTTCGGTCCGTATCTTTACGATGTAAAAAATCTTAATGCGTTAATTTTCCTTCTCATGATTGTTTGTTTCTCATTTGTGTTATGGAAGTACCGCGATGCTGATATTTTCCTGCTATCTTATTGGATAATTTTGCTTTTCTTTATTTTTAACAAAATTTTCACGCCCCAATACATTCTTTGGCTGTTACCTTTTTTCGTAATTGCTCATCAGCCGAAAAAGACATTGTATTATGGTTTGGAACTTTCGAATTTGATTATTATCTTTGGCTATCTACATTTTTCCTTTACCAAAGGTTTTTTGCCAACCTACGCGATAAATGGAGTAGTATTGTTTACGATAATCCGGCATATTTTTTTGATTGCAATTTTGCTCCTGTCAGTAAAGCAATATGAACTGGAGAACCAGGCTATATGAAAAAGTACCTATTAGCGTTTATCGCTGTCGGCACAATCGGGATCATATTCCATGTTTTAGCACTTTTTCATATTTTGCCGCCCGCTTTAACCTATAGCGATGTAGCGCTTTTTGCCCAGCGAGCTATTAGTCCAGGATGGTTCTATTTAGATAAAAATATCGAATATCCGGTCCTGACTGGATTATTTGTCCAATTAATGGGGTGGTTAGCCCATGGCAGTAAATTACTGTATGTTGTTTTTAGTTCTTTAGCATTAATGGGTTTTGGCGCGGGCAGCACTTATTTATTGTGGCGAATGTTACCTGAAGATAAGAAGAACAATCTTTGGACATATTGGATTTTCGCTCCGTCGATGTTCATTTTCATGACTTATAACTTCGATCTTTTGGTTTTGTTCGAAGTAATATTGGCTTTTTATTTGATGAAAAAAGATCGCCCCATTGCAGCCTCTATTGTTTTGGCTTTAGGTTTTTGCACCAAGTTGTATCCAATAATTTATTTATTGCCGTTTCTTATAAGGTTGGAAAATCCCAAAAAAATATGGAAATCGCTCGGGGCCTTTATTGCTACGATAGTGCTTATAAACGTTTATTTTATTTTTGCTAATTTTGACGGTTGGTATTATTTTTATCTTTTCAATAGTCTTCGAAGTTACAATCTGGATTCCATATGGACAGTGATCATGCCGTGGTTTCGGCCATGGCTGTATGATATCGGGATTTTGAATATCGCTTCCTTTTTTTCGTTTATGCTGGTTTATATCTATATATTAAGAAAATACCGGCACGTGGATTTAATCACGACATTTTTATGGGTCACGATCCTTTACGCAATTACTTCCAAGGTATTTTCACCGCAACACATCTTATGGCTTTTACCGTTCTTTGTGCTTTTAGGCGAACCGAAAAAAATATGGTATTACAGCCTGGAATTGGTAAATACCATTATCATCATTATTGTTTTATATTTTAATTTTATTCCACATCCCTCCGAGCACCGGCTGATGCTTATGATGGAGCCATTCACGGTTATTCGCTTTTTTATTTTAATTATTATTTTATATTTTTCCATGAGGAAATATGAATTACCAAGCACGGATAAATCTGATTTGAAAGTAGACGATCGATTATCTTTTGTAAAAAAACACCCCCACATAATTGCGGTAATTATCTTTAGTTTATTATCGGTGTTTATGACATGGCCTTTGGTTACGCGATTAACGACTGCTTATCCTTCCACTTTTCAAATTATTGGCGGAGATCCCAATATCTACGTTTCATATATGGATTTAGTGGTGAAAAAATTTAAGGGCGATTTGCCAGTGGATTTAAATAAAATGGTTTTTTATCCCGATGGAGTTAATTTGTCCGGCGGTTACGAAGCGCCGATTATTTTTTTAGTCGGAGCGCCGGTTATAATTTTCACCCATAATCCTATTTTGGCTTATAATATTATTTTGCTGCTGGCCTTTATATTGACTAGTCTGGCTTGTTATTTTTTGATTTTATATTTAACCAAATCTTTTTCAATTGCTCTGATTTGTGGCTTTAGTTTTGGATTTTCTAGCTACATGATGGTAAGGGGATTGCAGCATCTGGATTTGCTGTTTTTATTCTCAGTTCCACTTTTAGTTCTTGCTACTTTGAAATTTTTGGATCAGCCTCATTATAAAAATATTTTTTATCTGGCTCTCTCAGTGTTACTTGCTGCGCTCTCAGCCTGGTATTATCTAGTCGCAGGACTTATTTTCATAGTCATCGCTTTTTTGGCCAACATTGATAAGTTTGTCCGGGCTAAAAAGCTTTTCGTTTATGCCGCCCTGGCAGTGGCGCTGAGCGTGCTCCTGCCAGCACTTCCGATAATTTTGAACAAAACCAGTGAGATAACCAAAAATGCGGACGTCGTCGTGGGTCGAGCCGGCGCTCAGCCTTTAAGTTTTATCCTTCCACATCCATTTTCTGTAGTTTTTGGTTGGATGACGGATGGTATCTATAAACATTTTCCATCAGTATATCAGGAACCGTATCCATATTTTGAGCAAACCAGTTATTTCGGGCTTATCGGTTTAATTGCCGTGGTGGTGTTGATTTTTTACAGAAAAAAAGTACCAATTCCCAACCGGGCACTCTGGGTTAGCACTTTTCTGGTATTTATGCTTTTAGCCTTGGGTAACTTTATCAAAATCGGACAATGGGAAATAATTATGCCGTTTAAGGCTTTGCATCAGATTTTTCCGTTCGATCATATGCGTGCACCGAATCGCTTCTTTGTTTTTTCTTATTTGGCTGTGACTGTGATTTTTGCTTTTTTTCTCCTGGAGATGAGAAAAATTATTCAAGGAAAAAAATTACGTCTAATTCTGGGCTTGTTGCTTCTCCTCGTTTTATTTACCGAAAGATTCATTTTCCCATATTCGACTGTAGCTTTGCCTGTTTCGAAGTTTTATCGTGATTTGGGAAATGATAGTGGGAAATACGCTATCGTGGATATTCCGATTGCCCGCTCTTGGGGAGATAGTTCGTATAATTATTATCAAACATTTCATAAAAAGCCGATCGTAGGCGGGGAATATTTCTGGACTGCTTACGATGCTCATACTTTTGATTTCATCAGATCCAATAACTTACTCTTTAGTTCTGTGCTCTGCAAACCGGACCTGACGAATCTCCAAAAGGAAAAATCTCTTGCCGAGTTGGCTAAAAAGAATATTCGTTATGTCGTGGTTCACAATTTTACTTTGCATGATTACAAAGATTGTCCGGATATAGAAAAATTCGTGCACAAATTCTTCCAGGGACAAAAACCGGTTTTTGTCGACGGAGAATTAACTGTCTATTCAACCTCGCCTTGATGCAATTATCTTTCAAAATATTAATGAAAAAAATATTTTTAAAAAGCATTTCGTTTTTTGTATCGTTTATCAACCCCGGCCAGCTTAATTCTGCCTATAAAACCCTATCGAGATTCGCTCCTTTTAAAAAAACAATTTACGAAACAGTTAAATTTGTGATTCAGGAAAAAATCAAACTAGAAAATTACGACCTATTTTTAAACCAGAAGGATCCAATGGTTTCAGGCGCAATTACTTTGAATGTTTACGAAAACTTTGAAAAAGAAATTTTTATCCAAGCCATCAAACCTGACATGACCGTAATCGACATCGGAGCCAATATTGGGTACTATACTTTGCTGGCTGCCAGTCGGGTGAAATTAGTTTTGGGATTTGAGCCGGACGCCATGAATTACAGGCTGCTTACGAAAAACGTTGTGGAGAATAATTGTAAAAATGTCAGTTGTTACGAACTAGCAATTGCGGATAAAGAAGGTCCGATTTTCTTGTTTGAAAATCCTGATAATTTTGGCGATCGTCGAATTTACTCGTTTGATGATTCGAATTCCAAGGCCCAAGTTTCAGCCGTGACTTTGGATAATTTTTTGGATCGCATCAATTTGAACCGTGTTGATTTCATTAAAATGGATATTCAGGGCGCAGAAGGGCGGGCTTTAACGGGCATGAAAAAAACGCTGGAGCATCCAGATTTGCAATTACTCATGGAATTTTTTCCGTCCGGACTGCGTCAAAGCGGATTTGATCCAATGGATGTTTTAAAAATGCTGACAGACAAAAAATTTAAAATCTATCATATAAACGGCGGCCGCCGTAAACTGGAGTTAATCACTGATTTTGAGCCGTATGTTAATAGGTTCAAAAATTCCGATTACGCCAATTTATACTGTAAAAAATGAACATAGGAGTTTTAGAAAAATTTATAAATATTGCGTCTAGCCGTAAACTGGAATTGTTGGCGGGTTTGTGTATTTTGGGGACAATTATTTTTTTGCATGTTACAAATCTTCAATATGGCGGCAGTCTCATTCGAGACGAAACCAATAGCGTAAAGTTAGCGACCCGGCCCCTGGCCGCTGCAATCAAAGACGACCTGACGTATGACTCTTTTCCTCTATTTTCCATAGTCGTTTTTCATTTTTGGAGTTTTATTACCGCTTCTGATCAAGGTTTCAGGATTTTGGGATTCCTCATCGGCCTGGCTACAGTGGCGGCATTTTGGTTTAACAGCCGGTGGATGGGTTTGGGCCTACCCTTTTTATCCTGGTCGATATTCGAGTTTAACTATACGGCAGTTCGGTACGGAGATTATGTCAGAGCTTACAGTTTGGGAATTTTTTTTATAATTCTTAGCTTTAGTTTGATTTGGAAACTGACAACTACTCCGAAGTTTAATGGGAAATTGTTTGCACTGGCGTGTCTGCTGGCAGTCTTGAGCGTGCAAACCATGTATCAAAACGCTTTCCTTTTGCTGGCGATTTGCTTAGCCGGCATAGCAGTGGCTTTTCGGCATAAAGAATGGCAGAAAATTCGGTTAATTATGGCAGTTGGTTTATTTGCGGCGGTATCTTTGCTTCCTTATGTAGGTTTCATAAAACGCGCAAATGATTGGATGACTGTTTCAAAATCTGTAAACGACCCTAATACCATGTGGCGGGTAATGGCCGCAGCCCTAGGAGTCACCAGTCCAATTTTAATATTAATTTTTGTTGCGCTTTTTGCTGCCGGAACTCTAATCTTTTATTTTTGGCGTTCAAGGAACGAGATTCCTCCAAACCGAAGAGACCTGTTCGACTTTTCAATTTTAGCTTTATTTATTGGCAGCAGTATTTTTTTGGTTTTTTTACAAAAAACTAAAATTCCAGCCCAAACTTATTATTTTATTCCACTTTTGGCCGTAGCAGCGATCTGTATCGAATCAATTTTTATCGCCGTGGTTTCAAATCCCAAACTTCAAAGAGTTCTAAAAGTGCTTATGGCTTTATGCTTTCTGTTTTTAACGATTAAAATTAATTTGGAATTTTTAAAAACGAGAACCACCAATATTGACATCATTGCAGAGCGATTGCCTTCCCTTACAGAAAAAAACGACTTGATTTTGTTAAATCCCTGGCTTATCGGCGTTAGTTTTGAGAGGTATTATAAAGGTCAAACACCGTGGCTGACTCTGCCACCGATAGATGATTTGTCGATCTTTCGATATGTCGTTTTACAGAAAAAAATAGCGGAAGAAAATCCCACTGCCCCGGCCCTCGCATCCGTGGAAAAAACCCTAAGTTCAGGAGGTCGAGTCTGGCTAATTGGCTTAATCGGCTCTTCAACCAGGGAAAAACCAACAGTGAATTATATGGCCCCATATATGTATTATTGGTCCTGGCAATTGCAGGAGTTTATGGATCGGCACGCAGAAAAACGCAAGTTGATAGATCTTAATATTGAGCAAGAAGTTAATTCTTATGAAAATTTTCCATTAATTGTTTTTCAGGGCTGGAAGAAATAGCTATCGACAATTCCAAGCAATAAACCTATAATGAGTCCATGAGCGAGCGACAGGAAACAATTAATATTTCAACCCTGACCATTTTAAAGCTGCTTTTTATCGGCCTTTTGCTTTGGTTTCTTTGGGCTGTTCGGAGCGTGGTTTTAATTTTTTTGATTTCCATAATTATTTCATCAGCCATTGACCCTGTGGCGGATTTTTTGCATAAACGGAGAATTCCCCGCGGCTTAAGCGTACTTATGGTATATGCGTTGTTTTTGGGTATAGTGGCCTTGGTCGGGTTTCTGATGGTGCCGCCTATCACTCGGCAATTTGAGCAGATCAGCAAAACAGATGTTTATGGCAGCTTTATTGCCAAGATCGGGGTATATCGGGAAAATTTGGCGCATTCCGCCTGGGGACAGGCGTTAAGCGACAATATCAAGCAATTGGCCGGCAATTTGAGCAACACGCTTTTCCAAACCACTAAAGGGGTGTTTGACGGTTTGATTGGAGTGATTACGGTTTTAGTGATTTCTTTTTATCTCACCGCCGAAGAAAACGGCATGAAAAATTTTATCAAACATTTAGCTCCGTACAAGCATCAAGCATATGTCATGGGACTGGTGAACAAAATTCAACGTAAAGTGGGAGCTTGGGTCTTAGGCCAGGTGATTCTTTCAGTGGTTATATTTGGTTTGACTTTTATCGGTCTTACCCTGCTTAAAGTTGAATTTGCATTGGCACTCGCCCTCATCGCCGGTATTTTTGAAATTGTTCCGTTCATAGGTCCCTTCATCGCCGTCATACCCGCTGTCCTTTTTGCTTTTTTGCAAAATCCGCCTTTGGCAGTGCTGGTGATTGCTTTATATATAGTGGTGCAACAACTGGAAGCCCATATCGTGGTGCCGGTGGTGATGAGTAAAAGCGTGGGACTAAACCCTGTGCTGGTGATTTTGTCAGTTTTGATCGGCGGTTCGCTGGCCGGAATAATAGGAGCATTGATCGCCATCCCGGTTGTGAGTGGTTTATCCGTGTTCGTCCAGGACATGATGGAGGCCAATGAACAAAGTAGCTAGGCTTACCTAAGCTTGTGATTTAATGGTATAATTAGTAAGCCTTTAATAGGCTTTTTTTAATCTATGAAAGTACGAAATGGATCCAGATAAGAAAAAATTTTATATCACGACTCCGATTTATTATGTCAACGACAAGCCGCATATCGGTTCGGCTTATCCGACTATCGCAGTAGATGTCATGGCACGCCTGCACCGGCAACTCGGTGAAGATGTTTTCTTTTTGACAGGAACAGCCGAGCACGGCAGTAAGATTGCCGAGAGCGCCGAAAAAGCAGGAAAAGATATAAAGGCATTTGTGGATGAAAATGCCGCGAAATTTTCTTTGGCCTGGGATATTTTGGAAATAGCACCCGATGATTTTATCCGGACCACGGAAGAGCGCCACATAAAAGCTGTAAATGTTTTTTTCAACAAGCTTAAGGAATCGGGCAAGCTTTACGAAGCCGAATACGAAGGCTGGTATTGCATCGGCTGCGAATCGTTTAAGAAAGAATCAGAACTCGTGAACGGCTTGTGTCCCCTGCATAACCGTAAGCCGGAATGGGTCAAGGAAAAAAATTGGTTTTTCCGACTTTCGGATTACGGGCCAATTTTGCTGGAAAAAATCGAAAGCGGAGAATTTCACATCCTGCCGCAATCCCGCCGCAATGAAATCGTATCGTTTATCAAACATGGCCTGGAAGACATCGCGATATCGCGACGCACGGCCAAATTTGCGCTGCCGCTGCCCTGGGATCCGCAGCAAACTATTTACGTCTGGCTCGACGAACTGTTTAATTATTGTTCTGCTATCGGCTACGTGGACGATCGGGAAAAATTTGAAAAATATTGGCCGGCGAATTACCATGTCGTGGGCAAAGATATTATCAAATTCCATTGTGTAATCTGGCCGGCACTGCTTTTAGCTATCGGTGAAAAAATTCCGGAAGCGGTTTTTGCGCACGGCTTTTTTACTTTCGGCGGTCAGAAAATGAGTAAAACTCTGGGCAATGTCATCGACCCCGTGGAAATGGCGGAAAAATACGGTGCTGATGCCCTGCGGTACTTTTTGCTGCGGGAAGTGCCGTTTGGCGCGGATGGCGATGTCAGCGAAGAGAAATTGAAGCAGCGATTCAACGGCGATTTGGCCAACGGTTTGGGCAATTTGTTTTCCCGGACCACGAATATGATTGAAAAATATCTGGATGGTCAGATCGAAGATTGGGTGCGTAGCCCCAAGGATTTGGCGCATGCCTCGGAAGCTTTTTATAATTTTGATTTTTCGACAGGTTTAATCGCGATTTGGGAAGAGATTGCCTGGGCCAATCAACTTATAGATAAATCCAAGCCTTGGGAATTGGTAAAAACTAATCCTGAGAAAGTGAAGGAATTGCTTTTGAATTTGGCAGCACTTTTGGCTGACATCGCGTTCAAACTCTCACCAATCATGCCGGAAACTTCCAACAAAATCCGCCAGATTCTGGAATCCGGCGACATAAAGAAGCCGGAGCCCTTGTTTCAGAAAATAGACTAATTTACCCCCTCTTAATCTCCCCCTCAAAGAAGGGGAGAAAATTTATGTATTTCGATACGCATACTCATGTCAACTTCGGGGCGTTTAAGGATGACTGCGACGAAACCATCAAACGCGCTCAAGCAGCCCATACCTGGATGATCAATGTCGGAACGCAGACAGGCACGTCTCAGGCAGCTTTAGATTTGTCCCAGAAATACGAGACAGGAGTTTATGCCGCGATAGGCCTGCATCCGGTACATACTTATCAGCAAATGCTGGACGAGGAGGAATCGCATTTCAAATCCCGGGCAGAAAGCTTTGATGGCGTAGTATACGAAGCGATGATTTCAGAAAAAGTGGTGGCAGTGGGCGAGTGCGGTTTGG
Source organism: Patescibacteria group bacterium (assembly GCA_036394315.1). GTDB lineage: Bacteria > Patescibacteriota > Doudnabacteria > UBA920 > O2-02-FULL-48-8 > DASWFI01. Next base: position 17,105 of record DASWFI010000025.1, read on the forward strand.
ATTACTTTCGCTTGCCGCCGGAAGGACAGGAAGCAGTAATCAGTAAACAGAAAGCAGAACTCGTAAAGCAATTGCATTTTGCGAAAAAACATGGACTGCCAGTTATTATCCATTGTCGCGACGCTTATGAGGATCTGATTGAGATTTTGAAAAATGAATACTCGGGCGGCCAGGGGGTTGCCCATTCTTTTACTGATAGTTGGGACACCGCGAAAAAATTTCTGGACATCGGATTTTATATCGCATTAAACGGCATTTTGACTTTTGACAAAACCGGCAAACTGGCTGAAGTTGTACAAAATATGCCGATGGATCGATTACTGACAGAAACCGACGCGCCGTATCTGACTCCACCGCCTTACCGTGGCAAAAGGAATGAACCTAGCTATGTTCAATATGTAGCGGCTAAAATCGGGGAGATCAAAAAAATGAGCATGGAAGAAGTAGGAGACCAGACTTTTGAAAATGCTGTAAGGTTGTTCAAAATAAAAAAATAGGCGATACTAAAGAGGAGCTTTATGAAAACTTATAATCACAAAGAAATAGAAAAAAAGTGGCAGGAGCAGTGGAAAAAGGAGAATCTTTACCACGCTGCCGATGACAGCAGTAAACCCAAGAAATATGTGCTTGTGGAATTCCCTTACCCCTCGGGTGAAGGATTGCATATGGGTCATTTACGTCCTTTTTTAGCTGGAGATATCTATTCCCGCGCTTCCCGGATGAACGGCTTTGAAACTCTATATCCCATGGGCTGGGATGCTTTTGGTCTGCCTGCGGAAAATTTTGCCATCAAAAAAGGGGTGCATCCAAAAATTTCGACTGCGAAAAATATTGAAAATGCCAAACGCCAGCTTCAGAGCTGGGGCACGAGCTTTGATTGGGATCGGGAAATAAACACCACGGATCCTGAATATTACAAATGGACGCAGTGGATTTTTTTGGAATTCTATAAAGCGGGGCTGGCTTATGAAGCCACGGGTTTGATCAATTGGTGCCCCAAAGATAAAACCGGCCTTGCAAACGAAGAAGTGATTGACGGCAAGTGCGAACGCTGCGGCACTATTGTTGAAAAAAAGGAAATGAAGCAATGGTATTTGAGAATTACCGAATACGCAGAAAAGTTGCTGGAAGGTCTTGATAGCCTGGATTGGCCGGAGCCCATCAAGCAGCAGCAGCGCAACTGGATCGGCCGATCAGAAGGAGCGGAGATTGATTTTGAAACAACTTATGAGGAAAAGACCGATTTTCTGATCTTGCATGGATATACAGGATTGCCAGAAAAGAATTTTATTCCATGGCTAAAAAAAGAACTAGAAAGCAAAGGCTATATTGTTCAAGCTCCTGAATTACCAAACAGCAATGATCCGAAAGAAGAGGAACAGGTTGAATTTGTGTTAAAAAATAGTCATATAGGCCCCAACACAATTATTATCGGGCATAGTTTGGGCGGGGTGGTAGCTCAAAAGGTTTTAGTTAGATATGGCAAACCGATTAGTGGTCTGATTTTAATTGCTCCTGCGATAGATCCGGAATTCCATAGTGCCGTTGAAAGACCTTTTTGGAAAAATTTTACATGGGGTTTTGATTATGACGAAATAATAAGATTAACGGAGTTTAGAACGGTATTATCTGATCTAAAAGAAGAGCAAAAACGCGGATCTTATCTAAAATTTTTATCAGAAAAACTTAAAGCTAAACTAATTAGTGGCGAATCTAATAGAGAACACTTTACAGCTCCTGAGGAACCTATAATTTTGAACAACGTTCTGCCTAAAATTCGAGTTTTTACCACCAGACCGGATACTTTGTTTGGCGCTACGTATATGGTTTTAGCCCCGGAGCATGCATTGGTAACACAACTGACCACCCAAGATCAGAAAAGCGAAGTAACGAGGTATATAGCAAAAACCAACGAGAAATCAGAACTTGAGCGAACCGCTTTGGAAAAAGAAAAAACAGGAGTATTTACCGGCTCTTATGCGATTAATCCAGCCACTGGCCAAAAAATTCCCATTTGGATTGCGGATTATGTTTTATCTACTTATGGTACGGGTGCCATCATGGCTGTGCCGGCACACGACAAGCGTGATTATGAATTTGCGAAAAAATTTGAATTGGGAATAGTAAAGGTGGTGAATGATGAAGGAGATAGAAGGCTTCCCTATGAAAGGGATGGCAGGCTTATGAATTCAGGGAAATATAACACCATCAGCTCCGCTACCGCTCGCGCTCAAATGACCGCAGAGTTTGGAATCAAAAAAGTCCAGTACAAGCTTCGTGACTGGGTTTTCAGCCGGCAGCGATACTGGGGTGAGCCGATTCCGATAATTCATTGTCCGAAGTGCGGGGCTGTACCAGTACCGGAAGAAGATTTGCCTGTAAAGTTGCCGGAAGTTGAAAAATATGAACCCACTGGCACCGGTGAATCGCCCTTGGCCGCAATAGATTCTTGGGTAAATGTAAAGTGTCCGAAGTGTGGGGGAAGTGCGAAAAGAGAAACTAATACCATGCCGCAATGGGCTGGCAGCTCTTGGTATTGGATTCGATACACTGATCCTAAGAATGATAAAGAATTCGCCAGCAAAAAATTACAACAGCATTGGACTCCGGTGGATATTTATTTCGGCGGCATGGAGCATACGACTCTGCATTTGTTATATGCGCGCTTTTGGAATTTGTTTTTATATGACCAAGGACACGTCACTGCCAAAGAACCTTTTGCAAAACGCGTGCCGCACGGAATAATTTTAGGACCAGATGAGGAAAAAATGAGCAAGAGCCGAGGCAATGTGGTAAACCCCGATGAGATAGTTGAGAAATACGGAGCGGACACGTTGCGCATGTTTGAGCCATTTTTGGGGCCTCACGAAGCCACGGTTTCCTGGAACGACCAAGGCATACTGGGAGTCAAACGATTTTTGGACAAAGTCTGGCGTTATCAGCGGGATTTCGAAGAGGGAGACGACAACAATCATATTCACAAGCTGGTACAAAAAATCACCGGCGATATTCAAAATTTTAAATTCAATACCGCGGTGGCGTCGTTCATGGAATTTCTGAACGAAAATAAAGAGATGTCGCGCGAAAATTGGGAAACGTTTTTGGTCCTGCTGGCACCTTTTGCGCCGCATATGACGGAAGAATTGTGGCATCAACTGGGACATAAAGATTCTATCCATCAGCAATCCTGGCCGAAATTTGACGAAAGGTATGTGAGAGACGAGAATGTCACCATGGTAGTGCAGGTTTTGGGCCGTGTGCGCGCCTCGATGGCCATGTCCGCTGGAGCCACACAAGAAGAAGTCCGTGCAGCAGCGCTGCTTGATCCGAATGTAAAGAAACATCTGGAAGGCAAAGAAATCGTGAAAGAAATTTTCGTCCAGGACAAGCTGATTAATTTTGTAGTAAAATAGCGATCCGAATGACACGATTAGAGGCAGCAGTACAAATCCTCAAACAAGGCGGTGTTGTAGTTTATCCTACTGACACCGCTTATGGTTTGGCTGTAGATGCCACCAATGCTAAAGCCGTAGCAAAGCTCTATCGTCTAAAAGGCCGGGATTTTAAGAATCCGATGCATATTATTTTTCCAGGTGCTGATTGGCTTAAAAAATTAGTAAAATTGAATAAACCCGCGCTTAAGCTGATGAACAAATTTTTGCCAGGGCCATTAACTCTGGTTTTGCCTCTGAAGGCTCGAGGAAAGGCCTGGCAATTACTTTCGGCTGAAACTAAAACATTGGGTGTTCGTTTGCCCAATCATCCGCTTGCTTTGGGTTTAGTGGAAGGATTGGGACGGCCAATCACCACGACTTCTGCCAATATCTCGGGCACGCCAGTGAATTATTCAGTTCCAGGCGTCAAGAAACAATTCTCAAAAGCGCAATTTCAACCGGATTATTATCTGGATGGCGGGAAATTGTTAAATACCAAGCCGTCAACAGTGGTTTCTTTGGTAAAAGGTGTTAAAATAATAAGGATTGGTCCGATTAGTGAAAAACAAATCAAAAACACTTTGAACTAAATGCTTTTATTACCGCGTCGGTATCATTATTTTTCTCACGAACTCAATCGTGAAGTTGTTGAGCTGTATTGGAATACGGGCCTTTTCAATCTCGCCATCAATCTCACGTATATTTTTGAGCCGATTTTTCTATACAAACTGGGATACACTTTGCCGCAGATAATGTTTTTTTATCTGATTGTCTATATCACGTATGCTTTTCTTATTCTGCCGATTACGAAAATTACATCAAGGATCGGCTACAAGCATGCCATTCTTATTTCCACTATTGTTTACGTTTTTTATTGGGCCTTGCTTTATCAGATCAAGTTTTATCCGATTTTATTATTTATTACCCCAATTTTGTTTGGTTTGCAGAAGTGTTTCTTCTGGCCGGCGTACAATGCTGATATTTCTGTGAGCAATGTGCGGCAGCAGCGGGGCCGCGAGGTTGGCGTGCTCTTTTCAGTCATCGAACTGGCAGCAATTTTCGGTCCGGTTTTAGGCGGATTTATTTCTTTCCAGTTTGGATTTCCGATATTGTTCGCCACCGCCGCTTTTCTTATGATCGCATCTGTCTACCCGCTGTTTCAGACGCCCGAAATTTACACCAAGCATCATTTTCATTTCAAAAACTTCTGGAGCATAGTTAAAAAATATCCGTATAATTTTTTTGGGTATTGGGGATACGCCGAGGATTTGATGCTGATGAGCCTGTGGCCCATCTTCATGTATCTTTTGATTCCGCAGGTTTTTTCCATCGGCGCGATTATTACGTTTGCCAGCATAATCGCTGTCATGGTAATGTTGTACTTAGGTAAGCTAGTGGATAAATTTAAGCAGGTGCCGTTTTTGCAGATTGCAGCAGTCTTTTACGGACTGACTTGGCTCTTCCGAAGTTTTGCCACCGGCATATGTAGCGTTATTAGCTTCGATATCCTGACTCGGTTGGGAAAAGGCACCGTAGGCGTGCCTCTGCTGGCCCAGACATTTGAACTGGGAGGCGAAAAAGGGCCGGATTACGCCATTGCTTACGCGGTATTTTTCGAATTCAGTCTTGCTGTGGGTAAAATCCTGACCGCATTAATCGCCATTTGGCTGCTGAACGTAACTGGAAATATTACCAATGTGTTCATGATAGTCGGAGTATTTACCATGTTATACGCCTTAGTTAGAAAGAAATGAGCTTAAAAAAGAACGATAAAGAAATTTATGAGCTAATCCAGAAAGAACGCCGCAGACAAGCGGAGACTTTGGATTTGATCGCGTCAGAAAATTATTCTTCAAAAGAAGTGATGGAAGCCTTAGGTTCTATCCTTACTAATAAATACGCGGAAAATTATCCAGGAAAAAGATATTATGGCGGCTGTTCCGTTGTCGATGAAATAGAAGAATTGGCTAAAACGAGGGTTCGGGATGCTTTTGACCTGCCGCTGGACTGGCACGTCAATGTCCAACCGTATTCGGGAAGTCCAGCTAATTTGGAAGTGTACAATGCTTTGTTGCAGCCTGGGGATACCATTATGGCTATGGATTTAGCGAGCGGCGGGCATTTAACTCATGGATCACCTGTAAATTTTACGGGAAAAACTTATAAGTTCGTGCATTACGGCTTATCGCCAAAGACCGGGCAACTCGACTATATGGAAATTTTGAAGATGGCGGACAAGGTTAACCCGAAGTTGATTCTTTGCGGTTATACGGCATATTCCAGAGAAGTGGATTTTAAAAAATTTCGAGAAATAGCCGATAAGGTAAAAGCTATCGCCATGGCTGACATATCTCATATTGCCGGTCTAATCGTCGGAGACGCGCATAGAAGCCCAATTCCATTTTTTGACGTCGTAACTTCCACTGTACATAAAACTTTGAGAGGTCCAAGGGCGGCGATCATAATGTGCAATGATCGATATGCCACGGCAATTGATAAGTCAGTATTTCCCGGAATGCAAGGGGGACCACACGTGAATGCAATTGCCGCAATTGCGGTAACGATGAAAGAAGCTCAGACAGCAGCGTTCAGAAAATACGCCGAACAGATTGTGAAAAACTCGAAGGCTTTGGCAAAAGCTCTTCTCGATTTTGGTTTTAAAATAGTGTCCGGCGGAACAGATAATCATTTGATGGTGGTAGATTTAACTAATAAAAATATTTCTGGCTTGGAAGCAAGAAAATTATTAGAATCGGCAGGAATCGTCACCAGTCAAAGCTCAATTCCTATGGATCCGCGAAAACCCTGGGATCCATCGGGCGTTCGATTGGGAACAGCCGCGATAACTTCCCGCGGCATGAAAGAAAAAGAAATGAGTAAAATTGCATCTTGGATTACCGCCGTGATCACAGATCCGACTGTGGCAGGCAATGTCCGTGAAGAAGTTAAGAGGTTTACTAAGAACTTTCCAGCACCAGGACTCTAATGGATCATCAAATATTCTTAGCCATTAACGGACTTGGTGGCAGATCATTACTATTGGATAAAATCGGCCTTTTTTTCGGAGGTGAGTATTTTTTGTACCTATTCCTTCTCGGAGCCGCATCACTCTGGCTGGTACCACTTTTTCGAAAACAGGTTTATATCATGGTCGCGGCGATTTTGGTCGGTAGGGGGATTGTGACGCAAATTCTTAAATTAATAATCGGTCGTGCCCGTCCCTACGAGGTTTTAAACGTCCATCAATTGTTAGTGGATCATGATACCGGTGTATCGTTTCCCTCTGGCCATGCCACGGTTTATTTTGCAGTAGCTTTTGCTTTTTGGGGCACTAGATACTTCTGGCCGTTTTTTATACTGGCCACTATAGGTTCAGTGGCACGAGTATTTGTCGGAGTTCATTATCCGCTGGATATTTTGGCCGGGGCCATGATTGGCGCTGCCACCAGTTGGATTCTGCTTAAGCTTTTCAAAAATCGAATTTTGGGGTAAAATAGCTTGCAAAGCCGAAGTGGCGGAATGGCAGACGCACGCGACTCAAAATCGCGCGGGGTTCCCCCATGAGGGTTCGACTCCCTCCTTCGGCACCATATAAAATTAAAGCGCGAGAGCGCTTTTTTGTTTTTTGTGCTATAATCATCTTGAAATTATTACGTATTTGAAACAAATGGACGAATATCAAACTATAGTTAATCCACCGGCTACAGATGACCGGCCACAAGCCACGGCTCCGGTAGTAGAGCCGATATCGGCAACGTCTGATCTTGTCGAAGCACCTGTAGAACCAAAGACTGAAACTGCTCCAGTGACGAATCAAGAAAGTATGGTTCGTGAACCAAAAGTTATTTTTCCTCCGGAAAATCTGCCGGCGCTTACCATGTCTGAAATTTCCGTTGATTTGATCCAGCCAAATCCCTGGCAGCCACGGCGTGTTTTTAATGAGCAAGCATTGGAAGAACTTTCCGCATCCATCAAAGAACACGGAATACTCCAGCCGTTAGTCGTAGTGCCTCTTCCTGATGGTAATTACCAGTTGATCGTTGGCGAACGCAGATTGCGCGCATCCAAAATGGCTGGACTGACCAAAGTTCCCGTGGTCATTCGGGATTTTATGGAAGAGCAGCATAAGCTGGAGATTGCTTTGATCGAAAATATCCAACGCCATAATTTGGATCCGATCGAAGAAGCTTTGGCCTATAAACAACTGATCGATCAGTATAAAATGACGCAGGAAGAAGTGGCGAAAAAAGTCGGCAAAGGCCGCACCACAGTGACGAACATGTTGCGTTTATTACACTTGCCGCTGAAGATCCAGAATGCTTTGGCCGATGGCAAGATTACCGAAGGCCACGCCCGCTCGATTTTGGCGCTGCCGGGAATGGAAAAGCAAATTGCGCTTTATGAATTGATCGTGTCGCAGGCCATGACTGTCCGCCAGGTGGAAGATAAAGTTCGCGAGATGCTGGAACGCCCCAAGCAAGTAAAAGCGCCAAGGGGACCAGTGGATCCGGAAGCAGCAGCGCTTGAAAATGATTTGCGAAGCAAACTTGGGACCAAGGTCAGTGTCAAGAAAAGCGGGGAGTCGGGGAAAATCACCATCGAATTTTTCTCCCAAGACGAACTGAATGCTTTCATGGAAAAAATCCATAAGCTAGAACAGTAATTTGACGAAAAAATAAAATAGGAGTATAATCTATTTACTTATGAACTTGAACTCGTCCCAAATAAAGTTTTGGTACGCCATCGGCCACTGATGGAAGGTTTAAGTTTGTAAAAAGTTTGCACAAACAAACCGGCCCATCAAGAGCCGTGTTTTTGTTTGTGCCCAAGGTAGAGGAGGAAAACGTGAGTGATAGGAAATCGGAAAAGCGAATCCCTGGGGAAAAGTATTTGATAGAGAAAGCACCCGACCTGATCCCGAAGCCAACTCAAAATTTACGGTATGTTGATCGCCCACAGACCGTCTCGACGACTCCACAGTCTGACGAAGCGGCGAGGGAGATGAAACGCCAGTTCAAACACGACGGGGGTTACAAGTCCGGCAGCTTTTGACACCTATTGCGGTCGTAGTTCAAAGGCAGAACACTAGCGCCTCACCTGCCCTAGTAGTTGTGGGTTCGAATCCCATCGACCGCTCCATTCAGACTGAAACTTAACGATAAGTTTCAGTCTTTTTATTTGTAAAGTCTTGATAGGATTTGACTGCTTTTTTTAATTGCTATATTATTTTCATATAAGTATATGAATCATATATTCGGACACAACTCCATAAAGCAATTGATTCAAGCCATTGTCGGCTGGGTCAGATTTGATCGTGTCCCAGTGTATGTCGGTTTATATAGAAAACGCTAGCTTACAAGCAAAACGAAATTTCTAGAATGAACCGACCAAATAGGTCGGATTTTTGTTGGATGGATGCAGATGAAGCAAGATATGCACCTATCCCATTTCTCCAGGAGGAAATGACTGTATCCAGCCTACGGACCCTAATCACGATTACCAGACCATTCGATCACCTACACAGTGCCCCTAGATCCCACGAAGGAGATGAGCAATGACTGAGGTCGCGTTTGGAACCCCGAGCGTACCCACCACGAACGATTCTCACCGCGCTGATCCGGACCCCGCGACGGAGCCGCAGCAGCAAGCTGTGGCCACAACAGCGACGCAGGATTGGACCTGGCTGGACGAGGAAGAAGCCCGTAAAGAGCTCTACCCCGGCTAGGAGATAGAGATGAATAGCCAGACCACCACTAAAACCTCTACTTCTGAGGAGGACCTGGTAATCTGTCCACATACCCGAGGCAAACATAATGTGAAGCTGATCCGAGTATTCGGTCAGCCAAACCCGGTCCTCGCTTGCGTCGAGTGTCACACGCCACTGACTGCCAAGTCACCGATCGGCGTCCAGGGTCAAGTATGCCACTCGAGCTAGTCCCGTTGAACACTCTGGACATCCTTTGCTTTTTCGCAAGCGAGCTCCCTCACGAGCTTCGTGACGGATACGATGGAATAGAAATGGCGTCCACAGGCGTCCCTGTATCAGTCGACCCGCTATCATCACTGGCGGACTGTGCATCCCTACCGGAATATTCGGTGGACGCGAACCAGGGGCTCGGCGACAACTAAGGCCACAAGGTCAATCCTTGCCGGCCTCTTTTTTTTGCCCAAAAAATAAACTATAATACTTGAGTTATAAAAACGGGGTGTAGTATACCGGTAGTACGCGCCCATGGGGTGGGTGTAGACCGGGTTCAATTCCCGGCACCCCGACCAATGAGTACATTTTGGAACCGCTCGATTCCTTAAGATTCAGGAGAAACTCCTGCCGCAGAAGTTCTAAACTAGGTTCCAAGATCTGATCGTCACCTGACCCTAGCGGTACAGGGCTGACGATAGCGTTGAACTGAGTAAAAGTTCCAAGATCGTATCGTTAACCCTCGTCTCGATGGATTCTGTCAGTTCCAACATCGACCGCTCAGGCCGACCAATAAATAAAAGTTTTCCAATCATATTGTAAACATTGATTTTAAAGGGTTTTCCAAATTCATTTCATAAGTGGACTTGGGAAGCCTTTTTAAATTTATTTGGCTTAGTTGAGAGATTTAATCGGTTCTCCAAATTCAATTGGTAGTCCATCCGGGAATTTGATATGCTATAGGTATATGAATAATTCAAATAAAATTTATCCCGCGCTTATCGCAATTTTCTTTATTACTGCGGTCGATACGATGCTTAGTCTTACACTTTTCGTACTAGTGGCATTAGGATCGCTACGGTTATTATCAAAACAACTAGCTACTACTACATTATATTTAACTGAAATTGGTATAGTATTTGGAATCGTTCTGTTAATTGTTCGTTTTTTTACAATAAAACGGAATCTTAGCAGGGTTCCCCTTACATCATTAGCGTTAATAAAAGGGTGGACTGTCTTTGTTGTTTCAATTGTAGTTGCAGTAATCGAATTTATTGCGGCTTATCTATTTAAATTTCCATTGCCTGCTGTACTGTTTTTTTCAATTTCAGGTTTTATATTGTTTTATTTTTTGTTAAATAGTAATAAATAAGAGGATATAGAAAATTAAGAACCTTGCAAAATATATAGTTTATAAATATTCTTAACTAAACCCAAATAAGTTTTCCATTTGTCTCGACTTGGTCGACCAATAAATAAAAGTTTTTCAATAATATTGGAACATTGAATTTAAAGAGTTTTCCAATCATTCCCCAAAGACCATGACTTTTTTTCATAATTATTGATAAATTGAATGATCTCCAATATCAATAAATAAAACAGTGTCGTCAAATATGAATCTAAAAACCACGCGATGTTTTTGGGTAACTGAAAAAGACCAAAGATCTTGATTTTTTCCTTTTAATTTATGCGTTCTAAGTTTCGAATCGAAACAATCGCGGCGAAAGATGGCTTCCTTTTTAACTACTTCTGATTGTAAAGAAACCTGAAGTTTTTTGAATGCCTTGCCAAAATGCGAGGAGTAAAAAACGGTTTTTATCGGCCGCATGCTATTTCTTTGATTTTTTCATCAAAGCGGAAAGTCCACCTGGTCGTAAAACTTTGAGAGTTCCTCGGCGTAGTTCATCATCTGCGATACGCACTGCTTCCTCAAGCTGTGATTCTTCCATATAACGACGCAAAGCTATCCGTAAAAGCTCTGAACGCGTCATGTGCTGCTGTTTAGCCAATTTTTCAGATTCTGCTACCATTTCTGGCGGCAATGAAATAGTTACCAAAGATGAAGTTCTCATGTGGTTATTGAGTTAATACTAAGTATTAACATTATATCAGCCTCAATTTATATCTGTCAATACAATATCGCTCGCATTGGTTGTAGATTTATTGATATTTGACTCAATTTCAATTAATTGCTAAACTTTTTTTAAGCTTTATGAACCCATTTTTGACCAACATTATTAGCCAGATTACCCAGATTATTTTGGGGCTTCTTATTTTGGTCCCAACCCCAGTCGGTTCATATAGAAAACGTTAAAGCCTTAAAAACGATTTCTTTGCTAGAACCGACCATAAGGGTCGGATTTTTGTTCCTCCGGATTAGTATCTGATTTTCGGATATTGATCTGGAGGTAGAAATCGATGGAGGATCATATTGCTGAAGCCGCCCGACACGAAAGTAATTTGGCCCAACTCATGACTCTGTACTACAGACATAGGAGTGCTGGGACGGCGCTGCCGCAAGACCTCGCATATGCCATTAGGCATGCAGAGGATAGGATCAGAGAGCTTCGAAAGAACCAGCCCACCGGCAAGTTAACGATTGTAGATCAGGAAAGGACGTGATCCATGGATCCTCGCGCCGATGAACTGTGGAAGAAAGACGCTGAAGCTCGTCGTCGGGCGGAAGTACCGCGCTCTACA
>DASWFI010000026.1:0-2527 GCA_036394315.1 Patescibacteria group bacterium
AGTTAGCTCATACAAGGGGGCAGCAATCAATGCATAATGTGATATGAAGCAGTGATAGAAGTTAGCTAATCCAAGAAATTGCTGGATGTCTTTTACAGACCTGGGTTCAGGCCATTTGGAGATTGTTGTAAGTTTGCTAGGGTGCATTGCAATGCCATCCTTGCCTAGGATAAAGCTGAGGTATTCTAAGGAGTCTTTGTCAAATTCACACTTGTCAACAGAGGCTAGGAGGCCATGTTGATCAAGCACTTGAAGGATTTGGAGGACATGAAGATCATGTTCTTCCTGAGTATGGGAGAAGACCAGGATGTCATCTAAATAGATGATGCATGTAATGTCTAAAAATTCCCATAAGACCCATTGGATGAATGATTGGAAGGCTGCTGGGGCATTAGTTAGTCCAAAGGGCATGATGAGGTATTCAAATAATCCCTCATTGGTATGGAAGGTGGTCTTCCATTCATTGCCTGGAGCAATTTGGAGTAGATTGAAGGCAGATTTGAGGTCCAGTTTGCTGAAGACACAGCAACCACACTGTAGGCAGGAAAATGGTCCAATATGTGAACTGCCTACAGAGACTGAATTGATGGCCAGAGCATGCCATTAATAACACTCTCAAATCTGCAATGAATTTGACATGTAAAAATTGAGTATTCCACTATGACACCAGAGGGAGGATAAAATTATGGAATTCTGGAAGTGTTTCAATCATTGTCGTACATATCCTCAAAAATCCAGTTAATTCGTACGATTCTAACGGTGTTATTGCCGTTCCTATATCTTCTCTGGGGGACAAGAAACGAAACTTGCCATTTTTCTGTTTACTTATTATTCCCTCGGAATCCCCTGAACGTATTGGGTCATATTATACGTCGTTGGAAAGACATTTTCGAGGAGAATACAACGCCGTTGGAATCGTGAGAAACGGTTCAGAATTGACGGAGAAGTTCCGGAAATCAGTTTTACGAATTCAAGCCTTAGGGGGGAATGGAGTCTGGACCCCTAACCAAGCCTTCTGGAAGCTTGTGCGACGACGAGCAGTTACCTTGGAGGTCACAAAAGATTCTAGAGCAAGGGGAATGAGGATTTCTATTGGAAGTCTAACTCAGAAGTCTAGAGAAAGCCGGGTCATTATAAGGCTGGATCTTGTTTCCCTCATATCTCCTCTTCCGTCTTATGGATTCCGGTCAAACTTGGTACCTACGGAAAGCTATTTTCAAGGGGCATCTAACGCCACCGGTTACGAGAGATTTGGAGAAGAACTCGCAGAGGACGTCGGGTATTATCGGAAATTAACTCGGCAGTCTAGATTAAGGATATTGGTGCCTTCCTTTTTGGGAACCTCCGTTCTAGTCGCTTTATCCTCGACGTTGGCAGCCCTCCTTCAGTTCTAATACGTTTTCAAGAGTATTGGAGGTGGTTTTGAAGTAGAAAACCGGGTTTGATTAGTAGGATTTTAAGGGGAGAGTGTTTTATCCTTTGGGATTGGTTTGTAAAGTCGAATATTGCAGGACAGAGAAGTGGGGTGGAGTCATGGCATTAGGGGCTTCGTATATCCGAGTTTTATGTCCGGGTTTCTTTATATTCAAACTGGGGAGTTATATGTACAATAGCAGACAAGTTACAATAAAATAATTCCCCTCATTCTCTAACTAGCATGTGCACTGTATCAGACATCTCCTGTGCAAGCACTCTGAAACCATCTTTGATTCAAGGTAAAGTCCCATTGTGTTAAGAGATTCCATGTCTGCACCTAGCAGTTGGTAAGAAGCCCCATTGAGGGCTCCAACTGAAGAATTAGGTTTCAGGCAGTATCTACTCAGAGTGACCCTTGCGAAGATCAATTTTTGGAGTGAGGTCCTGCCCCAGTGCATCCTCCAGTTATTTTCCAAGAAGACTTTTAGTTCTCCCAGACTCCAACTTAGAGGTTTCCTGAGCTACCCAAGCTCATCCTCTACATTTACCACCCTCATTGCATGCATTAATTCAAGAGTTGCAAGTGCCCATTTGGCTGGGCCTCAATTTATACTTTTGTAGCTGGGATTTTGGTGTGGCTCTACCCAGTTATCCCACTTACACTGGGACATGCTATGTCCTAGCACTCATGGAGCTCTGACATATCTGTGGAATGGACACTCAAGGGGACAAATCCCTGCTGGATGCCTGGGCAGAAATGAGAAGAAAGCTGTCTTCTCATTCTGCTTGAGTCTGGCTATATATAACAGGGAGGTAACATGGAGAAAGGAGTTAAACAAGGAAAGAGTAGTTACCTCCTATTGTCAATGAAAAAGGATCAGGTAAATAAGACAAATGTAGAAAGGGTATATAGATGGCAGCCCTTGGCATGGGAACCAGGTCTGAACAGGTCCGGTATTGATCCACTGTAAGCAGGATAACCGGGGTAGAGCAGCACCAAAATCCCAGCTATGAATGTATAAAGTGAGGCCCAGCCAAATGGGCACTAGCAACTCTTGAATTAATATGTGCAATGAGGGTGGTAATTGTAGAGGATGAGCTCAGGTAGCTC
>DASWFI010000027.1:0-10206 GCA_036394315.1 Patescibacteria group bacterium
ATGTAAAAGATGAGATACATCGGTGACACTTTCCGGTAAGATTACTGAGAAAGGAAAGCGTCACATGCGATTAGATGGTTACCGCCTGCCTTGGGGCAAACAACGTATTTTGTTAAACAAATATGACAGGTGGCGGAAACAAGGACAATTACTAGGACTTTCCAAGAAAGCCAAACAAAAACTTGAATGGTTCATATACTATTACACTAAAGGACAGGAATCCGCTGCCACTACATCTCGATACTTTGGGATTACTAGGAAGACCTTTTACAAATGGTTTTCTGTATTCGACCCAGCCAACTTCAAAGCTCTAGAAGAAGGCTCAAGAGCACCAGTTAATCGCAAGAAGCACCAGGTCAACCAATTACAGGAAGATCGGATACTAGCCTTACGTAAATTAAATCCTGAATACGGTAAGATGAAGCTTAAAGCCATTTATGAACGGGAGCACCACCAATATATCGCTTCCTGGCAAGTTCAGTTAATCATTGAGAAATATCACCTGCAAAGACGTAAGAGTGGCAGAATATTTAGAAAGAACAGTAATTCTAAACGAAGAACTATTGAATTGGCTAAAGATCAGAAGCCCGGATTCTTAATTGCTTTTGATACTATTGTTTTGTATCGCAATGGATTGAGGCAATACATAGTCACTGGGATAGATACTGTTTCCAAGATTGCATGGGCGAGAATGTATTCTACCCATTCCTCAGTAACCACCAAGGATTTGTTCATCCGACTCTATGCCGTGGTTAATGGCAATATTTTAAATACTTGCCAGGACAATGGCTCGGAGTTTGAAAATCACTTTGAGGCCCTCCTGGCATCGATGGACATTCCTCGATACTTCTCCAGAGTCAAAACCCCCAAAGACAACCCTTTCGTTGAACGATTCAACGGTACCCTTAAACAGGAATTCCTCCGGATGGGCAACTGGACTGATGATATCAACGAATTCAACCGGAAACTTAATCAGTGGTTGCTTAAGTACAACTGTTACAGACCTCACCAGAGTCTTAATTACTTAACCCCATTTCAATATCAGTATCAAACCCGAGCCTTGTCACCGATGTAGTCATCCAGTACAAGCTATTGACTTAAAGTCAATAATGTTGTATACTTACCACGTTTCCTTTAGTCGAAGGGAAATTTAACAAGTAGAACAAGGGTTCAGTTTGCGTTAGTAAATTTCCCTTTGTTTAAAGGCTAGAATAATGGCTAAGAAACTTTTTGTGGGTGGATTGCCCTACTCCACTACTTCCGACGAACTGAAAACTCATTTTTCAGGCGCCGGCACTGTAGTGTCAGCACAGGTCATCACCGACAAGTTTTCCGGCAGATCAAAAGGCTTCGGATTCGTGGAAATGTCCTCGGATGATGAAGCCAACAAGGCTATTGAAATGTTCAATGGCACTGACTTTGGCGGACGACAGTTGGCTGTGAACGAAGCCCGACCTAAAACCGAAGGCGACCGCGGTGGTGACCGTGGACGCGGTGGATTCGGCGGAGGTCGTGGTGGTCGTTCCTTCCATGATCGATAATTTTTGATCAAAATAAAAGCTCCGGCAAGACCGGGGCTTTTATGTTATAATAAAGACATGAAGCGGTCTGAATTGCTATTTAATCTTATATCCATTTTCGTGGATTTTTTGATGCTCCTAATTGCCGGCATTGGGGCTTTTTATTTGCGTTTTAGACTCGAAGGATTTCGTCATATTATTTATAATCTTTCACTCGCAAATTATCTTCAGGTTTTGTTCCTGATCAGTCCGGTTTTGATCCTGCTTTTGGGCCTGGCTGGATTGTACAATCTTAAAGGTACGCGTCGAACTTCTTCTGAGTTACTTAAGATTGTGCTTGCGATTTCCTCCGGTTTGTTGTTGATAGTGGTGTTATTTTTCTTTAACCAAAAAGTTTTTCCGTCCCGGCTGATTATTTTATTGACTTGGATTTTGACAATAGTCCTGATTAGTTTGGGTAGAATTATTTTACGCGCATTTCAGGTGCGAATGTTGAGGAATGGGATCGGGTTGCACAAACTTGTGATCATAGCTCCGGAAAAATCACTGGAGTTGATTTCGGAAATAGAAAAGAGGAAAGAATTGGGCTATAAAATTGTCGCTCAATTACCTTCCAATTTTACGAAGGAGCAGATGCTGTCAGAATTAAATAGAATCAAAAAAGAGTTGGGAATTGATGAGCTGCTTCAGGCTGATTCCAAACTCGATCAGGTCATAAGCCAAGATTTGCTCAATTTTTGCCGGGATTACAGCATTAAATTTAATTTTGTTCCCAATTTATTTGAAACAGCCACCACTAATATTTCGGTGGAAACTATTTCCGGCATTCCAATTATAGTTTTAAAGCGTACGCCGCTCGATGGCTGGGGACGGGTCATCAAGCGTGTTATGGATGTGATTATTTCTGCCGTAAGTTTGGTAATTTTGAGCCCAATACTGCTCCTGGTAGCGATCCTGATCAAGCTTAATTCGAAAGGACCGGTATTTTTTCACCAGCGCCGCGCCGCGGGCTTAGGCGAATTTGAATGTTATAAACTCCGAACTATGTACTCTGACCCTTCCGAAGGACCGCCCCAAGAAGGAACGCCAGAAGGAGATAAATTACGCGCGGAGTTGGAAAAACAAAATTCTCGACACGGTCCTTATGTGAAAATTAAAAATGATCCTCGCGTAACTTCGATTGGCAAATTTTTACGCAAAACTAAACTCGATGAGATGCCCCAACTCTGGCACATTTTTCGAGGGCAGATGAGTTTAGTGGGACCCAGAGTGCATATGGTTTCCGAAGTTGATCACTTCCGAAATGAATACAAGCATCTTTTCGTTTTGAAACCCGGCGCTACCGGCCTGACCCAAATCACGCAGGCTTCAGAAAAACCGGAATTGTCGTGGGAAGAAGAGATCAAACTCGATGCCTTCTATATTGAAAACTGGTCGCTTTGGCTGGATCTTTATATTATCTTAAAAACTTTTTTGATTTTGCTCGGCCGCAAACCTAAAGTGGATTATTAGTCGCTCGGGAATATTTAAATAATTTATTATGAAAGTAGCGTTAGTACATGAATTTTTAAATCAGCTGGGCGGAGCGGAGAGAGTGCTGAAAAACTTTTTGGAAATCTGGCCGGATGCAGATCTCCATATTCTTTTGTTCGATGGAAAAAAAACCAAAGGCGAATTTGATTCATATAATAAGAAATTGAGCTTTTTGAATTATCTACCTGGTACTCGCAAGCATCCGCGACTGTTCGTAACATTGATGCCTTTGGCTATCGAACATTTTAACTTCGATGAATACGATGTGGTGATTTCTGATTCATCTTCTTACGCCAAGGGGATTAAAACCGACAAGCTTCATATTTGCTACTGTCATGCCCCGACCCGGTATCTTTGGACGGTGCACGATTACTTGGCCAAGCAGCAATACCCGGAAGTTTTCAAACAACTGGGCAAACCAGCGATCACCTGGCTAAAAAAATGGGATTATAATGCCGCTCAGCGTCCGAATTTTTTTATTGCCAACTCCAGAAATATCCAGCAGCAGATAAAACAATTTTATAACCGCGATGCCGAAGTAATTCCACCGCCGGTGGATACAACAGTATTTTACCCGGATGGAGATAAACAAAATTATTTCCTGGCCGCTTCCAGACTTGAGCCATATAAAAAATTGGAAGTGGTAATCGAAGCGTTTAACGAGCTAGGTCTTCCGCTGAAGATCGCGGGTATTGGTACGGCTGAAAAAGATTTGAAGACAATGGCCAAATCCAATATAGAATTTGTCGGAGCTGTTACTGATGAGCAACTTAGAAAATTATATTCAGGAGCGAAAGCTTACGTGTTTGCGGCAGAAGAAGATGCGGGAATTATGATCGTGGAAGCCCAAGCCTGCGGCACTCCAGTGATCGCTTACGGTAAAGGCGGAGCGCTCGAAACAATCAAAGAGGGAATTACCGGAGAATTTTTTTCGGAACAGACAAAAGAGTCATTAGTAGAAAAGTTAAAAAGTTTTAATGTCGAAAAATATAACGCGCAAACTATCCGCGAAAACGCTTTGCAGTACGACAAGAAAAATTTCCAGCGAAAGATTAAAGATTTTGTAGAAGGAAAATATGCGAATCGGGCTTGATTTAAGAATGATTGGCGGGGGATCGGGATTAGATCGATATATTACCGAGCTTTTTCATGAAATCCTAAAGCAAGACAAGGTTAACGAGTATGTTTTGTTTTTTAGAAGTACAGGGTTATCGGCGGATTTCAAGCAATATAACCACAAAATCGTTATAGTGGATATTAGCCACTATTCTTTTGCCGAGCAGCTGCGATTGCCATTTATTTTGATGCAGGAGAAATTGGATTTGATCCACTTCCCGCATTTCAATGTTCCGTTCCTGTATCGCAAGAAATTTGTAGTTACAATTCACGACCTCACCCATACGTTGATTCCCGGAAAAAAGAAATCACATGTTATTCATAGATTCGCGTATAATCTAGTGTTTTGGAACGCGATCAGGTCAGCTCATCAGATTATTGCGGTATCGCAAGCGACCAAGAAAGCGATTTTGGATTATTTTCACATTAACTCTGATAGAATTAAAGTAGTTTATGAAGGTTTTAACCAGGCTTACGGTATGATGGATAAAGGAGAAGCATTTAATCAAGTATCCAATAGATTTGGAATAACCAAACCATATATATTGTATGTTGGTGAATGGAGGCGGTATAAAAATTTACCACAGTTAGCCCTGGCTTTTGATCAATTGATTGAAAATGGTTTTGATCTGGAATTAGTTTTAGCGGGAAAAAAAGATCCGTTTTATCCTGAAATTGAAGAAAAAGTGTTTAGTATTAAGAATAAAAGCAGAATAAAAGCGCTTGGGCGAATTAGCGAGGCTGAATTGAAAGCTGTTTATAACGGGGCAACATTATTTGTGCTTCCCTCGCATATGGAAGGATTTGGCCTGACGGTTTTGGAAGCTGCCGCGTGTGGCGTTCCTATCGCATGCTCTGATATTCCCAGTTTGCGGGAGATTGCCGGACAAGCCGCTGAATACTTCGATCCATACAATCTGCAGAATATGACCGATGTACTCAAAAATTTAATCAACAAGCCCGAACGACTGGAAGAGTTGGCAAATTTGGCATTGTCCAGGTCCAAACATTTTAGCTGGCGATCAGCAGCCGTAGAAACCATGGAGGTGTATAAATGAAGATTTTACTTGCCGGTGGGGGAAGCGGCGGACCTGTCAGTCCAGTCTTGGCCGTGGCGCTGGAAATAAAAAAATTAAGTCCGCATACCAAGTTTCTTTTTGTAGGCACCAAAAATGGACCGGAGCGGCAGATGGTGGCTCTACTGGGGATTGAGTTTAAAGCGATCAGTACTGCTAAATTGCGCCGGTATTTTTCTTTGGCCAATGTTATTATTCCGATTAGTTTGACTTTGGGATTCTTGCAAGCATTGCGTATAGTCAGACAGTTTAAACCCGATGTGGTTTTTTCGGCCGGTGGCTACGTAGCGGTACCTATAGCTTGGGCCGCGCGCATCTTTGGCGCGCGAATCATCATCCATCAGCAGGACGCTCGAATCGGTCTGGCAAACAAAATAATTGCTCCTTTTGCTCATACTATCACCACGGCGTTTGAACAAACCAGCAAGGAATTCTATTCTGGGTCAGGTTTGTTTAATTCCAAATGGCACGCGCCAATCTGGGTGGGCAACCCTGTGCGCGCGGATTTGTTTCATCCAGTCGTAGACCCGAAAAAATATTTTAATTTGCATGAGGAATTGCCCATTCTGTTGATTTTAGGCGGTGCTACTGGGTCTTTACAAATCAACCAAATGATTGAGCAGATTTTACCGGAATTAGTAACAGCTCACCAAGTCGTTCATCAGACCGGAGCTGGTAAAGACACTATCAGTTTTAAACATCGCAATTATCATCCTTATGAGTTGATTCCGTTTAACGAGTACGCCGCGATTTTAGAAAAAGCGCATTTGGTGATTGCAAGAGCAGGCCTGTCCACTATCGCGGAACTCTCCGCCTTAGAGAAACCGGCCATCATAATTCCCATGCCGCATACGCATCAGGAAGAAAATGCTAAAATACTATTTGATTCCCATGCCGCCGTGGTCTTAAGCGGCTCCGATGTTACCGCAGGAAATTTGGCCGTAATAATCCGTAGTTTGAAGTTCAATCAAAAACGCGTAGATATGCTGATGAAAAATATCGGCCAATTGATCCCAAAAAACGCCGCGGCAGCGATCGCCAAAATTATAATCAAAGAATGATCCCACCTAAGCCTAAAATTGGAATAGCGCTTTCAGGCGCTTCTGGCCGCGCCATTGCTCATATTGCGGTTTTAGAAGTATTTCGCGAGAACAATATCCCCATCGATTATATCGTGGGCTGCTCTTCCGGCGCGCTTATAGGAGCAAGTTTCGCTATAGGGACCATGGATCATCTCAAAAAATTTATGTTCGAGCTGACTTTTCCTAAAATGCTTCGGTTGTGGTCCACCAGAAAAGCAAAAGGAGGCATTTTTCATCTTAATGGGGAAAAAATGGAAGAGATGTTGGATGTTATTACTCACGGACTGAATTTTGAGGACATCAACCATCCCAACCTTGGGTTTGTGGCCACTGATATCAATACAGGAGATCTGGTAACTCTTAAATCTGGAAGCATTAATAAAGCGTTTAAAGCTTCCGTGGCGGTTCCGGGACTTTTTGAACCCGTGGTTTGGGACAAATATTTATTGGTGGATGGGGGGCTCGTAAATATTGTTCCCACTTTGCCAGTGAAAGAAATGGGGGCAGATATCGTGATTGGCGTTAATTTGGCCGCGACTAAATTTATTTACGAAAAACGCATGCCAATCTGGCGCGGTTATAGATTTATAACACGGCTAATGGGTTTGCAATTTTTTCGCGAAAAAATTATGCCAAAACTTTCACCGAGACTGCTGCTTCGCATTGACAGCCAGTCTGACGTGCTGCAAGAAGAGGATATTAGGATTCCTGGCGTAATGTCGGTCTTATCCAAGACTATTGAGCATTCATTTCGAATCGAAGAGGAATGGGATGAGTCACATGTTGCTTGCGATTTGATGCTGGAGCCGATAGTTAAGCATTTTGGTAAAACTGAATTTAGTAGCATGGAACAGATTTATCATGAAGGACGAAGATCGGCGCTAGCATCGGTCCCGGCAATTAAAAAATTAATCGAAGATTTTGAAAATCGTAAAGTTGAATCGATCCATGAATATCAAACAAGCTAAAAATATTTTTTGTTTGGGGATCGGTGGCATTGGGGTTTCCGGTCTGGCCAGGATTTTGTTTGCAATGGGAAAAAATGTTTCAGGAAATGATATAAAAGCATCGCAAGTTACCCAGGGCCTGATTGATCTTGGTATAAAAATTAGTATTGGACCTAATCCTTCCAAGCTCGAAGTCGTACCTGATTTGATAATTTATTCGCAGGACGTGCCGGAAGAAGAAATTCGCAAGCTCCCTGGAGAAAAGTTAACGCAAGCGCAGGCGATTGGTGAATTGATGGAAGATAAATACGGAATCGGGGTTACCGGAACCAATGGCAAATCAACTTCCACTGCGATGTTGGGTTTAATTTTGGAGAAAGCGAAATTGGATCCGACGGTGTTGATCGGCTCCCTGCTTTCACCCAAAAATGAGTCTGAAAAGTTTAAGGCTAATGCCAGGTTAGGCCAAGGCAAGTTTTTTGTTGCCGAATCCGATGAATACCATCGCAAGATGCTAAGCAATAAACCGCGAATGATCCTGGTGACAAATATCGCGGAAGATCACTTGGATTATTATAAGGATTTGAAAGATATTAAATCCGCGTTTATAGAATATATTCAATCATTACCCAAAGATGGAATTTTGATTTACAACGCTGATGATCATAACACCGTGGAGGTGGGCAAACACGGGCTGTCGCATAAATTCACATTCGGCATTCATCACTATGCTGATCTGCAGGCCATAAATCTCAAAGCAGAAAATGGCAAGCAAACGTTTGATCTGCATTTGAATGACGAGATGATCGGGCAAATCACGCTTTCGGTACCGGGACTGTTTAATGTATCCAATGCTTTGGCAGCAACACTCGCGGCTTTAAAACTCGGGGTGCCATTCGAAGTGATTAAGCAAGCGCTGGAAGAATTTTCGGGCATCTGGCGGCGTTTCGAACAAGTGGGAACGCTCATGAGCAAGCCGGTGATTTCCGATTACGCCCATCATCCGGCGGCGATTACGGGAACAATTGACGCAGCCAGACAATTTTATCCAGGGAAAGCGATTCTAATTGTTTTTCAGCCGCATCATCGCAACCGCACCAAAGCTTTGTTCGGTGAATTTGTCGACTCACTAGTTATAGCTGATGAGATAATATTGCCTGAGATCTTTGATGTTGCAGGTCGCGAACACGGTGAAGAAATCAGCTCTCAAATGCTGGCCGAAGAATTGAATAAAAAAGGCGCTAAGGCAACTTTCGCGAAAGATTTAAATGAAGCTGGAGAATTAATTAAACAAAAAGCCAAAGACTTCGACGTCGTGTTACTTATGGGTGCCGGAGACATTGATTTATTGGCACGGAAGCTGGTAAAATAACTATATGAATATAACAATCAAGGGCACAAACTTGAGTTTAACTCCTTCTATTAAGGAGTATGTCAGGGAAAAAGTGGGGAATTTGGAAAAGTTTATTGGTGCTATGGAAGCTAAGGTCGAGCTGGAGAGAGATAGGCACCATCAATCAGGTTTGGTTTTCCGCGCGGAAGTGATGTTGGTCCTGGGCGGCAAGCTTATGCGCGCCGAAGCCGGCGCGGAAGATATTTACGCCGCGGTAGATATGGTGATTCCGAAACTAAAAGAGCAAATCGGAAAGTATAAGGACAAAAAGCAAACTCTGCGCCGACGGGGCGCACGATCAGCGAAACGCAAAATCTAATCGCTGCCAAAAAATACATTAGCGAAAGCTAGTGTTTTTTGATATAGTAGTAATGAAACAATTTTACTTAACTATCAGATACTCATAAATTCATGACTGATGAAGAAGTTCGTATACAAGCCATTGAATTTGCTAAAAAGAATAAAGAAAAGATAGCCAAGAAGCTAACAGATCCCAATGTTTATGCTCCTAGTCGTTTTCCGATTTCTGTATTTATGGCCGGCTCTCCAGGTGCCGGTAAAACCGAATACTCAAAGAATTTGATAGAAATTTTAGAAAAAAATAAAGAACGTCGAGTAGTAAGAATTGATCCCGATGATGTGCGGTCACTAATACCCGGGTACACTGGAAGCAACTCGAATCTATTTCAGGGAGCTGCTTCATTGATTGTTGAAAAAATGCATGATCAGGTTTTGCATCGAGGACAACATTTTATTTTGGACGGAACACTTGCCAATTATGAAAAAGCAAAGGATAATATTAGACGCTCTCTTGAGCATAAACGAATTGTTCTTATTTTTTATTTATTTCAAAAGCCGGAAATTGCTTGGAAGTTTACTATAGCTAGAGAAAAAAAAGAAGGTAGAAATATTCCAAAATCCGCATTTATTGAGCAATTTTTAAGCTCCCATAAGACTGTCAATGAGATCCGAAAAGAATATGGCCGAGAAGTTTCTATTTATCTAGTGAAAACAGATTATGAAAAAAACACAGTTGAAAAATTAATTGAGATAACTCCTAGGTTATCCATTGACGAATATCTTGAAATGAAATATACTGGAGAAGTAATAGAAAGGTTATTATGAAAGAACTAAAAAAGATTACTGCTAAAACTCATAATACTGACAGATTTGCTGATTTTTTCAGAGAGGCATCCACTCAAGAAAAAGAAGAAGTTTTTCGAGAAGCAGCTAAAAGAGCCAACGAGGATCAGAGAGCAATTTTACAGGATTCAAAATAATTCAAGAGCGCTAAAAGCGCTTTTTGAATGCCCTAACTCCCGCCGGTCGCAGATTAGGCACATACACATATCATTGTTCACGATGTTGAGCCAAAAGATCATCACGTAAGTGTGGTGATCTTTTATTATTTCCTAACAGAAAACCCCGGACAAGATTTCCGAAGGAAATCGTAGTCCGGGGATGAATGGCGCACCACGCCGAAGGCGTGGTAAGCTGTTCACATGAGAATTCGGAAGCTAAATCACAGTGTCTATCAAA
>DASWFI010000028.1:0-1833 GCA_036394315.1 Patescibacteria group bacterium
GTATTTCCTTCTTTTTATTCTCCTTCATTACTCTTTTTTACTCTGCATGCTTGCTCTGAGTGCTTAGGCCCAGCTTTATGTGCTTGGGCCTCGCACTAAAAGAGCATAAATTGATTGCATCAATTAGATGCACTCCCCCAGTCTCTGGTATGAGACTGAGGCGAGAAATTTTCTTATGATTATCTTTCTAAGAAACATCGAAATCCTTTATCTGGAGTGTGTAAGTACAAATGATTATATGTTAATACTACATTGTTTGGCATTGTTTGGTCCAAAACCGCTTTTTCTTTCTTTTTCTTTCTCTCTGATTCATTGTAACTGTGTCATGGGTTGGAATGTTCCCTCTCCAACATTGAAAGGGATCTCAAGGAGCTTGAGAAGGAGAGGCAAATGGGTAAGAGAGATCCTTGAGTCATCAATCCTACCAGCTGACTCAGGGATCCCAAACACCACAGCCTTGATGAAATGGTGCACAGGTACATATTTGACACACTTCAGAAGGCTCTGGTGATGCTACCAGATATGCAATAGCACCAGATGAGGAAGAAACACCATCTTGCATTCCCAAACCACCTGGATGAGCAGATTGCGATTTTTCTCTAGCAGAAAAAATGAGGGTCTTGAAGGAACAGATGACAGAAATTCATGTAAGTCCAATCCAAGGGTTGTTGTCTGTACTCACCTCTACACCTTATCAATAGGAAACAGTGTGGGATGCAATGAAGGCTCGCTTAGGCAAAAAATTGTCAAGTGGCACATTGTCTTACAAAGATATCAGCATCTTGGATGCCAGTATCATCCAAATGGCAGTAAGTACTGTATCCAATTCACTTCCTCTGACAACTGAATCTTTTCCAGTTCACAGATCATTAATTGGCATCCATGGCTCAGTGAGAATTACAATGAGTGGCTGATACCAGCTCTTCTCCACACAACTCTGCAAAATCACAAGGCAACACTCTGACACTGCAAACTGACAAAATCCAAATCAAGTATATTTTACACTTCATTTTGTGTCTACATACTAATGAAGACTAAACCCTTAGATGCCAACACATCTTCTGTGCATGAGAGAGGATCTTGACCTCCTGCTCACCAGGGCTCCGTGGGGAATACTGATGATGCTTCCCCAAGCAGCTCAGACAACACTGACGAGGCTGATGTCCCAAGCGACTCAGACAATAGCACTCCCAAGGATGCAGTGTCAAGTGACCCAGGCACTGACAAGGAATCACAAGAAGGTAATTCAGGTCAACCTTCACATAAGTTACTCAACTTGCATTTCCATTCAAATTTTTGCCTTACTGCCCTATCCGCAGCTTTGACAAAAGAACATCCAGCTGCTTCTCATGACAATGAAACTGAGGATGAAGATGGAGAAGCTGAAAGGCTTGTTGAGCATGAGTCATGCCGTACATCAATGCCTTGGTGATAACTGACTATCCTTGAAGCAAAATCAAAATCAAAGTCTAGGCCTCAACCCTGGAGAGTGACCCGCAACAGCCAAAAAGGGAAAGAAAAGCAGGGTACATCACATAAACCTCCAGGTCTTTCGAAAAAGGGACATGTGCAACAATGTAAGTAACTGGCTTGACTACTCAACAGGTTGCTCACTTTTACTGTAGCTACTCAGAACAAACATTAGCTTTGGATTGTGTTTGTATTTCACTCTGATTGTGCACCATTTTCTTTCACCTGTGTAAGCTTTGTGAGATTGTTCTGTTTTTAGGCTTGATCATTCCATACCTTGTGATTGTTCAAGTGAATATATGTGCAATTTCATTCTTCCCTGTATGGCATGGAAGAAACATGACATTTGGTGTGATTGAGTTC
>DASWFI010000029.1:0-9499 GCA_036394315.1 Patescibacteria group bacterium
TGCTCACCGTCAGCTTTCAGGCTTTCCGCGCCGCCACCGCCAATCCGGTGAAGAGTTTGAAGGTGGAGTGATTTTGACCTTAGATTTGTAAGACTGACCTTTAACTTTTAATCCCTTTCTGTTGGGTCAAGTCTTGACTAAATGATTTGACATTTTTCCCCTCGACTAGCACTTCAGAATCTCGTTAAACGCCCCATACTGATCAACCAGAGAAGCAAGTACAGCCATGCCGGCCGAGATCGGGTTCAAGTTTTGAAGGTCACTTCGAACTTACCGAGATCGGAGACCAACTGATTCGACTCTTGTTCCATAAGGTTCACTCGATATAAAAGCCACTGACTATCAGTGGCTTTTGCTTTGCCTGCGACTTCTTGGGTTTGCAATCTGTTCATTTTCAATAATTAAGTGGTTCGAGTCCTAAAAGGTTTGTATATAGTGCGACAAGTGGCGACGGCCTATCGTTTAAGCAAAAAGTATTGCATTAAGTTTGTTCATATTTTTGGGGAACAGTCATCCGTGTCTGATACATTCAAGAACATGCTGACGTAATGAAAGGTAAGCCTGACCTTACTTACGAAGAAAAGTAAAAGGAAATGAACGAGTCGATAACTAAAAATAAAGCGAAATTTGAAAAGGTAGAGTAAGCAACCCGTAATTATGTATTTTATATGAACGTACAAGAACAAATCAAAAAGTATATTACCAGCCAACCTGAACCAAAGCGTAGTGATATGCAAGAGTTGCACCAGCTCACACTTCAAGTTTTACCAGGTTGTAAATTATGGTTCGACAATGGCAAAAACAGCGAAAATAAAACTGTTAGTAACCCTACTATAGGCTATGGATTTCACACCATAAAATATGCTGATGGAAAGACCAGAGATTTTTTTCAAATTGGTTTGAGCGCAAACAAAACCGGAATCTCTGTCTATATCCTTGGTATCAAGGATAAGACATACTTAGCCCAAACGTATGGAAAAAAACTAGGCAAGGCGAGCGTGACTGGGTATTGCATTAGGTTCAAAACACTAAAAGATATAAACATTGATATACTTGAAGCGGCAATACGATATGGGGGTGAGGCTCAGAATGAAAAAAGTGAGCCGATGAAATGATTAAGAATAAAACAATATGTCTTCCCCAGTGTTGATGTTGTTCACCAACAGCCTCGCGGAGGACGGCATACTGACTGCTATATTAGTATTTTCAAATCATCAATAAACCGGTTCGAAATCTGTACCTTACGGTTCACCAAGATGTGTCTGAACGGACGCTTTTCTTTTTGGTCAGAACTCAGGACTGGCAACTTAAGGAGTAAGATATGATGCCAGCACCGGAGCCAGCCTCTCATAACCGGCAGCATTGGGATGAAGGCCATCCGAGAAAAGGGATTCGTCGATCTTGCCTTTACCGGTAAGCAGCACCTTGCCCGGATCGATAAACACCAGCTTCCTGTCTGCCGCGAGACGGGAAATATTTTTATTGAGAAGGACGATCCGCTCTTCCATACCCTGTCTGGGTAATATTCCTGACAAAAGGATGGTGGCCGAGGGCTGACGAACTTTTACAGCCTGGATAAGCCTCTTCAATCCTGCGATGATCTCCGGATCGCTGTTGATCCCGAGATTATTGGTGCCAATCATGATGATGACATGCCGGGCGGCATACCCGTCCAGTTCATCATGATAAACACGCCACAATACGTTCTCGATCCGGTCCCATCCATAGGCCAGGTTCCTGAGACCCGCAGGCTCCAGGTATTTATCCCAGGAGTCCTGTCCGCGTTGCACTTCAGCGACTGGCCGGCCTCCCCAGAAGTGAATGATCGAATTGCCGAGGATCACATTGCGGGGCGGCTCCCGTTTATTCAAGGCAATAATTTCCTGGTGGCGTTTCCGCCAGTTATAGAAGTCCCTGCTCTGCACGACGGGAATAGTAGTGGATAGGCTATCGGAAGGTTCATCCAGTATGAAGCGGATCTTTTTCTCGTAAGCATCTGCATATTGGATCATCCCGAAGTCATTCGGATGCACCCCATCTACCGTTGCATCGATACCGAGGCCGATCTCATCGCTGCTGAGCGTATAAAGACCCTTGATCCCCTCTGCCATCAGCCGGGCGAATACTTTTCGGGAAGTCTTGTTCACCGTCGAAAAATTATTATAGATCGACGTGTCGATGATACGGTCGGTCCTGCCTCCACTGTGTTCGACCAGCAGGATGGGGGTGGAGGGCCTTTTAAGCCGGATCTCTTTGACGGCTGCTACCACCCGCTTCTCCACTTCCTCCGCCGAAAATCCACCGGAGGGGGTCATATTGGGGAGGCAGTCCAGCACATAAAGCTTCGCGTCGATCTCCGTAATAAGGTCGATAACGGAGGACTCCAGTTTGCCCTTTCCTGAAAAACCGAAATTGTAAAGGGGAAGGTCCAGTTTTCTTTGGAGAATAGAGGTCCAGGCAAGTCCCGGCCTGGACGTACAACCACCTTGTGCAATCGAAGTCCCATAAACGACCACCGGCTTTTCCGGCGACAACGGCATGGGATTAAATTTTCTGCCTTTGGGTGTCCCTATCCGGAGCCATTGCACCCCATTATAAAGAGGCAGGTATAACCGGTATTCGAAGTCTTTCTCCGGGGCCCCTTCGCCTACTTTCAGCGAGGGAAAGCGGTATTCCACCGTATCCCCAAAAGTAAACCGGCCTGGCGCCCAGACCCAGTTGCCATGTAGGTCGATTGCATACAAGTCTACTCCGCTTACCCCCGTAGTGGGCATATGGGGCAGTGTACGGTTGCCCTTCAGGACATAGCGGACAACCAAATCTTCAGCATTCGTTTTGAATTTAATATAGAGGCCGGCACTGTTGTGGGAGAGGTCCCATACATCGGGGTTCAATGTCTTTTCTGCCCGGGCGGGAAAGCGGTCATAAGGGGCTTGCACTTCCCCGGGCCATGCCTGGCCATCGATCACGGGGAAGGAGTTGGCGGTGGGGTCCCACCAATTATACTCCACCTGAACCTGGGCATTCGTCATAATCTGGGCCTTAGCCAGGGCACTCACCCATAGCCCTATCAATACTAATAATACCGGTCTTACTTGCATAAATCACTTTTGATGGATACAATCTACTACCAAAACCTGAATGGTAATCAAAGCTCCCTTTACTAAGTAAAGAATTTGTTATTGGATCAGGTAAGCACAACGCCGGGCGCCTGCCAGCAGATGATCGACCCGCTCTACCTTTACTCCTTTGCCGAAGATTGTCCGGAACGTATTCAGTTCCGACTGGCAAAACCCCTGGCAGGCCTGTGCCGCCGCACAGATCGGGCAATGATTCTCGATCAGCCAATGCCCCTCCTTATCTTTTTTGTATTCCGTCATATAGCCTTCCCGGTCCCGGATCCTGGCTAAACCCCGGACCCGTTCCCCCAGATCGGTCACTCCCTTTAATTCCAATAAATAGAGGGTCACCCCTTCCTGGCCATTGGCTTCTATCACCGATTGCAGAGCTGCTTCCCCTAGTTCCTCCTTCATTTTCTGAATTAACCGCACGGTCAGCTCTGCATGGGTATCGGGGAACCGGGCATGCCCCGAAGCAGTCAGTGACCATATTTGCTGAGGGCGCCCCCTTCCTTTGGAGAGGGTGCCAGCCTGTACCAGTCCTTCATTTGCCAGTTTCAGCAATTGGAAGCGGGCCCCTTCCGTGGTGACCTGTAACTCCGTCGCCAGGGCTGCTAAAGGTTGAGCGCCCCGCATCTTCAGGATCCACAATGCTTTCTCATTATCCGGCAAATTAATTTTCATAATAAACAAAGTATTTATTTTGTTTATTAGACAAAGCTAGTATTTTTGTGATGAAAATTAAAATTCAACAGTATGGCATTTCAACTACCGGCATTATCATATGCATTCAACGCACTGGAGCCTCATATAGATGCTCAGACTATGGAGACGCATTACAGCAAACATCATCAGGCTTATATAGACAATTTGAACAAGGCCCTGGCGGGCAGTTCGGCCGAAACACTGCCAATCCAAGAGATCCTGCAGGCAATCAGTATATATTCTCCTGCAGTGCGCAACAATGGCGGCGGGCATTATAATCATTCCCTTTTCTGGTCGATCCTTTCCCCGGCCCCTGCCAAAGAACCCACGGGGCAACTGAAGACGGCTATCGACGAAAGATGGGGCTCCCTTGACGAAGTCAAAAAAGCATTAACCGCGGAAGCCCTGGGTCGTTTTGGATCAGGATGGGCCTGGCTGCTGGTGAAATTCAACGGGCAGCTGGAGATCGGCTCCACCCCCAACCAGGATAACCCGCTGATGGATACCAATACGATCAACAGGGGTATCCCCGTATTGGGCCTCGATGTTTGGGAACATGCCTATTATTTGAAATACCAGAACAGAAGAGCGGAATACGTCAATGCATTCTGGAATGTGCTCGATTGGAAGGCGGTAGAGAACAGGTATGCCAACGCAGTCAAAAAATAATTTGTTTTTTTAGTTTTCTTGTGAACGCAAACAATTTCAATCATGAAGATCCTCCTGTTCAACGGGGCGCTGGAAAGAAGGACCACCGGCACCTCCCACCAAATAACCGGTTATTTCAAAAATAAGTTGCAATCGGAAGGAGCGGAAGTGACAGTTTTCAATCTCTCCTCGGCCAGCATCCCCTTCTTCGACATTACCCTCCATACCACTCCGATCGCAGCACAGGTGATGACGGAGACATTCCGCTCGGCCGATTTGCATATCTGGCTGACCCCCCTCTATCATGGCAGTATGACCGGGATCATGAAGAATTGTCTCGACTGGCTGGAGATCAGCGCTAAGGAAACCACTCCCTATCTCACCGATAAAGTGGTGGGATTGGTTTGCTGGGCCGATGGCGGACAAGCTATGCAAGGAATTACGGCTATGGACGCAGTAGCCAAGTCGCTTCGTGCCTGGACCCTGCCTTATGCCATTCCGGCCGTCCGCAGCAGCCTGTACGACCATGAAGGAAATATATCAAAAGAATATCAAATGAAATTCGATCGGATGAATAAGCTGTTGCTGGCAGCCAGGAATACTTTTATCTCTTTATAGGATTTTGCAACCCGCCGATGCCATCGAGGTTCCTGAAATACCAATCTTTCTGGTCCATGATGCATGGGCTGGTATCGATTAATATGCTGGCAAATGTAGACCGGCTGAAGGAACAGTTCGCCGCTATGACGCAGGAGGAACGGTTCCAGTGGGCGGCGAGACAGACGTATATTACTATCGGGATCGCCGCTGCGGCGGCAGCCGTTGAAAAAATCGACGCTACACCGATGGAAGGTTATTTAATCTCCGAACTGGACAAATTATTAGGATTACGGGAAAAAGGATTGCGTAGCACCACTTTAATGGCATTGGGCTATCGGGATACGGCCAATGATTGGCTGGCCAACCTGAAAAAAGTCCGTCGCCCGAAAGAAGAGCTGATTATCGAAATAAACTAAATAAAAACTTCCCTGTATCAAATGAAAATTTTTTAGCGGTTCGAATTCCGTCCTGCCAAGTCGACAAATTAGGGGATACAAAAGACCAAGCAGCCCGTAAAACCCAGTGTTTACGGGCCTTTTTAATTTTTAGGGGTCAATTCCATACGATTTATGCCCGTATCGTTGTCAACAAATCCAAGTGTGAGTTGGGCATGAAACAGACCATTGATAAAGACGACTGGAATCCGGAAAGAGGAGCTTGCAATTGACCAGTTTTATAGCCAGCCTATAACTTATGGTTATAGCAGATAACAACAAGTGATTTCATGGCGACCTGCTGGTTGTCTACTTTTACGGTGGCAATCAGATATACAGTAGAGGAATTCAAATTTTACTTAATCAGTAAATAGTGCCATTAAATGTAACAAAAGTACCCAAGAAGCAAATCTTTGAAAAATACCTTTGTCAACGAAAATAGACACGGCAATGAAGGAAAGAATACCAACTTACGACATCTGTAATCTTCTAGATAATGCAGCTTCATTACAGGATGTGGTTGTATATGATATGCCGGATTTTCTGCAATCACATCAGGATTTAGTATTCCCTCACCGTCATTCATTTTACCAGGTACTGTATGTTGAATCAGGCGCAGGAAAACACATTATAGATTTTGAAACCTATCCTGTAAAAGGAGACACGTTATACTTCATGGCGCCCGGCCAGGTGCATACCTGGTTGTTTGAAGGTAGTATCGAAGGTTGTCTTATAAATTTCAATGATACGTTTTTCAGCTCTTTTCTTTTAAACAGCCATTACTTATCAGATTTTCCATTTTTTAGCGGTAACAGTAAATATGGGGTATATCATTTAACGCCTGATGCAAAAAAAGCTGTGATGCCTTACTTCGAGATACTGCTGAAAGAACAGGGAGAAAACAATCTGCATAAAAACGATTTAATGCGTACGACCTTATTGCAGTTATTTCTGTATATAAGCAGAAGATTCGTCTTACAATTTAAACCAAATAGCAACATAACCAATTACAATATACTTCGGAATTTCGAAAAACTGATAGAGCAAAACTATATCCGGCTGAAATTACCGAAGGAGTATGCTGAACTTTTATTTATTACCCCTAATCACCTTAATGCCCTATGCAAGCAGGTAGCTGAAAAATCTGCCGGAGAAATGATAAGGGAAAGAGTTCTTTTGGAAGCTAAAAGAAGCCTGGTAAACGGTAATGAGTCCATAAGTGAAATAGCCTATAAACTCAATTTTGAGGATAATTCCTATTTCGCGAGGTTCTTTAAAAAATACGTTTTTGTGACCCCCGAAGAGTTCAGAAAAAATACTCAACTAAATAAATAGAACTAATCAAGATAACAAGCATGAATACAATCCGCCGAGCTAAAAGCAAATTAATAAGTACAATGATTATTCTTGCTTTTGCAACTACTGCAACGGCTCAAAATGAATCATTCAACCTCAACCTCAATAAATATCCGGTAGGCACGATAATACTTGCCGCACTTGCTTTTGGTGCGTTGATTGCAACCGTGATATTTCTGTCGTATAACACCTGGCAAATCACGAAAGAATTCTTTAATTACAAAAAAATAAAACCAGGAGATGAAATGGATAATTACATGAAAAATCTCACTTCATCTGAAATAGAAGTGATACTGAAAAAAAAAGCCACCAGGCAAAACGCTATTAAAAAAACAACCCTCATGCTGATGATGCTCTTTTCATCATCAGTAATTTTTGCACAGGATGCTAATAACGCACCAGGTTCAAAATCTTTAATCAGCCAGCCAGGTATCATTATTACGCTCTCATTGATCAGTATCCCGTTATTTATATTAGTTATTATATTCGTATTAAGGGCCAACGCATCCCTGGTGGTATTCAGGGAAAAGGAAAAATTGAAGAGAGCGAAGAAACTGGCTGGCTACATTGAAGAAATGGATGTAAGTGGACAGGAGGAAGAGCTATTAAAAAGAAAGAAAGCATTAGATTATCAGTTACAGCAAAATGAACTTTCGGGTAGCCTGATCCCCAGTGACGACAAAGGGTTAATCAATAATGTCAGCAATGAACATTCGCTTCACTTATTTGCTACCAAGAAATACCCCATTAAACGGCCTAAAATAGACCCCGAATTATCCAAACTTATTTTATGGTACTTAGGTTCTGCTATTATTTGGTTAGTGATTGGAACAAGTGTAGGGGAATACCTCGGAATAAAATTTGTAGCTCCGGATGCAGACCATGTAAGTTGGCTAAGTTTTGGCCGGTTAAGGCCTGTCCATACGAACCTTGTTTTTTGGGCATGGTCAACCCTTGGAATAATGGGATTAGGTTATTATGTTATACCCGTTACCAGTAATGCACCCATTTTTAGTTTGAAAAAAGGATGGCTTGCGCTTAAATTGGTCAATATAGCAATGTTGGTAGGTGCAATTTCACTCATGTCAGGCTTAAATAATGGCGGCGGCGAATACAAAGAATTTGTCTGGCCGATCATGGCTGTTTGGGCTGGCGGCCTGACACTTACCTTATATAATTTTATTAAAACTATTGCCAATCGAACGACAAAAGAAATTTACATCTCCAATTGGTTTATCGTCTGTTCCTTTATTTTTATTTTGATAGTTTCTTTCATAGCTTATTTGCCTTTTGGTCAAAACGGCATTGGAGAGACTATTTTGCAGGGTTACTATATGCACCAGGCAGTAGGACTTTGGTTTATGTTTTCTAACCTTGGTTTTTTGTATTACTTTCTTCCGCAACAATTGAATAAACCAATTTATTCTTACAGTCTGGGCATATTGGCTTTCTGGTCCAATATCTTTTTTTATACCATGATCGGTACGCACCATTTTGTATTCAGTGCTTTACCCTGGTGGCTGCAAACCACTGCGATAGTAAGTAGCGTCGGAATGTTGATACCGGTTGCCGCAGGCACAATCAATTATTTAATGACATTTAAGGGAGACTTTAAAAAGGTAGGGACCAGTTATACATTACCCTTTTATTTGGTAGGTATAATTTTCTATTTTACGGGTTCGTACCAGGGTACTGCTGAAGCTTTCAGGTACACAAATTTACTTTGGCATTTTACTGACTTCACTATCGCCCATTCACACTTAACGATGTATGGTATTATTTCATTTCTACTTTTTGCCAGCATTTACGCCATAGTGCCAAGGCTTACAGGAAAAGAACCTCCCAAACTAACCGTGGGCGCTCATTTTTGGCTTTCATTTATCGGGGTGCTTTTCTACACTGTTCCATTGATGATAGGAGGTACTTTAAAGGGTTTGATGTGGATGGAGCAAAAGCCATTCATAGAAAGTGTAATTATGATGGCGCCTTATTGGCTATGGCGGGCCATTGGCGGCAGTATGATGTGGATGGCCCATATCATTTTTGCTTATAATTTTTTTAAAATGACTATTGGCAGGAATCCGATTGATGTAAAAGAAAAGGCGTTTAAGGCTGTACGGTTTAACATAACATTGGCAACGGAAAACATTTAAATTTTAAATACGTAAGGATGGAATTCACCAATAATCATAAAAAACTCTTTAAAGCGGCTACCTGGCTGTTTGTAATACTAACCTTATTTGTAGCCATAATACCTTCCAATAAAAATGCAAATGATAGTGTGCCGCTTCCGGGATATAAACCATTATCGCCGGAAGAAGAAGCCGGTAAGTTAGTATATATAAATAATGGTTGCGTCGCCTGCCACTCACAGCAGGTACGTGATGTCGATATGGACAAAATGTGGGGTAAGCGGCCAAGCATGGCCGCCGATTATGCAGGTAGTAAACGAATAAGTTTTTGGATAACCAATGCTAATCTAATGGGTACGCAACGTACCGGCCCTGACCTTACTAATATTGGTACAAGGCAGTCGAGTAAAGATTGGCACCTGTTGCATTTGTTCAATCCCCGTGCTGTAGAAAAAAACTCCATTATGGCAGCTTACCCATGGTTATTTGAGATAAAAGAGAAAGC
>DASWFI010000030.1:0-1694 GCA_036394315.1 Patescibacteria group bacterium
ATACTATGCGTCTTTCTGAATCAGCGAATGAGGGTCCAGGAGGTTGGAATAAGTTATCTCCAGATCAGAGAGAAGCCCTCGATATGATTCAAACCAAGATTTCCAGAATTCTCACAGGTGATCCTAATTATTCCGACAACTGGCATGACATTCAAGGATTTGCCAAACTGGTTGAGAACCGACTTCTCACTGGTTCAAGTTATAAGGAACCAGCTAAGAAGAAGTAGTACCTCTGTAATTCAATTAAACTCAATGGAAGGAAATGCAATGGCTTTAGATATGGCAAAGATGGGTGCACTTGTTTCTGTAATTGCCCGCGATTTGGATGATATTCCTGATCTTCCAGATTACAAAGTGCCCAAACCAGGAGTATACAAGTTACTCGTTCAAAAAGTAGAACAGCGAGAAATCAATAAGAAAACAGCTCTTGTTGTTGAATATTCAGTTGTTGATATCATTCAAGTCAATGAAACCACAGATGAGAATGATCCAAATGTTATTCCGGGTAATATGTTTTCGGAAGCATTCTGGTTCAATGACCAAGAGCGAATTGAGAATACTCTTTCAGTTCTTAAAAAGAAATATTCTGGACTTGCTGAAGCTTGTGGAACTAAGAATCTTCTTGATATTCTCAACAAGATGGAAGGTATGCAAGTTCGTGCTATCGTTACCAATCGACTTGACCCTGATGGAAAACAAGATGAACATGGTAAGGTACGGATTTACGCATCCACAAGAGAGATGGTTCCAGCAGTTTGATTCTTCCTATTAATTACTAGGATTCTGGAGGGGCCTAATAAGTTCCTCCAGCTTTTCATTTATGAGTTCCATTGATTCTTCAAAACCACCACTATTTCCTCAAAAACCAGCAGCACAGATATTTGATGATATTCAAAGAATAAAGCATCCTCTTATTGGAGTCCTCGATCATGGCTTTGTCAGGCTTGTTAATAGCATGGGTAGTGACCTTGATATTGTTAGGTCTGCTAGGGTATCATATAATGCTGATTGGCGAGGCCCAGAAACTTCAGAAGAATTGGATTCACTTACAAGTAAGGATGAGAAACTTATCGCTTATCTGTTACGCAATCATCATACTAGCCCTTTTGAATCCGTTGTTTTTACCTTTGAAATAAAATGTCCTATTTTCGTAGCAAGACAATGGCATCGTCATAGGACTTGGGCTTACAATGAAGTATCTGCGAGATATACGGAATTACCAGAGGAATATTATCTTCCTGAATTAAAACAAATAACCAGTCAATCAAAAGATAATAAGCAAATGCGTACTGAAGAAATTCATTTTGATTGTGGTTATATTCAAGATGAACTCCATCAAGCACATAAAAATTCATTTAAAATATACAAAATGCTATTGGAGTTAGAATGTCCACGAGAACTTGCTCGTTCTGTGCTTCCAGTATCAACTTACACTCGATTTTTTGGCACTGTTAATCTTCATAATCTTTTTCATTTTCTTCGCCTTAGAGCCCATCCTCACGCTCAATATGAAATAAGAGTTTATGCTATGGCAATTATTGATATTATTCAGCAAATAGTTCCTGTAGCAACTAAATATTTCTTGCCTGATGTTTCTGAGCATTGGGTGCCATTATGAATTACGTCTGTGGTTTCATGATGTCATATGATCTCATGCAATTTCTTCTCATTCGTAAGACTCATCCTGATTGGCA
>DASWFI010000031.1:0-1829 GCA_036394315.1 Patescibacteria group bacterium
TTTTGACAGGATGGGAAAGCAAGACAACGAAGAGAGCCAGAGACTACAAAGAAAGTTGCTGCACTATCGGAAGTACCGAAACTATAATGTACGTATTATCGGGGGGATTAATAAAAGTCGTAAAGGCTTTCCCATCTTTAATAGAATCCTGCCGGAGTTACTGGATGCGATGCTTACTCTAGACTTACCCCCTTTACGCGAACGAAAAGATGATATTCCCGTACTGATTGATGTTTTCCTGGAGCAATTCAACCAACAACGTAAAAAGCAGAGCGAGAGAAAGAAGTTTATCGATCTTCAGCAGATCTATGAGATCTTGCAGGCACAGGACTGGTGGCATGGTAACATTGCCCAATTGCACATGGTGATAGAAGGAGTCCTCTTCAAAACGCCATCCACGTCGGTCACAGCAGACGACTTTAGAGCAGTTCTAGAAGCGCATGGAGAGGAATATGCCTCCGATACTGCTCCGGTATCAACAGAAACGGACGAAAAGCGTCAAGCAAAGGCTAGGAAACCACCTCTTATCATTACCGATGAGGATTTGCGCAGATTCGGCATTCGCTGACTGCTCGCCGGAGAAGGAGCATGAAATTTTCAGCCAGTCTGAAAGAGAATTTCTCCAGTAGTACTGTCTCTATTATCATTCAGGATGGCGCTGAGACAATATTTCATGCAGAATTGCCTGGCGAGCAAGACACTATTGCTGGTTGGTGCATTTGCTTCACTTACTTACGCAAAACGCAACCTCAAGAGCTAAATGAACTCCTTGGTGCCATACCCCAGCTCCTCGAAATACAAGTTGATGAAGATGCGCATCCAACGTACTTAAATATGTTGCACGCATTATTTGAGTGGACAGAAAAAGAAGAACATGAGTTACAAGCACAAAGCTCCACAGAAAATGATCTACCAAACTTGTACGATCTGCACCAGCAGCTTAAACACGCTCTTTTCAACTTCGAAGCAATCACCTCTCCCAATAATGAGTATTACGAGGCTATTTTCCCCCATCCCGGACAAGAAAAATTCAGAGTCCAGATCTTCAGTGACAAATTTGATAAATCTCCCGTTCAAACGAGCCAGGTGATGTTCAAAAAGGCTCATGAAAGCGATCCTAAATGCATCGAATACTTCATTAACAACTACTCATACTTCCAGAAATATGTCATTAGTGCTGATCCAACAACTTTTAATGTCTTCACCGGCCTATCGAAAGCCCTGGTTAAGTTAATAAAGCAAGAAAATGCTGACCTGGGTATCTATACCTCACTTGTCCCCGAAATTTGCACATTTATCGTAAAAAATGAACTGGATGGCGAGGAACAGAAGGAATATCTCGAGCCAATTTTGAGTAGTTTTGAAACCGTCGGACAGAAGTTAGAGAGACTGAACAGTATCATTACGGATGTCAAGAGTGAAATTTCTCTGAGACGGATAACGAATCAAGCGAACGTAAGTCAGTTTAAGGAAGATGGCTATAAGCGATTAATGCACGTGATCAGCATCATTTCAAATCATTACTTAAGACAATATGATCTTGATAGCTCAGCTAATTTCTGGCGCAGGGCTAAAAGCGGAGACCCTGTACTTTGGTTCTTCCTGGTCCTTCATCGCAGGCCGTATTTATTCCTATTTTTGGAGTTAGCATTATTGATCTTTCCCTCCGTTTATGCTTACCAGCATTTGCTAACAGGACAACCTTGTCCTCTTCTTCTTGGTTCACCTGGCCCGGTTATCGAAAAATGTCCTCCTGCGCTCGATTCATTTAGCCCAGAATTCATTGTTGTGCTGATATGGTATATGCTCCTTCTGCTACTCCTCATTTT
>DASWFI010000032.1:0-8061 GCA_036394315.1 Patescibacteria group bacterium
TAATAGTTACCTGATCAATACAGTCCTGAACAATTTTATCGCCGCCTTTGCCGGAACGCCCATCGTCAGCACGGTCCATAGCGCCACGGCCAGCGCCCTGCAGGGATCGACCTCCACTTACAACGGCATCTACAACTGGGTTACCACAGGAGTGCCGAACCCCGGCATTTCGATCGTACCCCGGGCCTATATCAATTGGATATTATTCAACGAGCAATTCGTACCGATCGCCTCCAATTGCGGCTATGACGGGGTCAGTACTACCGCCGATGCGGTGAAGAGCCATAGCTCTGCTGTGAGCATTTCGACGAGCGGATATTTGTATGTATATTGTAGCAACGAGAGTAATATCGATGTGTTCTTTGACAACCTCCAGTTGATCCACACACGAGGGCCCCTTCTGGAAACAACTGATTATTATCCGTTTGGGCTGACTATGGCCGGAATATCCGACAAAGCACTCAAAAGCAATTATGCTGAGAATAAATATCGATTTGGAGGAAAAGAAATTCAGCATCAAGAGTTTTCCGACGGGACGGGGATGGAGGATTACGATTTTGGGAATAGGATGCTCGATCCTCAGATTGGGCGCTGGTGGAAGATTGACCCATTATCGGAATTTGATAGAAAATGGAGTCCCTACAACTACACGAAGGATAACCCAATCAGGTTTATTGATCCGGATGGCATGTGGACTGTTGATGCAAATGGCAACGAAACTACAAGCAACCCCAATGAGATTAAAACCTTTCTAAATAGTCTAAATTTTGATCAAGGACAAAGGAGAAAGGCTAAAGAAAAGGCCAAAGAATATATCGATAAAAAGCCAGAGGGCAATTCGTATGAGATGAGTGCGAAGGGAAAACCCGGCAATAATGTTGATTGTTCGGGAATGCAATCTGAATGTGCAATTGCTGGTGGGGAACCCGATCCTATAAATGATAAAACCGGCGCTACCGGTACAGGAGTGCAGAGAATTGAGCATAATACCAAGAAGCTGGATGAAAACGACGTCGTTTCCGGGAATTATGTGACATTTTATTTTCCAGCGCCCTCTTCCTGGCCCACCCATATTGGTTTGTTGATAGATATAGAAAGAGATGAAAACGGTAAAATAGTTGCGTTTACCATGAGAGATTCCCATAGTGGTGTTGGTCCTGATGAAAGACGTGTAGTGGTGGGTTCGGAGGGGCTGGGATCACACATTAATGGATATTATAAGTGGGATACAAACCCAGATACTCCAATGGATGCTAAAACAAACGCTGAATACAACAGGTTGCTACAAATTTCAAAAATGTGTGATCAAAAGGGTCTAAAAAATGCCGCATCTCTATATAGAAGGGCCGCTGAAAAGTTGAAGACCGATTGATTTTATTTATAAAAATATAATCTACAACAGTGAAATTTATTTTTCTTGGAGCCGTAATCTTTCTTTCGGCATGTAATAATAATTCAGTTAAGGATGGTGAGGCAAGGAATGCAACCATTGATTCCCTGCGTGAAAAACCTGTCTACAAACCCAACAAGGATTCGAACACCCTTGCCAGATCAGGTCATAAGGATACTGTGCTTCCCCACGATGCCATTGATGATGAAAACCCAAGTGATGATCTTTTGACTATCCTTAAACAATGTACAGACAGATATACCCATCCCGTTTTGATCGATTCGACCTATATCATCGGCGGCGATACTTTTCATATTCACTTAAAACATTATTGTTTGCGGGATAGCGGGATAGTTATTCCAAAGAGTTATGTATACATGTATAAATTAGACAGTTTTGTAACCCATAATTTTGTCTCGATGATCAGGTTGGATAAAAATAGCCAGACCATCCTTCAAAAAACGATATATAAGAAAGACTTCGAGCAGTTTTTAGATCGATCTTTACAAAAGTATGGCGCTTTGCTCCTGCCGTATATTTATCTTGAAAATAATACTATTAAGGTGGGTTACAGCATCTCTGTTCCTCTGACAGATGTAGGAATTGGGGTCAGCATGCTGGTCAACCGGGATGGAAGTATTGTCTTTAAAGGTCATTAATTCTAGGGCGCTCTTGGATGAGGATCATTATTACCCGTTCGGACTCACCATGGCGGGGATATCGGATAAGGCGTTGAAGACGCAATATGCTCAAAATAAGTATCGCTACAATGGGAAGGAATTGCAGAATCAGGAATTTACAGATGGGACGGGGTTGGAGGAGTATGACTATGGAGCAAGGATGTATGATCCCCAAATCGGCCGTTGGAGTGTAATTGATCCGAATGCTTTTAAATATGAGGGTATTTCTCCATATGCATATGCGTTTAACAATCCGACAAGATTTGTAGATATAAGGGGGACTGACCCCGGCGATATTGTGATACTTTTTTCAGGAGCAACTTTTCCGCCACTTAGAAACCAGCCTTCGAAATCAACAGGATTCATCTTTCAGGGAATCCTAGCGGCAAACAAGGGGGTGTCCATTTCGCAATACAATACGCCATATTTCCTAGGCCTCAGCAAAACAACTGACAATGCTTATAATGAAATAATTATGTCAAAAAAATTGAACCCGAATGGTAGAGTTATCATTTATGGCTATAGTTATGGAGGTGTCGCAGCAAATTATTTAGCGAAACGACTTGAGCAGGCTCATATTACTGTAGATATATTATTTACGGTTGATGCTGCTAACGGAAGAGGAAGTGATAAGGTTGACAGAACCATTGGCCCCAATGTCAATAAAAATATAAATTTCTACGAAAAGAATGAAGCTGGTGATATCATTCACGATTTTGTTGCTTCTCACGGAAATCCCAATATTGCGTCCAAGGAGGGTCAGGTAGAAAACACAGATGAAACATATGATTCTTATGAAGGAAACACTGTTACCCATTATAATATAGGCGACTTAACTTCCGCACAGATCATAGCTACTATTAATGCTTTCTTTAAAGACGAGCAAAAAAAGACGGAGAAAGACGCGAAAAATGCATCGAGAGACAAGGTAGTACAAGATATGCGTGATGCACGCGGTTCTATTTTAGAGTCGTATTAATTAACATAACTTCCAAAGGTTTAAACTATTATGAAATTATTTGTAAAAATTCTACTGTATTTTCTTTCGATATATACAATATATATCACTTTCAGAGAGATTTTAGCTGCTGAATACAAATTACGATTTATAAGATTCAATTTTTTAGCATCATTTGACAAGGTGCTACTTGTCTCTGGAGGAATTGTTCTAGGAATTGTACTCTTTTTTTTAAAAGGACGAGCTAACAGAATCTTATCATTTATATTGATTGCCGGAAATTTGATTGTCTTTTATTTATTTATAAAATATTTTAATTAATATTTTACAGGAACACATCAGGTGTATTATCCGTTCGGGCTCACTATGGCCGGGATCTCAGATAAGGCGTTGAAGACGCAGTATGCTCAAAATAACTACAACTATAAGGGAAAGGAGTTTCTGAACCAGGCGTTTTCAGATGGCACAGGATTGGAGGAATATGATTATGGGGTGAGGTCCTATGATCCGAAAATTGGGCGCTACTACATGACACTATTGAAGTAGATTACAGCATTTCTATTCCATTAACAGATGTAGGAGTTGGCGTTACTATGATAATTAAGAACAATGGAACTATTACCTATGATAATCATTAGTTCATGACAAATTATACTATTTATACCAATAGACTACAAAGTATTGTTCCTGTAATTTATTTTGCGACAATAAAGCATAAAATGGCAACGGTATCTTCAAATATTTTGTTGTTATACTTTTTCAGTCTTAGAAATACGGGTCTTTTAATGGGAGTGATTCTGATATTGGTGTCATTCAATCTGGTGGCATTTTTTGAAGACACAATATCAACATTTTGTTTTATTAAGGTCATAGATTTTAAGATTACATTGCTAAGTATACGGGGATGGCCTATGCTTATTTTAGTTTGCCTACTTCCAAGAGTGGGTATTTGGATAAAAGATGCCGTTTCCACTGCGTTGGATAATGCTAAAAAAAGAATTGCAACCGGAAACACAATTCCGCAAAAAATGTTTGCAGACTTCATGGCAAACCCGATGGCTTTTTTGGATGGTGGAGAAGAATTCGAGTTAATGAGAGCTGCTTTAGGGCTGTCTGAGGGTGTCAAAGGCATGGAAGAAATGAAGCAACTCGCAAATGATATGGGGTGGTTAAGAGAGGCTTCAGAAGGACGAGGAAATTATACATTGGGTGACGCAACCGCAGTTGAATCAGACAGGTTAGGAAAAATTTGGGTAGGAGACAATTATAGAATTGCAAGTGATGGAAAGACGTTAGTCAGTCAAGATGGTACACACGTTTATATGCCACCGTCGGCGAAACCGAATTCCCCCTATGCGACCACAGGTGTTCAATCAAATTTTGAGATACTAGAAAACGGGAAAAAATTAGGTAATGGACATGTAAATATAAATCCCTGACAATTTAAATTTGATCATGCAATCAGAAGTAAAAAGCATTATTAGTGCAGAAATAGTAGATTTTAATACTTATCGACCAATAGATGAGAAAAGTTTCTCATTCTTAT
The DNA here is from genome assembly GCA_036394315.1 of Patescibacteria group bacterium. GTDB lineage: Bacteria > Patescibacteriota > Doudnabacteria > UBA920 > O2-02-FULL-48-8 > DASWFI01. The sequence continues at coordinate 4,575 of DASWFI010000032.1, forward strand.
TGATGGTGGCCGTTGGCCCAAAAGGGACGATGGAAGAAGAATTGTTTGATATCGAGGTTTGCACCCCCAAATGGTTAATGGACAATCATAATTTAGGAGAAATGGTATTAGGGCAGCATAAACTAATTGTCTTTGAATTTGATATGCAACGAATTTTGGAAAAAGTTAAAAGGCTATTTGATAGTTGCAGCGGTAAAGACTGGAATGAGATAGCAATAAAGTTATCGAGAATTGGACATTGGGAGTTTGAAGATTACCGAGCTTGAGAAGTATATAGATGAACAGAAAATGTCTGCTTAATTATTGAGTGAATATTTGAGCCTATCTACCTGATCGCCGTGCAACTTACACACACTCTCTACATTAAACCGTGCGGCGCTCAAAATATTCCAGGAGTCAAGATAACTCTAAATGGTCATGAATATGTCGTAAAAACTATAAGCTTTTATAGTTCTGATAGATATGACAAAGCTTTTGGCACTGCTACTATGCTCTATGATCCTCAAGGAAAAGCTGTTGGCTTTTATGACAAGTATGATTTTGATCCAAAATCTTGGGGAGATCGAAGTGTTTCTGCAGAAACTAAAACAAGAATGGTCTTTGTGGCGTCTAACTTTGGTGGAGCAAAAGATTTCAATGTATATTACGGGAAGGGGGTATCTTATTATCAAAATAATATTCAAAAATGAAATTAATTTATCTTTTCTTATTTAGTTTTTTGTTAGGCATTTCATGTAATATGTCTTTTAATGGAAGGCCTTATCAGCTATTGAATAAATATAGTATGCTGAATTTTAACGAGTCTAATGCAAGTTTGGTAGAATATAATGAAAATAAGTCAGGCATAAAGGAGGAAGGAATAATACAGGCTGTGTTTAAAATGCAGAATTTGAATATTGATTCGTTGGAAAAACAATTATTGAATTTAGGATACAAAAAACTGCCGATAAGTGAATTGGAAATGGGGAATGGGTTTAACGGCAATGTTCAAAAATCAGACACGGGCTACTATAAGTTAGCCCTATTTCGTACAAGTATCATTGATCAATTGATCATTGTGAACTTTACTCAAAAAAAAATAATTCTGTATAAGCTTATTTGATTGAGTTTTAGCGGAAAAATCATTGGAGGAGAATCATTATTATCCGTTCGGACTCACTATGGCGGGGATATCGGATAAGGCGTTGAAGACTCAGTACGCCCAAAATAAATACCGTTATAATGGGAAGGAATTGCAAAACCAGGAATTCTCGGATGGGAGCGGATTGGAGGAGTATGATTATGAGGCCAGGATGCAGGACCCGCAATTAGGGGTTTGGCATAATATAGATCCATTGGCTGAACATAGCAGAAGATGGAGCCCATATAATTATACGTATGATAATCCCATAAGATTTATTGATCCGGATGGAATGGACCCATCAGACGATGTCTCGGTATCGGGAAATACAACTACTGTAACAGGGAATACTGCTGTAGCTCTAGTGAAGTATTTGCAGAATACCATGGGCAATGATGGTGACAATGGCCCCGGCGATGGAGATAAAAAGCCAAAAGGGCCTGTTAAAAGTAATGAACCTGTTTATAATCCTTTTAATCAGGCAGGTGATTTTAAATTTGGAGGTGTTCCTTATGGGGATATTGCCGATCAATTAATTGCAAAATATGCTGCAAAGCCAAAACAGTTAACAGAAGCAGAACTTCAAGCTCTAAAGGCACAATGTACAAAGAAAGGTCTTATAGCCATTGGAAGTATGCTTATTCCTTATGAGAGAATTGCAGCATACGGTGCCGAGGGAATTGGTTGGCTGTTGCGAGCTGCATCTGTAAGCGCAAGTGCTGGTGAAATTGGGGCAATCGGGTCATTAACGGGAAGGTTTTATTCTAGTGAAGTTTTTGCAGGAATGCTGACAGAAGCGAGCGAAAGCTATACGACAATATATCGAGGGTTATCAGGAAGCGAAAGTGGATCGGGAGCCTTATTTCTTGCAGAAGATGAGGCATATGCAGCTGGATACGCTAAACAAGGGTTAGGAGTAGGAAATTTTTCTATTCCTAGTCAATCTTTTAATATGTTAGTAAAAGAAGGTTTCATTGAGACCAGAATGGGAATAAATTCCGTAACAGGTCAAAAGGGGTTAGAATATGTAGTGTCCAATTCTGCACTGAGAGAGGCACTTATAAAAATCATGACAAAATAAAAACATGAACTATTGTTGTAAAAAATTTGAAACAGACATTAAATTGCCTGCCACTACATCTCCTAATATTAGGATAGTTAAATTTGAAAAGGATCCTTTACTTGGAAACAAAATTTATTACGGTTTTTACATTACTACAGGATACCAAAGTTTCAGCCTTTATTTACCTAAAATGACTATAAATTTTTGCCCGTATTGCGGAACGAATTTAAAGAGTTTTTATAAATCAGATGACTATGTCAACGAGTTTGAAGGCAAGACTTTTTCATAATAAGCCGTGCAACCTACACAGACTCTCTACATTAAACCGTGCGGATATCCGGACACAGGAGTTCATGAATTTCGAGCAGAGGGGCAGGTATTTTTTTAAAGACTTTAAAAATAAAAGGGGTGTACTTTACAAGGTTGAAAAGAATCAAAAGAGAAAGCGGGAGATCAATGGTTCACTGTTGGATTAAAAGCTGTAGTAACAACATTGAATCTTTTTTTTTCGGCTATTCTGGCATTTCTGGCAAGGGCCATCTGCTGCTGGCAGGCATCTCTATCAAATGCCTTTCCATCAAGAACTTCAAGCGGGGTCAATCCATTTAAGATATTGTGAGGGCGGTTGTTGTAATCCTGCACGGCTTGCTGAAGGCGTTTTGTCAACGGGGCATGATCGGCAATAGGATAATGGTAAAGAAACCGGTATTTTAGTTGCTTATTGACGGCTTCAATCATCGAGTTGGAGAAATCGATATCACGCTGGGCAATCAGGTGGTTAATGGCGGGGGATAGTGAACCGGCAATCAGATTTCTTACCGTCCCGGCATTCTCCGGGCCATAGTCTGTGAGAAGAAGGCTGGAAGAAATACACGATGGAATGAGGTACGTCTGCAAAACAGCATCCAGATTTTCAAAGGTGTTCTCCGCCTTACATGATTCAGACACCATATAACCCAAAATCGCCCTGGAATAATTATCCTGTACCAGATGGATATAGCTTTTCTGGTTGTCCGCTGTTCTGAAAACAGTCGCATCCGCATGTAAAATTTGTAACGGGGCATGGGCGCAAATACCGGTATGGTGATTTTCCCTTCGATGACCTACAACCTTCCTTTTTAATCCCAGTAAGGATACATATTTATAAAAAGTACTGATCGTACAAAAAGCAACCTTATCCCTTCGGATCTGGTGATAAACAGAAGCCAGGGGCCAAAGCAGAAAACGAGGGTCGGAGCAATAGGCTTTTATGATGTTGATTTCTCTGACAACTAATTGGCCGGGATATTTTATACGGCATAAGG
>DASWFI010000033.1:0-5982 GCA_036394315.1 Patescibacteria group bacterium
ACAGATTGCGGGATCTCGTGGGCTCGAAAAATCGAATTTTACGAGCGCGCACTAAAACACCGCTTTGCTGAATTTTGCGGTTGAAACGTCGAAGTAAACTTTCAAAGGATTCGTTGTCTTTTCTTTTAACCTCTACCAAATAAACCACCCCTTTCTCTGTAAGATGGGGCAAGTATAACATAAATTGACCAAAAGATCAATTTAATTCATTTACCCAGTCGTTTTTTGACTTCCTCGATGATCCGCTCGTAGGTAAATAATTCCTGCATGCCGGAACGGACATCGCGCAAGATCACTGTGCCTTCACGCGCTTCCTTCTGCCCGATGATCAGGGCAATGCTGACTTTATTTGACTCCGCCAGCTTCAATTGGGTTTTGATCGAACCAGGACCTATAAATTCCGAGGCCACGATGTTATGATTCCATAATTCCGTAAACAAACGCAGGGTTTTTTTGGCAGCCAAATCGCCCAATGGCACCAAAAACACGTCCACTTTATTTTTGTTTACAAATTTCACATTGGCCGCTTCCAGAGCGGAGAGAATTTTATCCATGGTGCCGACAAATCCCAGGGCCTGCGAGGGCGCTCCGCCCAATCCCTGGATCAAATCATCCGCATGCCCGCCAAATCCCAAAGTCGTCTCCCCGGTTTCGTTGCGCGAGCGGATTTCAAACACCGTGCGGCGCGACCAGGGCTTGCCGATGACTTTTTGATTCAGGTTGTAAGCAATCCCCAATTCGTCCAGACCTTCCAGCACTCCGATAAAATGCCGCCGGCAGTTTTCACAAAGAAAATCTATGATGACTGGCGCTTCACTGGCCACAGTGGAACAAGAAAGGTTGGTGCAGGCCAAAATCTGCAAAGGTTGGTTGTTTTCCAGATTTTCAATGCAGTTTTCACAAAGATCGTATTTTTTATCTTTAAAATAATTCTTCAACTGTTCCTGGTACCCGGGCAAACATTCAATGCAGCCGATATTGTTGATTTCCAATGACAAAGATGGCAATCCGATTTCTGAAAACAATTTTAACAAAAGATTTATCAGCTGAGCGTCGGCTATTGGAGCCGTCTGACCAAAAATTTGAAAACCGAATTCTGAAGTTTGTTTTGCTTCGCCGTTGTTGCTAAGCCAGGCTACCGGTGAGTCGTAATACCACTTCGTCACTTTCTCCCGTTCAGGAAAATGATGCTCCAAATAAATACGGCCCAAACTGAATATATTTGTCGGTTTAAGAGCTATGAGATTATTTTTGGCGTCGTTGAAAGAGATGATCTGATCAGTTCCCTGTGACCAAAAATTGAACAGTCGCGCGTCCTCCAGCACCGGGGTTTCAACTTTGGCATAACCGAAAGTGTGCGCCAAGGCTAAGAGTTTTTCCGAAAAAACATCCAAAGACATATGATGCTCGGGCAGGAGGTCCATGGCTCCCGCCAGCCGCGGCGGAGCTTTTTCTATAGTTGGAGTTAATTTCTTTGGTCTTCCCATAATATTAGTTGTGAGATTAAAAATTTAAGTTCGAACAACTGACAACTTAAATCTATTTTATAAACCGTAAGCCGGGCTTTGCGTAAAGACCTTAAAATCTGTCAGGGGGAGGACGCGGATCAGAGTCCTGCCCACGATATCGCTTTTGGGCAATGGCCCCCAGGAGCGCGAGTCGGAAGAAGCCAGCCGATTGTCTCCCATCATAAAGTATTGATCCGAGCTTAAAGTCAAAGTCTTGCTCCCCCCCACTATGATCGGGTCCTGCGTATAGGTTAAGCCTTGATTCGGCAGGTATTTTTCATCGAGTGCAACACCCTGGGGATGGCTTGCGTTAAAAATGGTAATCTTGCCATTATCAATCTGAATTTTTTCACCCGGCAACCCTATAATCCGCTTTATAAAATCCTGTTTTGGGTCGCGGGGATAATGCATTACTATCACTTCTCCTCGCACTGGCTGGCGGAAATGGTAAGTCAGTTTGTCGACAATCAGATATTGGGCGTTTCGAAAATTCGGTTCCATGGATGATCCGGAAACAATGTAGGGCTGAAATACAAAATAACGAATCGGGACGATAATTACAAGCGCGATCAGTACTATTTTCAAAAAATCCCAGATAAAAAGCCAGGTTGCAGCAAAGCTGCCAAAAAAATTTCGATTAGGTGTTTGATTGATTGGTTGATCCATACAAAAATATGTTAATTGTGGGGCATGAACCCCTCATTAGTAGTTAAAATTCTGGTGGGCGGTACAGGATTCGAACCTGTGGCCCCTGCAATGTGAATGCAATGCTCTACCGCTGAGCTAACCGCCCGCAACGCATGACCCATTAACGTAGCTTTAACAGCTTAACAGATAAGCGGCATTGAAATCAACACGTGAAAAGCGTATAATATTTAAGCACTTAAACACTCGATACTGCCACAACTGAATATTAATAAAATTACCTTAGCCTAATGACAAACTTTGACGCAATCCGGCCAGTTCATCATCATTTTGCAAGCAATGAATTAACGCCTCGCCCCCGAAAGCCACGACGAAAATGGAAGTGGCTGCTTTTGATTTTAATTTTACTCGCAGGAATCAGTTTTGTCGGATACAACCTTATAGCTAAGACAAATAAAATCTTTACCGGCAATCAAAATATTTTTCAAAGGATCACTGGGCTACTGATCAGTCCTGACAAACCTATGATCGGCGAGGAAGAGGGACAAATAAATATTCTACTGATGGGAGTGGGCGGTCCTGGACACGACGGTCCGTTTCTAACTGATACTATGATTGTGGTCAGCATTAATACGAAGACAAATGAAGTGATTTTGACTTCTATTCCCCGTGATTTCATGATCACGCTTCCAAATCGGGGCTTTCAAAAAATAAACGCGACTTACGCATATGCTGAAAAGGATAATCCGGGCACTGGGGGTGATGCCGCTTTACAAAAATTGGAAGAACTTACCGGCCTTAAAATTCCCTACTATGCAATGCTCGACTTTAAAGGATTTGTAAAAGCGGTGGATGACGTGGGTGGTGTCGATATAACTATTGATAAAACTTTTACTGATTCTTCTTTTCCTGATGAGGACATCGGATACATAGCGCCGGTTACTTTTACCAAAGGCCCGGAACACATGAATGGCGCGCGGGCGCTGATATTTACCCGTTCACGTCACGGAAATAACGGGGAAGGATCGGATTTTGCCAGAAGCGAAAGGCAGAAAAAAATTATCTCGGCCATGAAAGAAAAGGCTCTGGGACTTAAGCTTAATGATCTAAAAACACTCAATAATCTTCTATCCACCTTTACTGACAGTATTCGCACCAACTTAGAACCATACCAACTCAAACGAATAGCAGATATTGCTACCAAGGTTCCTGCCAAAGCAATCTATTCATTCGCCCTTGATCCAGATGACAAACTTATTTGTGCAGGCATGATCGATCTGGCTACTGGTAAACCTCCAGTGCCAATTATCGTACCACCACCAGTAGTAACTGACCCCACACTGGCCCCGCCGGCTCCTTCTTCCAAACGCAGCCCCACACCTACCCCAAAATCAAGTCCTACTCCCGCGCCTACTCCAATTCCAGTACCGATATCCGAAGATCCGACACCAACGACTGCCAACCCTCCGACTACTGCCTATGTAGTACTTCCTTGCAATGGTAAAAGCGTGGCCGACATTCATAAATTTTTACAGAACACGTCAGAGCTTGCCAAACTGCGAAAAGAATCAGCGGTAGTGGAAATTCAAAACTCTACCGGCAAATCCGGCCTCGCTGCCACTAAATTCAAAACCTTGGCGGGCAATGGCATAAACGCCCGCTTCACCTCTTTCCTGGGTAAAGTTCCTTATGACCAAACAATTCTTTACGATAACTCCCACGGTAGCAAGCCCAATACTCTAGATTACTTGAAAACCAAATACAGTCTTACTACTTCGGATATTAACTATACCTCATCAACTGCGGATTTTGTGATAATATTAGGGAAAGACGCGCTCTAATATCATGTCAGGTAGTGAAAATTTGATATACGTTTTGCGAATCAAAACGTATTAATTACCTGGCGTAACCTATGTTTAATCAAATTTCTACTACCTGATATGAGAACACCTCTAGTTGCCATTGTCGGACTGCCTAATAGCGGGAAGTCGACTCTATTCAATAAAATACTGGAACGCCGTGCCGCGCTGACTTATCCTGAAGCCGGGACCACGCGCGACCGCGCCTACGGCCTTACGGCTTGGAATGGTTTTTCGTTTTATCTTATCGACACCGCGGGCATCGTAAACCGGCCGGATTCTGAATTGGAAAAAAACGTACAAAAGCAAACACAGATCGCCGCTGATGAAGCGGATATAATTTTACTTGTCGTGGATGGCAAGACTCCTCCCACTTCCGATGATTTGCGAATCGCGTCGAACTTAAACAAAACCGGGAAAAAAATAATTCTGGCAGCCAATAAAATTGATGCCCGGAATACGAAAAACGAAACCTCGGGCCAAACCTACCAAAAACTGGGTTTGGGCGATCCTTATCTCATCTCTTCGATCAACGGCTCGGGCGTGGGCGATCTGCTGGACGGCATAGTCGAGCAGCTCAAAGAACAATTCGAAAAACTGCAGTATGAAGAACTGCCGGGAATCAAAATTGCTTTTATCGGCAAGCCCAATGTCGGCAAATCTTCACTAATCAACGCGCTCTTACAACAAGAACGCCTGCTGGTGCATGATAAGGCCGGTACCACGCGCTCCGTGGTCGAGGTCCCATTTTCCCATGCGGGCCAGGAATTTGTTTTGCTCGACACGGCCGGGATAAAAAAGAAATGGCAGCAGGATACGGATGTGGAGGCGGCGGCCGCGTTCCAATCCATCCGCACGATTACCCAGACAGATGTAGTGTTTTTCGTTCTTGACGCTTCATCCGAAATCACGGTCCAGGACCAGGCTATTGCCGCAGATATTCTAGATGCGGGCAAAGCCGTAGTGATTCTGCTGAATAAAATTGACCGGGTGTCAAAAGAAGATCAGGATAAATTTTTGGATGCTCTGCCGAATTTTTTACCGCAAATGTGGTACGTGCCGGTATTGTTCACCTCCGCTAAAACTTCCCAGGGCATGGATCTTTTGTTAAAATTCGGCTGTGACGTGCTTGCCACTTCGGACAAAAAAATCGATCAGGAAGATCTGAATGCTTTCTTGCAGAAACTCCTGGAAGAAAACACCCCGGGCAAGATGGATGACGAGCGAGAGCCGAAATTTTACGGGCTGAAACAAATCGGCATTCGCCCGCCGGCATTCAAAATGACCGTGAATTTCCCTTCTGCGATTGCTGATGCCTGGAAAAGATGGTTTGAAAAACAACTTCGATTAAAATTTGGTTTCGAAGGCACGCCGATAATAATCCGATACATAAGAAAAGCATAAAATTATGTTTCTCATACTAGGTTTGGGTAATCCAGGCAGTAAATACGAAAGTACCAGGCATAATCTGGGCTTTCGGGTTTTGGATTTGTTGGCTGGAGGCGAAACTTGGGACACCAAATATGATTCCCAATTTTTAAAACTGGACGATGTAATTTTAGCCCAGCCTCAGACTTTTATGAATAAAAGCGGCGAGGCCGCTGCGCAAATTTTGAAATTTTATCCTGACGCCGAATTGGTGGTGGTTCACGATGAGCTGGATTTTCCTCTAGGTTCGATCAAAATCATGAAAAATATTTCTTCCGCGGGGCACAACGGCGTGCAATCAATTATCGACGCTCTGGGTACTAAAAATTTTATCCGGATCAGATTGGGCATAGACAACCCTCAAACCCGCGGCCAGACTCCAGGCGATGAATATGTTTTGCAAAAATTTACTCCAGAAGAAGAAAACATCGTGAAAGAAGCTTTAACCAAAGCCAAAGATGCCATCGAGGTCTTACAAACAGAAGGTCTGGACATAGCGCAATCAAGATTCAACGGCTAAATTTTCATTTTTTAGAAAAAAA
>DASWFI010000034.1:0-2247 GCA_036394315.1 Patescibacteria group bacterium
ATTTACTGACATGCCAGTGGTCACTCTGTTGGTTGGCAGCCATCCCCACTATAACTTTGCTATCAGTCCGATTAGTACTTAGGTGTTTTATTTTTTGGTTTTTTTTTGGTACAGGCTTCACATAGCACATTTTCAAAGCAACAAAAAAAATTCTTCGGAAAAAAACACCTCCATAAGTCGGAGTCGAACCCAAAACCTACATGTTTCAGTAACCTAAAATGGCCACTGCCGTTCGGCCAACAGACCCACATATATAGAATGCTGAAAAGCTTTATATAATCATTTAAGAGCGTTCTGTGCGAGTCTTCCTTTTTTATTTTGGAAAATAATGCTCACGCCCCCCAGAACATGAGTGTTCTCTCACGAAAGACCCTTTCGGTGCAATTCAGTGAAATGACCTATTCAATCTATTCATCACTGATCCCAGCCTCTATTATAATAGAGGCTGGTGACCTGCCTACAAAGGCCGGCATTTCTTGGGTATATGTGACCTATGGAAGTTTGCGGTTAACACGTGTGCCATCCTATGTTGGTCTTGATGTCTTGTATTTGGTCATCACCAAACCTGATAGACAAGCTTGGTGTAAGGGAGGAAGGAATGGGTGTTTTTGAGCTGCCATTGAGCATGGAGAACTCCTCGGTCCCTTATTGAGTATTCCTCTGTGCTATCCTATCTGTTTGTCGAGGGACAGGCCATTGAGGCTACTGTATTTTATCCTAACATGGAGCTTGATGTTATCGAGGAGGATCCAGAGGAAGAATCCCAACTGACTTTTGATGGCCCAGGAGAATATATGGATCCGAAAGAACCGATCGAGCCTGAGGAAACTACACCAATGGCTATCTAAGTGAGCTATCTAAAATCCGTCTCATTGGATTACATCTTCGCCCCAATCTCCTGAACCACTTTGGATCCGTTTCCGCCGTTTCTCAAACATCTTTGATCTTCCACCAATGACCCATGAGCTATAAAGCTACTAATAAGGCTGGTCAACATCAACATCTGTGGTTGACCAGCCTTATAGCTCACGTACGACTCTATCTTTGCTGTCATTGCTGTACTCCCTTCTTTTGCATACCTGGTATCCACGGGGAAGCTACACCTCTCCCCACCAATAAAATTATTCTCCCTGCCTCCCGAACCCCTACTCCTGATTTGGAAAGCGATGATGGCAGTGATTCTGATGACCATTCCGAGCCTCTACATCAGGAAACTCGGTTTGGCTCCCATGGCTCTGGGAGCATTAGGGAAATTGATCTGACTCCCATGGCTCTGAGACCAGGGTCATCTCTCTCCGTGCTCTCATTGAACTTCAAGGTTTACAACTAAATGCAAAAAAAAAATTGGGGTGACCTACATTCCTGAAAAATCCATCAAGAACCAGCTTCACAAGTGCCTGTTCTCCTATCACCAAATATGGAGGGGCGATCTTTGGTCACATTTGAATATGTGTGATGCACCAAGCTTCTATAGTAGTATGTACTATGACATTCCTTATCACCATTTTGCCTACTATGTTGTTACTACCAGATTTGCCAATGTGATACACCACCACTACCACCACCTCTTCCTCTGCCATCATCATGAGGTCCGTCAATGTCCTCCTGACCCGAAGCAATCACCATGGAGTGCAGGGAGTTTTTGCGACTCGCTGCTGTGCCACCTCATGCCCCTAGTTGCCAAGTGCAAGGTTGCTCCTCAGTAGGGATCGATCCAAGCTCGGAAAGAGTGAGCTGGAACATATTCCATGAATATCCTGGCAACTTCCTAGTGTGCCAGAGGTATTCAAGACTCTTGTGGGTGCCTTGTCGTTCCATAGTACATACGGTTTGTCTCCCCAGATTTCCTATCTCCATTAGTTCTTCACCAATTTACATGTGGTAAAGTGTGTTGAGAAGCTATGACCAAGTAGAACACAACGAGATATGGGGAGCGTGCTTTGGTTTAAGGGATTCTGCTCCAAACTTAGATGTCTCACAGAATCCATGCCATCTATTAATTTTGATTTATATTGCTTCCTCCTCTCTTGCCACATGTATGTGATAGGAGAATGAGTATATTATCAGATCATTTCCTTGCTTTATTCCGAGTTTTCTCCTTCTTTAAATGTACAGTGGGTTAGAATGATGAAGTTTTTTCATCCCCCCTTGGCTAACCATGTCTAGCACACCCCCTTCCCGGGTGTCCTCAACAAGTTTTGTCTCGATGGGTATCTGTGAAGCTGCTGCCGCTGGTGCAGCCATCCT
>DASWFI010000035.1:0-2485 GCA_036394315.1 Patescibacteria group bacterium
GGATAAACTACGAGGAGTAGTACCCGCTATGTTCAATGGAAATAGGAACAGAAGCGAAGACTTCCTACGGGAATTTGAATTATTCCAAGGACTTAATACGACGAGTGACATAATGGCCACTCCTTACTTAAGAGTTCTCTACGCGCTATCACTTATGCGCGGAGATAACATCAAAGATTGGGTGAGAGATCAAGTGACAGCACTTAATGATCGTCTTAATACCCATGCCCGAGACGAAGAAGAACATTGGACACAGTTTTTAACTGCGTTCAATCGTACTTTTACCGATACTGCAGCACAAGCTACTGCCTATCATAAACTGCAAGATCTCAAAATGAATAAGGACGATCTCGACAGTTATATAGCCACATTTAATCATTTGGCAACGTGAGCAGGCTTTAGCAGAGATGCAGCAGCTACAGTAGATAAGTTCGCTCGAGGACTCAAGTATGATCTACTTGAGAAGATCCTTAGTCGAGACACCCCTCCAGATACCATGGATGGATGGATCGATGCAGCGCGAACAGAACAACGAAAGTATGCACGCAAACAGGCGATGCTACACCCAGGAAAGAAATGGTTTCAATGGCAAACCCCACAACAGAATGGAAGACCTAGGCGTCATCCTAACGATCAGACAGCACCAATGGACGTCGATCCACCTGTCTTTACACAAATTTATAAAGCTTATACTGAAGAAGATAAGCGAAGGCATCGAGATCAAGGAAGATGCTTTAATTGTAGTCGAAGAGGACACATGGCAAGAGAATGTCCCTTTAAGAAAACCCAGAATCGCCCTCAGAAATCCAAACCTGGATTCAAGAAACCAGGAAAGCGTCAAGAACAACAGATGCAGCGCTTCCAAGCACTGCGTCAACAAGCTAAAATCAGAGCCATAACAGACTCAGACGACGAAAGCAATCTTGACACAGATGAAGACGATTCAATTGAAACAATAACAGACATTCCCAACATTGCGGAGCGTACTGCACGCTTTACAGAAGAAGAAAGAGAACAGTGGGTTCTTGAAATGAAGAATCAAGGCGTAAATTTTTAAATAGCCCTAATCAAGCAGCCATGATCAGGGCAATCTTTCCTAGTGATGCATTTGTACTGAAGCAGCGATCAATCAAAGCAAAAGTACAAATGTATACTTCGAAAGTAGCGGCCGAAGCACAAGCACTAATTGATAGTGGCGCCACAGAAAACTTCATTTCCCCCTCATTTATTTCCCGATATAATATACCCACACACTCTTTAAGCAAACCCAAGATAGTACGCAATGTAGATGGAACGAAGAATCAGAATGGCAACATAGAAGAACTAGTTAACTTTAAGATTGCCTATCTTAAACTTAATGGTCAACTCAAACGCAAAATGCAGACATTCCTTATCTTAGATCTTGGAGAAGATGACATGATATTAGGATACCCCTTCCTCCAAGCAACAAATCCAGAGATTAATTGGACTGAAGGCAATATTAAAGGCACCCTTTGGGCCTCTACCGAAGATATTGCAGAAGTCAGGAAGTCTGCAAATCCAGACAAACCCAAAAGCAAGATCAAAGCAAAGGTTAATCAATTTAAACAATGGATCAAACGTACCACAGTCGCTACACAACTTGCAATTAGGAAAGCTCCTAAACAAGAACTTCCCTGGCATAAACAAATACCAAAAGAATATCACAAATACCATAAAGTATTTAATGAACAAGCAGCACAACGATTCCCTCAGACAAGACCATGGGATCATGCTATAGATCTCCAACCAAACGCATCTAAGACCCTTGATTGCAAATTATACCCCTTAGCTCCAGGAGAACAAGATTCATTAGATCTGTTCATAAAAGATCACCTGAAGAAAGGATATATTTGACCATCCAAATCTCCCTATTCATCCCCCTTCTTCTTTATTAAGAAAAAGGATGGAAAATTGTGACCAGTCCAAGACTATTGCAAATTAAATGAATGGACAGTCCAGAATAAATATCCTTTACCCCTAATTAAAGAACTAATTGCCAAATTACTGAACAAAACTTGGTTCACTAAGTTTGACGTTAGATGGGGATATAATAATGTACACATCGAAAAGAGGGACTTCCTTTTCCAGCAACCACCACCTCCATGGCATAACACTCACCAAAGAATGTGGAAGCTAGTCTAGAAATAGTAACATATATAACTCTTATCTATATCAATGTTATAAACCTTCCATAAGTCGTATACCCACCAGAGAAAACCGTAAAGTAATGCCATCACCCATTGCAGGGCAGAGCACGGGCACTAACGCACAACACATGCTGCCCCCCCCTTCCGACAACACCCCTAGAATGCAAGCTAAGACCAGGATGGAGAAGGTGCATACCCCCGATGCCACAACGAAAAAAGACCACATAGTACCCGCAGAAACCCAGCAGGCAAAATCCCCCGCACCCTCCCCCCCCCTCCCCTCCCCTCCCACCCTGCTCAAAGTCACCAGCATGATC
>DASWFI010000036.1:0-2955 GCA_036394315.1 Patescibacteria group bacterium
CCGGAGATAACGGGTGATCTTTTTCTGGGCAGCCTGTTTTTCCAACGTAGAAAATTGGGTACAGTTCCATAAGGCGGAAGAAACAAATATCCAGGCGATACCAGCCAGCTTAGGCAGCTCTCCGCCTTCTTCTTTGCCTCCTGGGATAACTTTCAGGGAAGGCGGGCAAGTGCGATGTGTTTTTAAGGTAGGTTGTCTCATCTTTTTGTTTTCGGTTATAGTAGCGGGTTGACAAGACAAACCTACGATGAGCGAAAAGGGCTCTCTCACTTATTCGCAAGGATGCGCAAGGATGCGCAAAAAATAACAGAATTCGGATAATTAGGGACAACCATTCCCATCTTTTGTTCCGCGTGAAACCCGGCCATGCATCATTTAAAAAGAAGGATTCCTCGGTCTCGGACATGTGCCGTTTTCCGAAACCGGGGTCCACCGTGCTAGTCAGCACTGCTTATAAAGGAGAGCAGAACATTAGGACGATAGGCTGGCATACTATCCAGATATTTACACTTTCACCCATCGGGTGCATATAACGGCTTCTTTTTAGAGCTTTGGCTTACTGGAGAAAAGCAGGGAATGAATGATCAATTTCCTAACGAGGGATATGGCAAAAACAGTGGTAGGCATCGGCAATGGCAGCGATGTAGATACCAATAAGTTTGCAAAGTTCCGTTTAACGGTCTAACCGGCGGAAAAGGTGAAAGCGCCCCTGGCTACTCAATCGTCTTCGTCGATCTGCGAGGGAAGGCCCAGCTTTTCAAAAATGATCTTTACCTGGAGAGCGGTATAGTACCGGCCTACTTTCTCGCCAATGGCTTCCCGGTGGGCTTCCAGCCAGCCAATCATGGTGCGGTAGGTAACGCCATAGATAGCGCACAGCTCTTTAATATTATAAGGCCGGACATCGAAGGTGGTTGGTTTGTTCTTCATACGGTGTAGGGTTGGTTAATGGTCCGATTAAGGTTAGCAAAGGGTATAAGGGGAATTATATGTAGGGAAGTTGCTATTCGGAAAATTTGCTTTCGGAGTACCGCCCTTGTAGGGAACTGACAGTATCCGCCAATCGTAGAGGTACAGCGTTTTGCGCCCAAGAGGGAGCAGGGAATAGGCATAGTCGATCTGTTTGTAAAGAGTTGAACAACGTCCAGAACAAGCGATAAGCATGTCGTTCAAGTACTACTGTTATCCAATTTAATGGATTATTTTTTAATATGAGTGTTAAAACTTACCCAATAAGGCAGGTAAGTATTTCCTCGTTCTATTCTGCAAATCCCCTTAGTCGTGGAAGCCTTCCTAAGACATTGGGATTGACTATCCTACATGGTAGAACGCCGGAAAACAAATTATAGTAATAAGGAAAAAAGCTTCTAGGAGGGCGAAAAAAGCTGCCCGAGGCCGTGAAATCACCCATACGTATAGTGTATGATTAGATGCGAATGTGCAGTAAGTAAATAGAAAGTGTTACGGGGAGTTACGCGGAGCGGAAAAGGATTCCTTGGAAGGTTAATGGAAGAATGTGGATTCATCTGGATTGATAGGAGGATTGTCCTGGAAATGGTCAGGATGATAATGCCTGTCAATGGCTCCCCCGATCTGGTCCGCCAGGAGCGTATTCCCTTCATTGTTCTCGATCCACTGATCTTGTTCGTCATCTACAAAAAAAAGCTTTCTTTGATTATCCAGCAAAATGGAGAAATAGTAAAGCCCGGGAAGGTGTGATACATTGACTTTTCCCAGGTAAATCCGGTTCTTGTAAGAAAAGATAATATGGAAGCTTTCGTGGTAATTCATGACAGAGTAGTAGGGATATAAAACTAAGGACTGTTTTTGTTATTTAATAGCGGTCAGTGATTAAGAAGTCATTAAAATGAGATTAAAATGCAAATAGCACTCATTCTCATGCTAGTAGCTCGTCTCACCGGAGGACGGCGGCAAAGGGATAAGGTTTCTCGGCAGACCGCAATACTCAATAAATGTAGGCCCAGTGTAGAAACACCGGACCTTTCAACCCAATTGGTATGTAAAATACCGACTTTAGGAGTACCTCCTACTGCGTTTCAGGTCAACTGACCTTTTTGCTTTTGGTCATACCTGTCGAATAAATATTGATGGTTTTATTACGAGCGTTGGCTCCGATGAATTTCAATTCCGTCTTTTTCGGTTTTACAAAATGAGCGGGATGAAGATTACCCTTTTTTAGAGATCGGATCAGCGACTCTCTCCCTTCCCTCTCCCGCATTTCCCGAATGGGATATAGCTCCAGCACTTTTTCCAAATCAAATCCATGTAGGTCCTTATATTTATGGAGCCTATAATTATCTGGACCGTCCTTCTCTTTAAAATTCAGTTGCAGCCATCCATTATACTTTTCACCAAAAGAGGTAACAAGGTTTTTATAGACGGATCGACCATTTAACAAATTATAGACCTCCATAAAAGTAATTCCTGCGTCATCATAGGTATAAAAGGTTTGCGATCGATCTCTGTCGGGCTCATCAAGGTGGTGTAGGTTGGCAATATATTTAATGAGAAAATAGCCATCTTCCTGGATCGACTTGCGGAAATAAAGTATGGCTTCCATTTTCGTTGAATCGTCAAAAGAGGCTTCGGTGGGAAGATGAAATGCCGGCAAATCCTGGGCGACCAGCTTTTCCAATTCCAGGATAAAATCGAATGGTTCCCCAAAGCCACGGAAACGCAAGAAGTCCAGCAACGCAGAAAAGTTTTTCTGATTCATATTATTAGGGTTAAAATAGTTGGGAATAGCTTTACCACAGGTTTCCTTTTTCTTTAAAAGAATAATACCCGGTTTTGGAAAGAATAAGATGGTCAACCAATACAGTTTCGACAAGTAGCAAAGCAGCTTGTACCCTAAAAGTTAGGTTTACATCTTCAGGGCTTGGTTGGGCGTGGTCTATGGGATGATTGTGAATCAGGATAACCCCGCAAGCCATC
>DASWFI010000037.1:0-3190 GCA_036394315.1 Patescibacteria group bacterium
AAGCCTGGATGGCGTCCCGGCTTTCCTGTCCACCATCAAACTGAACCAGTTCATCCAGAAAGTTGTCATCTTTTGCATGCTGCAAGTACTCAATTACTTCTGGATAAGGGCGAATCACATCTGCAACATCCAACAGCGCCAAACCCATTTCCGAAGTGATATTGTTGGGTACAGATTGAGAAAGCGTGTCTGCCACGTTTCTTTCACCTAACCACTCCTTCATTTTTTCATTGATCCATGATGAAGCATTCATAGCAGTCATAATCACACCAAAACCTTGCGGACCAGATAAACTCTTCTTTAATTGCTGAATGTCTTCCAAAATAAAATCAATCAGATCCGATCCTGATTTCGTTTGGATGTTTTGTTTTAGTTCTTCTATCGATGTTTCACTACGCTTGATCAAATCAGAAACGATTGCCGGATCGTATTCGTTTAGTGTTTTATAATCCGCAAGCGACGAACCTTGATTGCTTTTACCGGGAATCTGTTCCTGCTTATCATCCGGTAGAGATTTGATAAAATCTCCCCGCCCTAAGATAGTCATGAGTGCGTCTTTTATAAGCGGATCTTTTCCCAGGACATCTACTACAATTGCTCTTCTGGCTGGTGAAGCCAGATCCTGTGTAACATCAACAAACAACCTTCCCCCAGCTGTAAACATGGGGCGTGCAGCCGTTAGCTGCCAGAAAGAGATTCCCAATGGTTTCATGGCGTCAGTCATCATTTGTTGATGACCGACAGATACATACACGTGATTTTCCTGGTCATTGGCATCGGGAATGGGGTATAAAGTAGTGATGGGTCGGCTCTGGACAATAGAAAATGTATCATCAACCAAACACCATTCGATGTCCTGGGGGCAACCGAAATGTTCTTCGATCTTTCTACCTATGCGCTCAAGCTGCAAAATCTGCTCATCCGTCAGCGCTTGCCTATTCTGCCTCTCAGGCTCAATCTCCTGTTCTTTCGTGCCGCCATCTTTTAAGGCATAAATAGCCAGTTTCTTGGTGGATATCTTCTTATCGATAACCTTGCCGTTACACACTTTATAGATATCAGCATTCACCAGGCCGGAGACCATGGCTTCACCAAGTCCGAAACTGGCATCAATGGATAACACTTTTCTATTAGAAGTGACGGGATCGGCAGTAAACAAAATTCCTGCCACCTGCGGGAAGACCATCTTCTGAACAACCACAGACAGATGGACTTTACGGTGGTCGAAGCCGTTTTGAAGGCGGTAAATTACTGCCCTCCCGGTAAATAGCGATGCCCAGCACTTGCTGATATGCTTTAGGATTGCTTCCTTTCCGATAATGTTCAAATACGTATCCTGTTGGCCTGCAAAGGATGCCGTCGGCAGGTCTTCCGTCGTAGCACTAGACCGCACAGCAAAGGCATCTTTTTCACCAGACTTTGTGAGATAACCCGCAATCTCTTCTGCTATATCCTTAGAAATGGGTATTCTTTCAATGGCCATACGGATTTGTGCACTGATTTCGCTAATAGTTGAGCTCTCTTCTGCTTTAAGACGCGTTAATTCATCCAGTAAGCTGTTAAGCTCCTGATTATTTTCGGTTATTTTTTTATAGGCTTCGGTGGTAACGCAAAAACCCTCCGGCACCCGTATCCCCTTGATTCTGGACAGTTCGCCCAGATTAGCGCCCTTGCCTCCTACAACCATAAACTTTGTTCTGTCGATCTCCTGAAAAAAAAGTATATAGGTGTTCATATTTTTTCCTCCTTTTAGCGATATAAAATTTTGCGAAGAATCTGCAAATACGCTGACTCTTCTTTTGCTATCTAAATTAGGTAGGAATTCTATATCTCCGAAGGATAGCTTATAAAATAAATCCTCAAACAAATTTCGAATTTTCTTGTTGAGGATTACAAAATGGTAAACAACATTTAGACTACGAGTGCTACGAGGTATATTGAAGTGCCATTGTGGTAATCCAGTAACTGGTGCCCGGTCTTGCCATTGAAGATAAAGATCTATGGAACTTTATCCTGAAATATCTTAGAGATATCTTTTCCCTGAATATCATTTAAAAATTTCAGGGAGAATATGGTTCATTAGTGCAAAAGGCACTTTGATATAGCCGTTTTGGGTAAATTTGTTTATAAATAAGGAAAAAGGATACAAAGTATCTGCGTAGGCGGCTTTAAAATGATCATCATTTTTGTACTGTTTTTTTTCATTTAAAATGGAATGCTTTCTATACGCATCCAGTATGTCTTCTAAGGGCAGTTTCTTTATTTTTAAATAGTCGGGAAACCACCTGGCTTCAATTTTGGCTCCCATATCTTACAGTAGTATTCCAGCAGTTCGACGAGTTTATGGCCTTTTAATAGGAGATGTGTGCCGAGGTACGCTTGTTTAACTGTCTCTGCCGTTACCAGCACTTCTTTGTCGCAAAGTATACGATATTTTTCCTTGATCTTGAATCGTACATCTTCAATGAAAAGGTTGATGGATTTTACTTGCTCTGTTTTCCCTTTGACGATTTCTTTTTTGGCGTCCCAGTCTGTGACATCTACTTGTTCTTTAAGAGAAATTTCCCGCCGTTCTTCATCAACGGTGATACGAGCATAGATAAGCGCCTTTTTTTTGTTCTCCTTGCATCTACGGATCAGGAAGTCGATGCTGAAGGAATGGGTGGTCTTCATGACATTTTTTTTGATGGGTTTTGAAATAAATCGTTTTCACTCTTCACATTTGTTGTCTGTCCGCACGTTCGAATCCATTTCGAATCCAATCAGAAAAACAAAAAAATGACATAAATCTGTGTGATTCAATGATTTGAAGGCAGTCTGGTGAGCTCAAAGTCCATGCCGGAATTAGCTCACCGAAAAGCACACCGGAATCTTGATTTTTTCTGATATTTTTAGACAGGCAGGAAACGAAAAAAGCCTGTAAATACTGATTATTTACAGGCTTTGATTCGAATAGATGTTCCTTTTGGTTGGGACGACAAGATTACCTGCGGTGATCTTTTTGCCCTCCATCTTACCCAAGAAGCCCGGTCCCGACTTCGTCGGAACGGTTTTGCTTCTTCATCCGCGTTGGAGAACAAGTTCTCCATGCTCCTGAAAAAGCAAAACCCGCAGCTTTCGCTGCGGGCTTCTTGTTCGTCGGGACGACAAGATTCGAACTTGCGACCCCTTGCACCCCATGCAAGTGCGC